>JAZNJV010000102.1:0-21818 GCA_045578225.1 Clostridia bacterium | reverse complement strand
CCTAAACCTTAACCCCCAGCATCGACCCCCGACTGGCATCGAAAGCCAACACCAGGAACTTCATCGATATGCCCTTCTACGGATTTTTAGGCCCGTCCTGGGAATCGGCATCCTGACTAGGATACTGCACCACCTTACCATGCAGTATATCATATCTTTTCCCCTTTGTCAAATTTTCGAGATGCTCTTTTTCCGCCCTACCACGGCGCGTGCGTTTTGCCCAAGATCATATAAAATAGAGACTTCTTCAAAGTCGCGTAAAAGCATTTTGGAGACGGCTTCGCCTTGCGTATATCCGATTTCAAGCCCGAGCCAGCCGCCCGCGCGAAGCGCCGCGGCGGCCTTTTGGATAATGACAGGATAGAAAAGAAGACCGTCCTCTCCGCCATCGAGCGCAAGATGCGGCTCAAAGGCACATACGTCTTTCGAAAGCGTGGGGATGACGTCCGTTTCAATGTACGGGGGATTAGACAAAATAAGGTCAAACTCCCCTTCGATAGAGTCCTGCAAAATATCGGCTTTGGATACGGCGGCAGGTATGCCGTGTCTGTCTGCATTCTTTTTTGCAATCGCGAGTGCCTCGTTTGAAATATCCAAAAGGGTAAGCGCTTTCGCTTTTCCCTCTTTGGCTGTGGCAATCCCGATGCAGCCGCTGCCTGTGCAAATGTCGAGAATGCGCGCACCGTTCGCATGCGGTATGGCCCACTCCACAAGTGTTTCCGTATCGGGGCGCGGAATGAGCGTGTGTTCGTTTACATAAAAGGGAAGAGAATAAAATTCTTTTTCCCCCGTAAGGTACGCCACGGGGCACCCTGCAAGGCGTTTTTCTAAAAGCGCAGAAAAAGCCGCCGCGCAAGACGGCGCGACGGTCGAATTGTACATAAAGAGAAGCTTTTCGCGCGAAAGGCCGAGGACATGCGCCAGTAAAATTTCAGCGTCCAGCCGCTCGATAGGTGCGGCGGAGAGAAGCGAGCGGATTACCATGCGTCGTCCTCCCGATTGCCTGTAAGCGTTTCTTCCATAGCGGCGATGGCGCATTCAATCTGTCCGTCGTCCGGCTCAATGGTGGTAAGATGCTGAAGCCATACGCCCGGTGCCGAAATAAAACGGGTAAAGGCGTTATCGTGCCGCCCTGCAAATTTAATAAGCTCATAGCCTACGCCTACCACAATGGGAAGCGTCAAAAGCTTAATAAGCGTGCGAAGAAGGGGTGCATCCACGCGGATGAACATAGAAATCACAATCCCCACAAGGAGCACCAAAATCATAAACGAGGTGCCGCAGCGCGGATGAAAACGGCGCATTTTTCGCACATTTTCCACCGTGAGCGGAAGGCCTGCCCCATAGCAGAAAATCGTTTTATGTTCCGCACCGTGGTACATGAAGGTGCGGCGGATATCTTTCATGAGAAGCATGGCCGCCATGTATCCCACAAATAACACAATACGAATAAGACCTTCAAAAATCGCGCGGCAAACGCTGTTATCCAGTGCCGGCACAGCATTTCCCAAAAGGCGGAATAAAAAGGCGGGGAGGTAGAGGAAGAGACCCACTGAGAGGCAAACGGCCAAAAGCACGCTCACAACCATCAGTACGTTCATAAGAAACGCCTCTTTCTTTTCGTCCTTTTCCTCTGTTTCCTCTTCAAGACCTGCAATTTCAGCCGAGCGCATGAGGCACTTGTAGCCAAAACGCAGGGAATCGGCCATGTTGAAAATGCCGCGAATAAAGGGAAGCTTTAAGAATTTGGCGCGATCTCCTCCGGGCGTTGGCCATTTTTCAAGGATAATTTCGCCTTCGGGGTTACGAACGGCCATGGCAGTGGTGCGCGGCCCGCGCATCATAACGCCTTCAATAAGCGCCTGCCCGCCGATGCTGGTCTTATGTGCTTGTTTTTCCATATATAAAACTCCTTTGTAGTTTACAATCTGTTTGCAATCAGTATACCAGAAACGCCTCTAAAGTACAAGTGAATTTATAAAAAATTCATATTTGGCGGCCTTCTATAGAACGGCACACCACCGGGCAAGAAGGTCTGTTAGAATATGCCCGAGCGTTTTTTTAGGGACATCCTCCGCTACCTGAAGCGGCACTTCCCCAAGACACGTCTCCCCGAGATAAAAAGTGGCTTTTCCGGCTATGTCACCTTTGTGAAGCGGCGCCGTGAGCGGCGTTGAAACTTCAAAGCGCGTTTCCACCTCGCCCGTTTTCGATTTTTCTAACAGTGCGGTAAAAGGCTCCGCAAGGCAAAGCGGCACCGTATCTCTAGCACCTTTTTCCACTTCGGCCAACTGTACGGGCGTTTCCACATCCTCGGTACGCGAGAGGGCGAAGGTGGCAAAGCCGTAATCGAGAAGCGTACGCGCGCCGCCAAAACGCTCAGCCGTTGTGGGGGCACCCATAATAACCGCAATGAGCTGCATGTCGCCGCGTTTTGCCGTGGCGGAAAGACAGTAGAGAGCCTCGTCCGTGGACCCCGTTTTCAGGCCGTTTGCCCCTTCGTAAAAGCGAATGAGCTTATTGGTGTTTGCAAGGCCGAACTCCCCGTCACGAAGGCTATCGACCCATATTGTCGTAAATTCAAAAATTTTCTCATGTTTTATAAGCTCGCGGCTCATAATGGCAATGTCTCTGGCACTCATTTTGTGCCCTTCTGCGTCCAGTCCGTTGCAATTGACGAAATTCGTGTTTTCCATGCCGAGCTCGCGAGCGCGTACATTCATCTGCCGCACAAATTCGGCTTCGCTGCCGGCAAGATGCTCCGCAATCGCCACCGAGGCGTCATTTCCGGAAGCGACGGCAATGCCTTTTAAAAGGTCATACACGCTTATTTTTTCGCCCGTGTCGAGAAAAATGGTGGAGCCGCCCATCCGTTTTGCATTTTCGCTTGCCGTTACAATCGTATCGTACGAAATCTGCCCCCGTTCAATCGCTTCCATCGTAAGAAGCATCGTCATAATTTTCGTGACGGAAGCAGGGGGAAAGGCTTCGTCTATATTTTTTTCATACAAGATACGCCCTGTGGAAGCTTCCATCAAAATGGCAGCTTTTGCATTGACCGTGAGTGCAGGCTCCTCTGCCAAAACAGGGAGAAAGGCGAAAAAGAGAAGCAGCACCGAGAGAAGAAGGGAAAGACATATTTTCAAAGGAAACCAAACCTCCATCGGGCAAAAGACGGGCTTTTGCCGTTTTTGGTAGTATCCTATGAAAGCCTTTCTAAAATTATGCGCTTTTCGCGCGGCTTTTCCTGCCCGATGCATATGGAGGCGCGGATTTTTGCTTCCGCTTCAGAGAGTGCGGATGCGGTATTGGTATAGAGCGTGCAGAGGGCACCGCGTGCGGCATCCCCCGGTTTTTTGTGCATCACAAGGCCTGCGGCGGGGTCTATTTCCTCTTCTTTCGTAAGCCGTCCGGCCCCTAAAATGCGCGCTGCATTTCCAATAGCTGCGGCATCCATGCTCATAATGTAGCCGTCCTCCAAAATTTCAATGTCCTTTTGGAAGGAAGCCTTTGCAAAGAGGGAATAGTCCTCGATAATATGCGTATCGCCGCCTTGTGCACCAACAAAACGGGAAAATGCGTCGAGCGCCGTACCGTTTTCAATATATTCGAAAAGCGCGGCTTCTGTTTTATCGGTCAAAAGCGAGGCGAGCGCAAGGGAAACCTCTAAAAGTGCGCCGCGTTTTCCCTTGAGGGTTTCGATTGCCTCTATCACCTCAAGCGCATTTCCAACCGAAGGCGAAAGCGGTGCGTCCATACGCGTTATGAGCGCGGACGTATCGCGCCCTGCCATTTTGCCGATTTCCACCATCATGCGCCCGAGTGCGCGCGCGTCTTCTTCCGTTTTCGTGAAAGCGCCGCTGCCGCATTTTACATCGAGCACGATTTTTCCGGCGCCTTGGGCGAGTTTTTTGCTCATAATACTGGCGGCAATGAGGGGGAGACTGTCCACCGTGGCCGTCACATCGCGAAGGGCATATAAAATTTTATCGGCCGGCGCGAGCTTTTTGTCGGGCGATGCTAAAACGGCGCCGATTTCCGCAAGGTTTTTCTGAAATTCCGCATAGGAAAGCTCTGTGCGAAAGCCGGGAATGGCAGAAAGCTTGTCAATCGTGCCGCCCGTAAAGCCGAGGCCACGCCCCGACATTTTGGCCATTTTCTTTCCTGCCGCCATTACAAGCGGCAACACCACGAGCGTGGTCGTATCGCCAATGCCGCCGGTGCTGTGCTTATCCACCGCGTCTTCCATTTTGGGGAGCATATCGCCCGAATGCGCCATCGCATCGGTTAAGGCGAACGTTTCCTCCGCAGAAAGACCGCGGAGAAAGGCGGCCATAAGAAACGCAGCACTTTGATAGTCGGGAATGCGCCCCGACGTTACACCCTCGATAAAGAAGGCAATTTCCTCGCGGGAAAGCATATGACCGTCTCTTTTTTTCTCAATGATGTCGTACATCTGCATACGTGCAATTCATCCCTTCAGTTTGCGCGCGGATGCGCTTTTTGATAAATATCTAAAATTTTATTTTCCTGTATTTTTGTATAAATGGCTGTGGAAGCCGCGTCCTCAAACCCCATAAGCTCCCCGATGGAAGCGGTGTCCGCCCCGCGTTCGAGGAGATGCGCCGCAAACGAGTGGCGAAGCATGTGGGGCGTTACGTCTTTGTCAATGCCTGCAATCGCGCGGTACTTTTTCAGTAGCTTCCAAACGCCTTGCCGCGTGATACGCCCGCCGCCTGCGCTCACGAAAAGCGCCACCTCGCCGCTCCCTTTAAAAAGAAGCGGACGGGCATTTTTGATGTATTCCGAAAGCGCCGCCGCGGCAGGCCTGCCGAACGGCAGTGCGCGCGTGCGCGAAGGCGTGCGGAGAAGAAGCGTACGGCTGCGTATATTTATATTTTCTATGTTCAGACTTAAAAGCTCGGAAACGGTAATCCCCGTAGCATATAAAAGCTCTAAAAGCGCACGATCGCGAAGAGAGAGAGGCGTGTCCCCTTTCGGCGCGAGCAAAAGCCGTTCCACTTCCTCGGGCGTTAAAATAACAGGGAGCTTTCGGCTGTACGCCGGACGCGGAACCTGCTCTGTGGGGTCCAGTTTACATTTGCCGGTGGAGACGAGATATCCAAAATAGGCGTGCAGAGAAGAAAGCGCGCGCCTGGCAGTGGCATTACTGCGCCCTTCGCTTTGCATGTGCAAAATGTAGGCGCGTACATCTTTTTTAGAAGCCCTTGCAGGGTCTTTCCCCAAAAAAGCAGAAAAAAGCCTCACATCCCGTACATATGACGTGATGGAAGCTTCCGAAAGTTTCTTTTTTCGTTTTAAGAATGCAGAAAAAGCCTTCAAAAGGACATCTCCTTTACACATGCGCCCCTAAAATTGCACGAAGCAGGGGAGCTGAGATATACCCTTCCCAAAAGCATCCCAAAAGAACGGGAAGCGTCAGGATAAGGGAAGAAAATATGTATCCGGGAAAATGCACGGGCTTATGCGTGTCACGCCGAAGGAGCCGCCCGGAAAAGCGGGCGCCGTGCATCGCGAGTAGGCAAAAAAACGGTATGTATAGAGCGGTGTGCGGGAAAATGCCGCAAACGGCCGCACAAAACCCGCGTAGTCCAAATGAAGATACAAGCGCGCTGACGGAAAAACCGACGGCGTATCCCCGTGCGGCGAGTAAAAAGACAGAGGGGAAAGGCCCCAAAACCGTTGTGCCGAGGAAAAATAAAAGTGCCGCGAACGAAAGATTTTGCACTAGCGCATGCACGAAGCTGTCCGAAGAGAGCGAAGCAGAGGCGAAGCTTTCCTTTGCCGCTCCGAAAAGCACACCGGTATCCGTGCGGCAGGCAAAGGTGGCGCCGAGAAGAATCCCCGCAAAAAGCGCCGCCGGCATGGCGATATATAAAAGCCTGTCTTTTATTTGCATTGTACATCCCCTCCGCTCTTACAGTATGCAAAAGCGATGGGCGGTATGCAGAAGTTTTACTTTTTCAGCGCCGCGCTTTTTTCAGCGCACTTTCTTTCCGCCTCTAAAATAGCGGCACGAAAGCCAAGACGCTCCAGCGCTTCCACCGCGGCAATAGTCGTGCCGCCGGGGGAGCAGACATTATCGGTTAACACAGAAGGGTGTGTGCCGGTTTCCAGCACCATTTTCGCGGCACCGTACACCGTTTGTGCCGCCAGAAGAAGCGCATCTTTTTTCGAAAGACCGCCGAGTACGCCGCCGTTTGCCATCGCGTCAATCAGCATATAGGCATAGGCAGGGCCACTGCCGCTGACAGATACCACCGCATCCATAAGATGCTCCGGCACCTGCACGCATTTTCCAAGTGCGGAAAACATTTCTTCCACGAAGCTCGCATCTTCCTTTGTGGCGGGCGGCGCGAAGGAAATGGCGGTCATCCCCTCGCCCACAAGGGCCGGGGTATTTGGCATAAGGCGCACAATGCGCGCCGCAGGGAGAAGCGAAGCCACATACGAAATGGTGTTACCGGCTGCGATGGAAATCACAAGCTTGCCTTCTGTACGTTCGCTAAGTGCGGGCAAGGCCTTTTCAAAAATATTCGGCTTTATGGCGAGGATAATCGCTTCGCCAAAAGTGGCGGCCTCTTCGTTTGTGCCCGTTCCGACGCCGAGCGTGGCGGCTTCCGAAAGCTTTTCCGCCGAAATGTCGCTTACGAAGATGTCAGACGGGGCAGTACCGCTTTTGATAAGACCTTTCATAATGGCGGTGGACATATTGCCTGCGCCGATAATACCGATTCTCATAAAAGTTCTTCCTTTCGATTGTATACTAAAGTATGGCGCCCTCCGGATTTTGCATGTTTCGCTCTGGGGCGGCCGATGTGCTTTTGAAGATATTCCTTGCTTTTCTGGAAAAAGTCTGCTATACTTACAGTATACAATACTATTTTAGAAAAAGCAAGGGGAGATGCACAAAATGCGTCCGGAAATTCGTGTTTCCACGCCGAGCCGCCTGTGCCTTTTCGGAGAGCATTTGGATTATTTGGGGCTCGAGGTGATTGCCGTTGCAATTAACCTTCGTTTTTCTGCCAGAATCGCAAAGCGTGATGACAGCCTTATTCGTATTGCGATTCGCGATTCTTCGATTCACACATTGAACGAAGAGAACAAAAAAGGGCTTTACGCCATTCATGAAATATATATTTCCGAGCCCATCGTATACGTGAAAGAACGCGATTATTTACGAAGTACCATAAACGTCCTGCTTCGCGAAGGGTATCCGCTTTCGGGGTTTGACATTCAAATGGATTCGGAAATCCCTATAGGGAAGGGCATGTGCTCCTCGAGCACCATGATTGTGGTACTCATCCGCGCGCTTTTAGAAGGTATTGGGCATCCGGATGCCGAAAATCCTGAAAAAATTGCACACCTTGCCTTTTTGGCGGAGGTGGCCGAATTTCAGGAGCCGGGCGGCATGATGGACCATTACTCTTCCGCCCTTGGCGGTCTTGTACATCTCTCTTTCCCCGAGGGGCGTACAGAAGTAAAACATTTGTCCGGCAAGCTCCACGGTCGCTTCATTTTGTTCGATTCACGTCAGCAGAAGGATACCACGCGCGTTTTGGGAAATGCAAAGAGACCCGCGCTCGAAGCAATCGAGAGTCTTAGGGACTATGGCATTACAAGCGTTCGCGATTTTACGGACGACTCGAAGTTGCCGCTTTTGGAAAAACTCGATGCAGCGCACAAAAAGGTGCTTTCGGCCGCGATTGATAATTATCGTATCCTTCTCGAGGCTAAGGCGCTTCTCACCGCTGGAAAGATTGACGATGCGGCCATTGGCGCGCTGCTTTGCCGCCATCATGCGAATTTGCGAGACGGGCTTTCCATTTCTACAGAGCGCATTGAAAAGATTCTCGATACGGCAATGGCGTGCGGCGCACTCGGCGGTAAAATAAACGGCAGCGGCGGTGGCGGCTGCGGGTATGTATACGCCTATGCGGAGGACTGCGAAAAAATTGTAAACGCCATCGAAGCACTTGGCTATCCTGCCAAGATTCTCTGTCAGGACGAGGGCGTAAGACGAGAAAACTAAACTGTAATTTGGTAATAATCATACATACGGAGAATACTATTTAAAAAGGAATTCTCTAAAGTTAGGAGAGAAGCAAACATGATTCAATTCGGCACAGGTGGTTGGCGTGCCATCATAGGGGATGGCTTTACAAAAGCTAACGTTTCTATGCTTTCGCAGGCCATTGCAGACGAACTCTGCGCGGCCGCGGGCGATAAAATGGTAATTGGGTATGACCGGCGCTTTTTGTCAGACATTGCGGCAAAATGGGCGGCAGAGGTGTTTGCGGCAAACGGCATAAAAGTATATTTTATGTATGAGGCCGCACCGACGCCGATGATCATGCACGGCGTAAAAACCCTTGGCGCGAAATTTGGCATTTCGGTAACGGCAAGCCATAACCCGGCCGAGTATAACGGCATTAAGGTCTTTACGGAAGGCGGCCGAGATGCCTCAGAAGCCGTGACAAACCTTTTGGAAGCGCGCATCGAAGAAGGCGTTTTAGTAAAACGCATGGATTTTGACAAGGCGGTTCGCGAAGGCCTTATCGAGGACTTTGACATTGCGAATGACTATATTGACAGTATTTTGTCGATGGTGGATGTCGAAGCAATCAAAAAGAGACATATGCGCGTTTTGCTCGACCCGATGTTCGGTGTGGCCAAAACGAGTTTGCAGCAGATTTTAATGACGGCGCGATGCGAAGTGGATACGATAAACGACCGCCATGACACCCTTTTCGGAGGAAGACTGCCGGCGCCGACGGCCAAAACGCTCACGCGGCTTCGTGACCTTGTGGTAGAAGGCGGCTATGATATGGGCGTTGCCACAGACGGGGATGCTGACCGTATCGGTATCATTGACGATAAGGGCACATTTATCCACCCGAACGAGCTTCTCGCACTTTTATATTATTATTTGACGAGATATAAGGGCTGGTCGGGCGACAGTGTACGAAACATCGCCACCACGCACCTTCTTGACCGCATCGCCGAATCCTTTGGCAGAACGTGTTACGAGGTCCCTGTTGGGTTTAAGCACATTAGTGCTAAAATGGAAGAGGTAGATGCGCTAATCGGCGGTGAGTCGAGCGGCGGTCTTACCATTCGCGGTCATATCCGCGGGAAAGACGGTATTTTCGCCTCTGCTCTTTTGGTAGAAATGGTTTGCGTTACGGGCAAAAAGCTCAGCGAAATTCTAGAAGAAATTTACAGCGAGTATGGTCGCCGCGCCATGTACGAAACGGACTACGGTCTCTCCGAGGAGAAGAAGGCAGAGATTCATAAGCTTCTCTTTGTAGAGAAAGCGGTGCCGGATCTTGGCGTTGTGATAGACCGCGTAAGCTATATGGATGGTCTTAAGCTTTACTTTGAAACGGATGGCTGGATTATCGCCCGTTTCTCGGGCACAGAACCGCGTATCCGTATTTTCGCGGAAATGGACAGCCGCGAAGAGGCCGAGCGCGTATGCTTTGCCATGCGGGACTTCTTGGGATTATAAAACATATAAAAAATGGCCGACTCCTTTTTGGGAGCCGGCCATTTTTTATTTTATCTTTTTCGTTGCTATTAGAATCCGTATTTTACCGCCTGCCGCGGGAGAGCGGTCATAATAGGCGCGAATGGTGTAATCGCCGCCTGCGATATCGCTTGCCTTTTTGCGTACATATACCCCCACGTCCACCTTGGTATAGATGGCGGCTTCGCTGATATCATAGCGGCTGCCGTCCGCGTAGAGAAGCGTGCCGTTTGTGATTTCCCGAATCGTGCCGGGCATGACGGAAAGCGGCTGTATGCTATGAAGCCTTCCGCCGCTATACATAAACTGCGCAGGCGTGTCGGAATAGACAGAGAAGGCACTGCCGTTTGTCTGGTACGTTCCGGTATTGCCGTCAATGATGTAGCTGTACGTGCCGGAAAGCTGCAAGCCCGAGGAGACGGTCGCGGCTTTCGTAACCACGCCAAAGGCATGCATGTCGCCTGTCATATCGTCTAAAATCAGCTCGCAAATGCGGTTTTGCGCATCTCGCGCGGCGTACAAAACTTTGCCGTATGGAATATGTACACCGTCAAGCCTTGCGGGGAAAACGGAAACGGTGCTGCCGCCTGTGTACGGATCGGGCGCGTAGGTATCCAGGATTTTCAAATTGGCGGCAAGAGACTCGCTGCCGAGCTTTTGTGAGGAGAGCGAAAACGTACCGAGCAGAGAAGAAGTATCTACACGGGTGGCGCGTGCTTTGCCGCCTGTGAACGTGACGGAAACCACACGGTTTAAAAGAGAGGTATACTCGCTGTCGGTTTCAAAGGTGACCGATTGCCCCTGGGGACGCGTGAGCGTCAGGAAATAGGCGGTGTACGATTCTCCGAGCGCCGTTTCAAAGCCCTTCGTGCCTACATCTGTCACAAAGCCGACTACCTCTCCCGTATCGCCGGGGGTCAAAACGTCTGCAATCCCGCCTTCTCTTCCTAAAAGGAGCGTTACGGTATCCCCAAAGGCGAAGGTGCCGCCGGCCGCAAGCTTATGGAAGGCCTCTACGCTCTCTATCGCGTAGGAAGTGCCGGAAACATTGGCGGTGGTGGGCGCATCTTTTGAGGGGGAAGCGTTCGTATATACGCCTGTCACTTTATCCGTATAGGCCAAAACCATATTGAGCGCTTCTGAATAGTAGAGAATATCATGTGTTTGAATTTCAGAGGCCGATACTTTTTGGCTATCCCGCATGATTACGGTTGCATCATTTATGGGGAAGCGGCTTTGCCATGTGCCGTTTTGTGCTGTGTACGGGCCGTCTACGCCTTCCGTATCGAGGCTTATATACTCGGCATCGCCGTCCTCGTCATATACAACGCGCAGAATGTCCCCCATGCGAAGCGCAGATTTTTGGAAGGTGCCTGCGAGCACGCTGTCTTTATAGAGGGGAAGGCCGTCTGCGAGCGTAACTTTTTCCATTTGTCCGTTTTTGTAGGTGATAACGCCGTCTTGTAACACAGAGTATACAGCATAGGTGCGAACAGACACCGCTTCGGTATCCTTTGGCGCCGTTTTGCGGAGAAGGCCGTATGCAGCCGCCCCGTCGCTGTCATAAAACACAGTAAGCGTGCATCCCTTTTTTGCATCGGTGTACGCCTTCCCGTATGTCGTTACCGCGGATTTATAGTAGATAGGCATGGAATCCGCCCAGTTATAAATATTGTCATCCAAAAGAAGGTCGCCGCCTAAAACATCGGTAACGGTGAAGGTGGAAACCGTTTGTGTATTCGGCACGAAAGCGCAAACAGTATCGCCGTTTTCCACAAAGAGTCGGCCTGTGCGCCCTACCCAGTCAGAAGAAAAATGCTTCCCCTTCTTAAAGGTGCCAAGCGAGGTTAACACCTTGGAGGAAGAGATGGATGTGTCCTCTTCCGAGGTGGCACGAATTACCACGTTGTCTTCTGCCGTACAGCCAAGGAGAGAAACATATTTCTGCCCCGTGCCCTTTACAGTGCCGTCCAAAAGATTATACAGAAGGGTCACTGTATCGCCGCGGGTGATGGGGGCGGCATAGTCGAGCACGATGCCGTCTGTAAGGCCGATATCCTCTGCAATTTCCATGTGTCCGCGTGGCCAGGCGGTACCAAAATCACTGTTTTGGTAGCCTAAAAGACGCAAAAACACAGCCGTGGCCTCAGCGTAGGTGATGGTAGCATCGGGGCGGAAGGTGGCGTCGAGATACCCCGTTACATACCCGTTTTGCGCCGCAAGTTTTATATACGGGGCCGACCAGAGCGTGTGCGGCACATCGGGAAAGGGAGAGGTGGAAAGCGCGGTCGACACCAGTTTTCGGCTTTGTGAGGCGGCGACGGCCACTTTTGTAAACTCCGCACGGGTCAAGAAGTTCTCAAGACGGAAGGAGCCGTCTTCATACCCCTCCATAATTTCGAGACGTCTTAAAAGCGTGAGCCGTCCGTCCGTCTCTGCCGCTACAGAAGAGGCGGCAGAAAAAAGCAGAAGGCATGCCAAAAGGCAAACGGAAATTTTTTTTCGCATGTCTGTGAAACTCCTTTCTTACTCGTATCGAAGGGCATCGATGGGATTGAGGCGCGATGCCTTTTTTGCAGGAAAGTATCCAAAACCAATGCCGATGGCGGCGGATACGGTAAAGGCGATGCATACGGAGGGAACCGAGAGCGTAAACGGCATGCCGATAAGGGAAGCGACCGCAGAAGCGCCGCCGATGCCCACAAGAATCCCCAAGATGCCGCCAATACCGCTCGTGACGGAGGCCTCCACAAGGAACTGCCCCAAAATGTCCCAAGGCGTAGCACCGAGGGATTTTCGTATGCCGATTTCGCGCGTTCGTTCGGTAACCGAAACGAGCATAATGTTCATAACACCAATGCCGCCCACTAAAAGCGATACCGCCGCGATGCCGACAAGCATGGTGGTCATCATACCGATTAGGCGGTTGAGTTCTTCAATGATGGCCGCCTGGTCTAGGAGCATAAAATAATCGTCGGAAGCAAATTTTTCCAGGAGAAAGGTTTCCAAAATTGTATTGGCGGCGTCTATCGTATCTTTCGTAGCGGCGCTGACGCTGTAGGTAGAAATGGCGCTGCCCGAAATTTGCTTGGCCGTGGTATAGGGGAGAAGCAGTACGCTGTCGGCACCATTGGCGCTACTTGTGCCCTTTTCTTCTAAAACGCCTACAATGCGGAAGGGATAGCCGTTGACGGAAATCGTTTTATCCAAAGGATTTTCCTCGCCAAAAAGCTCCTTTACCACATATGTGCCAACGACACAGTTTTTACAGCGTGCATCTACATCCACAAAGGAGAGATGGCGCCCAAGCTGCACATCAATCTGCTTAATTTCATCATAGTATTCGTTTACTCCCGTGGCCTGCATGGTGATATTCTCGTTGTCTTTTTTTACAGTTGCATATAGGGAGACTGTGGGGGAAATATAGCCAATTTCAGGATGGTCGAGCATAAGCTCCTGCATTTCGTCAGGACTTACCGTGCGGCCACCGCCGCGTCCGGAAATGGAAACGGTGATAAGATTTGCGCCCATGTCTTCGAATGTGGAAATGACGTAGTTTGTAAGGCTTGACATAAGGCTCACGATGATGATAACGGCCGCAACGCCTATGATAATGCCGAGCATGGTTAAGAAAGAGCGCATTTTGCTGGCACGAAGGCTTTTGAGAGCCAGGCGAAAGGATTGTGTGAAATTCAAGCGCTCGCCCCCTTTCCGCTGTCGGAAAGGATTTTTCCGTCAGAAATGCGTACCACACGGGGAAGCTCCTCGGCAATCGCATTATCGTGCGTAATTAAAACAATGGTAGTGCCTTCCGCATGCAGGTTTTTCATAAAATCCAGCACTTCGCGGCCTGTTTTGGAATCGAGAGCACCGGTCGGCTCGTCTGCAAGGATGACGGGCGGCCTTCCCGCAAGGGCACGGGCGATAGAAACGCGTTGCTGCTGCCCGCCGGAAAGCTGTGCGGGCAGTTTCTTATATCTATCGGCAATCCCGACACGCTCGAGTGCTTCCATCGCCATTTGGCGCCGCGTGGCAGAAGGGATACCGCGGTACAAAAGAGGAAGCTCTACATTTTCCAAAATCGTAAGCTTTGGGATGAGGTTGTATTGCTGAAAGACAAACCCAAGCTTTTGGTTTCGCACAAAGGCAAGCTCCTTTTCCTGCATGGTACTCACATCCGTACCGTCTAAAAGATAAGAGCCGCTTGTAGGCACATCCAGACAGCCGATAATATTCATACAGGTAGACTTGCCGCTTCCGGAAGAACCCACAATCGCCACAAATTCACCCTTGGCAACATGGAGGGATATGCCGTCCAGCGCGCGAATTTCCGTTTCGCCGTCCGAATAAATTTTATATACATCTTGTAAGGTAATCAGAAAAAGCCCACCTTTCCTTTAGCGGCCGCCGGGATGCGTACCCATGCCGCCGCCCATAGGCATGCCGCCGCCCATGGGCATACCGCCCATCATGGCCTCTGCCCCTTCGCGTGTGAAGTTTACGGTACTTTCGCTATCGCCTTTGGAAGCGGCCAGTAAAAGCACATCGCCTTCCGAAAGACCGGAGAGAACTTCAATGCTTGTGCCGTCTGTCGCACCTGTTTCAATGCGTACAAAGTGATACCCGTCTGGTGCCGTTTCTTGAAGGGTGCTCTCTGCAGCTTTATCTTCGACGCGCTCTGCGGCGGTATCCGCTTCTTTTGTCTTTTCGGAAGGTACTTTTTCGGCATCGCCGCGCACCGTTACCATATTGCCACGTGAAATCGCAGCGGTGGGAATCACAAGGACATTCTCGCGAGATTCCGTAATAATCGTTGCATTTACGTTCATGCCCGGAATCAGGCTTGTGTTTTCTGCATCGTCCAGCACAACTTTTACGGGGTAGGAGGTAACGCCGTTTGTGGCCGTGCCTACAATGCTGACATTGTCCACATGCCCCGTAAAGGTCTGGCCGCTTACGGCGTCGGCCGTAATGCGTACCTCTTGTCCTTCGTGTACATTTGCAATATCCAGCTCATCAACGGACATTTCAAAGGTCAGTACAGAAAGATCGGCAATAATAGCCATGGAGGAGGCGTTGCTGCCGCTGCCGCTTTCCAGTTTATCCCCGGCTTTTACGGTTTTTTGAATGACTTTGCCGGAAATCGGTGCCTTGATTTGATAGTCCTCGAGCTGATCATATGTATTTTCGCGATTTAAAACAGCATCGTTATAGGAAAGACGGCTGCGCTCGGCACTTCGTACGGTGCTTTCGCTTTCCAGACGGAAAAGCACAGTGCCCTCGGTAACGCGGTCGCCGAGAGAAACAGCGAGTGCGCGCACGGTGCCGCCTGTTTTTACGGTCACTTTTTTCGCTTCTTCGTATGTAAGCGTGCCCCCGTCATGGCAGGCATAGGCCCCTACCGAGGCAGTGGCACGGGCGCCCTCTGTAAGGCCGCCGGGGTTTGCCACGAGAATTTCCACCATTGTGATAGAGGCACCAAGTGCGCTTATCGTGCTGCCGCTCGCAACACTCTTTACCGTACCGGTAAGCACTTCTGAAGGGGCAGATTCCACAACCACTTGTGCCGAGGCGCCGGGGGAGATGCAGGCGGCATCTTGCGAAAGAAAGGGAAGCGTAAGAAGCATACGGTCGGCATTGATGATTTCCGCTACCTGCATGCCGTTTGCAATTTCATCGCCCTCCCGCACAGAAAGTGCCGTAATCACACCGCCAATCGGTGCTTTTACCGTTTGATGCGAGAGAGTGTCGAGAGACTCTTCATAGGAAAGCCGTGCCGACGCAACGCTGGACTCGGCTTTTTGCAAGGTGTAATCGAGATTTGTGCTGTCGATGACATATAAAAGGTCATCTTTATTTACCATATCGCCTTCCTCGAAAGTGTCGGAAAGCACTTCGCCCGTCACAAGTGAGCGAATGGTATACTGGTCATTTGCCTCCAGTACGCCGCTGCCCTCAATGGTGCAGACGATATTGCCGCGCACCACTTCTACCTCGCGGCTTCGTTCGCCCGTTTTGCCCTTTGAAAAGGCGCGCCCGAGGGAAAGCACCGCAATGGAGAGAAGGAGAATGCTTGCCAAAAGAATGAGGCGGCGCTTTCTGGGCATATCTTTAAAAATGGATAGAATTTTCATATACAAACCTCCTACGATGTATCACAAGGCACAGCTTATATGAAAATATCCCGTCTGTCAAGAAGCGCGACGGGATATTTTCGGTTTGTTTATAGCCTCTTTACAAATTGTTCAAAATTTCCATATTTCAAAAGCGGAAGGTGACAAAAAGCCTGCCTTTTCGGCTGTATCCGCCTGTTTCCTCGAGGATACATCTGCCCCTTCCCTGCCAGCGGAGCTTGTCGCCCACTTCGAGCAGTTTATCCCCTTTTGTAAGCGGCAGGTTATTGAGATACACGCGCCCTGTGCGTATGGCTTCTGCAGAGAGCGTTCGCGAAACGGAAAAAGCGGCGGCGAGCACGGCATCGGCACGAAGAGAAGAGAGGGAAGCGGTTTTATATACAGGCTCTTTTTCGGGAAGCGTAAGGCTTTCGAGCGGCTGGAGTGAGACGGAAAGCGCCGTGCGCCCCGCGCTCGTGTAATGTGTAAGGAAAAAGGCGGAGAGAGAGGCACGAATAATAATTTGGGCGCCGCCTTCGTCTACTAAAATATCGCCCACCCCTGCGCGGTCTACCCCAAGGCCTAAAATGCTGCCGAGATAGTCGCGGTGCGAGAGGGGTCTTGTATCGCGGTGCGTCGCGCGAAGGACGGAAAGTGCATCGCTATCCGGCGCTTCCATATAGTCCGGCAGAAAGAAAAGCATTTTGCGCTCGGCATCCTCATAGCCACCAAATAGCACAGGCGGTACCGTAAAATGCGGCCGAAGCGCGAGCACCAGCGCCTGCTGTCTGGGGTCTAGGAAATCCGTTTCCACCGGTATATTCTTATGTATACATACGGCCTCACGGTCGAAAATATGTGCAAGGAGTATCTTGTCCTCTTGGCTTTGTGCAAATTTTGCAAGGATAGATTGTTTATCCATATCACACCTTCTTTCCTTAAAAAAGTATACCATATTCCGCTCGTAAAAGCAAACCTTTTCAAAAGAGCGCAAGATTTAGAAGAAGGATAGATTTTTCCCACTATCCCTTGTAAGAAGAATGTGTTTGTAACCGTTTTGTAAAAATAAATCTGGCATTCTGTAACAAAAGGTGGTATAATACTGTATGTCGGGCGGCCTAGGGCCGCCCGTCACATCGCAGGGGAGATTTCCCCAAAGGAGAAAACCATGGTAAATTACAAAATGTCAGGCGCCGTAGGGCTTCCGGCGTTTCCGGTGGCCAGCGCCTTCGTAGATAAATATATGGCAGAAGCAAATGCTACTTTTGTAAAGGTGTACCTCTATGGGCTGCGCCTTTGTTTTGCTGTGGGCACAAAGCCGGATAACGCACATATTGCGGAAGCGCTTGATATTTTGGAATCGGACGTGGTGCGTGCTTGGCGGTACTGGGAGAAAAAAGGGGTAATTCGAAAAGGCCCCGAGGGTGGCATTGAGTTTGTAGACCTTACCATGGAAGCACCCGAGCCGCCTGTGATGCAGGAGAAGCCGCAGTATAAAGCGCGGGACATTGCCGCGGCCGTCACAAGTGACCGTCGCATGGCCATGCTGTTAGAGTATGCCCAAAATGTTTTTGGCAAAACGCTCAGCACGGCGGAAACGACCACGCTTTTTAGTTTTTACGATTGGCTTCGCCTTCCGCTTGAGGTTATCATGATGCTACTCGAACATTGTGCGGCCCTCGATAAGTGCAATATGCGCTATGCCGAAAAAATCGCGATTGCATGGGCAGACGAAGGCATTGATACGATAGAAAAGGCAGAAATCCATCTGCAAAACGCCGATAAGCGCCAGAAACTTTCCCGAAAATATAAGAGAATGTTCGGCATTACGGGGCGTGACCTTTCTGATACAGAATACGCGCACATTCTCCAGTGGACAGAGGAAATGCAGATGCCGCAGGAGCTTATTAAAACGGCATACGAAAAGGCGGTTTTATCTACGGGACAGGCGTCCTTTCCATACATAAATGCAATCTTGCAGTCTTGGCACAGGCAGGGGATTATGACGGTGGAGGAGCTCTCGCGTGACGCAGCCCCCGCCGCCCCGAAAAAGACAAGTACTAAGAAAACCAACAATTTTATAAATTACCAACAATCCGCGGTGTATGACTTTGAGGCGATTGAACGCCGCGCAATGGAAAAAAGGATAAATAAGCATGGATGAGAAGAGCCTTCGCGAGGTCAATAAAAAATTTAATACACGAAAGCAAAAACGCGACGCGCTCCTATCCATCCGTCGCGAAGAGGTGTATAGGGCTGTGCCGCGCATTCGGGAGATAGACGATGCGATTTTCGGCAGCGGTCTTTCTATGCTGTCCTCCGTATGGGAGGGTGAGGGCACACCCGAAGCGGTGGCCGAGGCATACCAGAAGAAAATGGCCGAGTATATCGCAGAAAAGGGAGTCCTCCTCGAAAAAGCAGGGTTTTCGAAAACGTATCTCGACGTGCCGTACACATGCCCCCATTGCAAAGATACCGGCATGCACGACGGCAAGCTTTGCGCGTGCTATCTTTCGCTTTTGTCAGAAGCCTTGTATGCGGAGTCCGGCATGGGGAACCTTCTGAAAAAGCAAACGTTTGATACATTTGACATTTCTGTATACCCCGATGCGCCTATGGAAGGCATGCAAAATTCGCCGCGCCAAAATATGGTGACGATTTTAAAGGAATGTCGTGAATTTGCCGATAATTTTGAAAACCATGCCGATAATCTGTTTTTATACGGAAACCCCGGCCTTGGAAAAACCTTTTTATCGAGTGCCATTGCCAATCAGCTTCTTTCGCGAGGTGTTTCTGTTTTGTACCAAAGCGCCGGGCAGATTACGGAAATTCTTTCTGACGTACGCTTCGGCCGTGGCGAGAGCGATGCACACAGCCTTTTAAAAGAGCAGCTTTTTAAAGCGGAGCTTTTAATTATTGACGATTTAGGTACAGAATTTATAAACGCCATGACCGATGCGGATATTTTCCATGTAGTCAACAGCCGTATTTTGGCGGAGAAAAGCACGATTATCAGCACAAATCTCTCGCTTCGGGATATTGAGCGCGTGTATTCAAACCGCATGGTTTCCCGCATTTTGGGGCATTTTACAACGCTGTATTTTTACGGTACCGATATAAGGAGCATGCGCTGATGTACACTTTTACAGAGCCGAGCGAGGTAAAGCTCATCATTTTGTATATCATACAAAACTATGGCGAGGCGATCGACAACGGCCAGATTACCGATATTTTCATGGACTATGAATTCGTGGATTATTTCACCATGCAGCAGTATCTTGACGAGCTTGTGGAAACGAATCTTGTGGATATTGACATTCAGGATGGGTTACGCCTGTATTTTCTAACCCATCACGGGGAAGATGCTTACACGACGTATATCAAAAAAATCCCTGTATCTGTGCGTGAGAAGCTACTCACTACGATTCGCGCCTATAAAAAACGGGAGCGAAATGCGGCGGATATTTCGGCTTCCTACCGCCCACTAAACGAGCTTTCGTATGCGGCGGAGCTTTCGATACGCGAAAGCGGCTTTCCGCTTCTCGATATCCGCATGAGTGTGGGGGCGAAGGAAACGGCACAGGAAGTATGCCGCAGATTTCGGGAAAACCCTGAGAAAACGTATCAGGCGCTTTTAGAGATTCTGACAGCGGAAGAAAAATAGAAAACAAAAAGAGGATGTAAAATACATCCTCTTTTTTGTTACTTTATTTTACTGATACTGTGCTTTCCTGTATTTGTCATAAAGCGTGCCGCGGCAACGCTTTTTCGGTTGATAGCGCATGTGAGTCATCAACCCCGTCCTCGGCCATCGTGTTGATGGCGTTTTCCATACCGAGACGGTCACGCAAACAATGGAAAGCGGAGCATAACCGCATAAAGCTACCTTTTAGGCTAAAATTAAGCTTTCGCCTGTCATTTCAGCCGGCTTTTCGAGATGCATGAGGGACAGCATTGTCGGCGCAATGTCGGCAAGGCGGCCGCCTTCGCGAAGCTTTACATCGCCGGCACCGGCTACGATAAGCGGAACGGGGTTTGTGGTGTGTGCGGTGAAGGGGCTGCCGTCTTCTGCATACATGCAGTCAGCATTGCCGTGGTCAGCGGTGATAAGTGCGATGCCGCCTTTTTCGATAATGGCATCTACTACTTCGCCCACACAGGCATCCACGGTTTCCACAGCACGTACGGCACAGTCAAATACGCCCGTGTGCCCAACCATGTCGCAGTTTGCAAAGTTTAAGATAATGACATCCTGGTCCGTGAGGCGGGCGAGAACGGCGTCCTTTACTTCTACCGCGCTCATTTCGGGCATGAGGTCATAGGTGGCAACCTTCGGGGAAGGAATAAGCACGCGGTCTTCGCCTTCGGCCGTTTTTTCTACGCCGCCGTTAAAGAAGAACGTAACGTGGGCATATTTTTCCGTTTCGGCGATTCTCAGCTGTGTGTAGCCTTTTTCCGAAATATAGTCACCAAAGGTGTTTGTAAGCTTTTCCGGTTTGAAAGCCACATCTACATTCGGCATGGTCGCATCATACTGCGTCATGCAAATATAGGTAAGCGGGAAGAATTTACGTGCAAAGCCGTCAAACTCCGGATCCACAAAGGCACGGGTAATTTCACGGGCACGGTCGGGGCGGAAGTTAAAGAAAATAACGCTGTCATTTTTCTCGATTTTTCCGGCCTCGGTTGTGGCAGGTACGATAAATTCATCCGTAACTTCTTCCTCGTAGGAAAGACGTACGTATTCGGCGGGGTTTTCAATTTTCTTGCCCTTGCCGCTTGTCATAACCTTGTAGGCTTTTTCTACGCGATCCCAGCGGTTGTCACGGTCCATGGCGTAGTAGCGCCCCATAACGGTGGCAATTTCGCCCGTGCCGATGCGCTTCATTTCCGCTTCGAGCGCTTCGAGGAAGCCGGCGCCGGAGGTGGGAGAAACATCACGTCCGTCGAGGAGAGCGTGTACATACACCTTCGTAAGGCCGTGGCGCTTTGCCATTTCAAGAAGGCCGTAAAGATGCGTAATGTGGCTATGTACACCGCCATCGGAAAGAAGACCGATAAGGTGCAGCGCACTTTTGTTTTCCTTGCAGTTTTCCATAGCCGAAGAAAGAGCGGCGTTTTCGAAGAAATCACCGTCCGCAATCGATTTCGTAATACGGGTAAGCTCCTGATATACAATTCTGCCGGCACCGATATTGGTGTGGCCTACTTCAGAGTTGCCCATCTGCCCTTCGGGAAGACCAACATCCATACCGCTTGCCTGGATTTCTGTGTTCGGATACGTGGCAAAAATGCGGTCTAAATTCGGCGTATTGGCCTTTTTAATGGCATTGCCGTCTGTGTCAGGTGCCGCGGCAAACCCGTCCATAATAATCAGTGCCATGAGTTGTTTATCCACGATTTTTGTCTTCCTTTCTTTTATATAAGGGAGTCTGCAAGGCGCAAACTCCCTTATGGTGTGTATACTGTTTTTGCAATTAGCTGTTTGCGATTACGGTGAAATCGTCAGCTTTAAGGCTTGCGCCGCCAACGAGGCCGCCGTCGATATCGCTCATAGCGAAGAGGTCAGCGGAGTTTGCGGCATTTACGCTGCCACCGTAGAGGATACGGATTTTGTCCGATACTTCCTTGCCGTAAAGCTCAGAAACGAGAACGCGGATTGCAGCGCAAACTTCGTTTGCCTGTTCGTTTGTAGCGGTTTTGCCTGTGCCGATGGCCCAGATGGGTTCGTAAGCAATTACGAGAGAAGCAGCAGCTTCTGCCGGAACGTCCTTAAGAGCCTTCTTCATCTGCATGCGAATCCATTCGATGGTGATACCGTCTTCACGCTGCGAGAGCGTTTCGCCGCAGCAGATTACGGGGCAAAGGCCGGCTTCGAGAGCCTTCAAAACCTTCTTGTTTACCGTTTCATCGGTTTCGCCGAAATATTCACGTCTTTCAGAGTGACCGATAATTACGTGGGTTACGCCCATTTCACGAAGCATGCCGGGGGCCACTTCGCCGGTGTATGCACCCTTGTCTTCAAAATACATGTTCTGTGCGCCAACCTGAATTTTAGTGCCCTTGGCAGCAGCGAGTACTGCGTCGAGGCAAACGTACGGGGGGCAAACGAGAACGTCATTTTTTGCATTTGCTGCTTTTTCTGCAAGTTCTTT
>JAZNJV010000101.1:0-11576 GCA_045578225.1 Clostridia bacterium | reverse complement strand
ATACCGACGAAGCGAGAGTCTGACAACAAAGTAGACGTTAAGCATATAGCAGAAAACGAAAAAACCGGCAAGAAAACAGCAGAAAAAGTAAAAAGTGCGATTTCGGAAGACGGCGCTGTAACATTTTCAGCCGATAGTTTTTCAATCTATATGGCCGTTGCAGAAGAAAGCACAGAGTATATTTATTTTGACTTGGCTGCCGGAAATGTTACGATTGCTACTGGCACCTACACCGGTTATATTTTTTCTACCACAGCCGGCACGACAACGACCAAAACTGTCACAGGGACGCACGCGAAAGAAAACAAATATTATGTGTATCAATCCACAAGCGGAAATAAAGCGACAACAGGGGAAGTGGACGGAGAATTTGTTCTTCCAAAATATGATGCAGTAACATACGGTGGAAAGTCCTGGGGAGAATTTATTACCAATAACACGGATGTGGAAGGTGTTATTAAAGCATGGAACGATGCGGCATCTGGCAGAGAAAGCACCGCAAATTACATAAACATAACCGCAGCAAATACAGACTGCCATGTAACGATTGATAATGTTTGGTCCACAAGAAATACCGCTGGCACAAGCAGAACAGATGGCGGGATTGCAGTTACAAAAGCAACTACGGGTAATACCCATGTAACCGTTTCTGTTAAAGGCGATAACAGAATGTGTAACATCTTTTACTCCTCGTCAATCAATAGTTCTTTGACATTTACAAGTGACGCGGGTGATGGTAGCCATAACGGTACTTTGACAGTTATCGGCAAACAAGATACAACTACCTATAAGAGTAGCTATTACAAGGAGTATGTTGGGGCAAACTTTTGGAACTCTGTAATTGGTGGAAATGACAGCTCGTATGGTAAGGTTTATAATTTGTGCTTCAAAGGTGCAACCGTATATGCAGGTTCTACCCCGCGAGACAACTGCACAGCCATCGGCGGCGGTGGAAATGATATAGGGCATGTTAGTATTGACGGCGGCCAAATCACGGCAGTTGCGCATACAACGGGTACAGCCATCGGCGGTGGTATAGCGCATACGTCTAACGGCGGAACCAGTGATGTTTTCATAAATGGCGGGGCAGTGTATGCCTATAACTTCGGGCAGCCTGCATATAAGACAGTTAAGGATTTTGGAAGCGGCACCCCTGCCGATGTAATCAGGGAAGCGCGACATGTCGCCGGCACGGCCATAGGTGGTGGCTCGTCCATTATGCAGAGCGGTAACAGCTCTGAAGCAAAGATTACAATTACCGGCGGCTACGTATATGCTGAAAGTCTTGGCGGCTGCGCAATCGGTGGCGGCAACAGTGTTAACAAAACCGCTGGTGACGCACGCATCACCATAAGTGGCGGTACAGTTGTAGCTAAAAGTACGGGACAGGAAAATTACTGCAAATATGATGACAATACAGATTACCATGTAAAGCCGTCTGTTGCCATCGGCGGCGGTCGTGGCGGTATTGTCGGCAATGGCGGCTCTGCAAATGTTACGATATCCGGAAACGCCGAGATAACTACCGGCTCAGTTGGCGGCGGCGCCACCATCAATCCTACTGGAAAAATCGGGTATGCCAAGGTTAATATTTCAGGCGGCACAACCTCCGGCCAGTTTGTTATGGCAGCGGGCGCGAGTCAGGCGTGTACTTTTACAATGACAGGCGGTGTGATAAGCAACAGCCACACCGATAATGAAGAATACGTGCGTATGCACGATAATGGCGGTGCTGTTTATATGAATGACCCGAACGGTATCGCAACCATTTCGGGTGGTTCCATTCAAAATTGCAGCGCAGAAAATGGTGGCGCTGTGTATATGACAGACGGTACATTCACTATTTCGGGGAATGGGTCTATTGAGAACTGCCAGTCAAAATGCAATGGCGGCGCTGTATGTATCGGTGATGAAACTACCCCGGCTACCGGTGCGGAATTAAGGGTAAATGGTGGCGCTATTAGTAAAAACCGGGCAAAGGGAAATGGCGGCGGCATCGCTTTGTACGGTGGTGAAGTTTACATCACAGGTGGAGAAATTTCAAATAACAGCACAGAACTAAGTGGTGGCGGCGCTTATGTAAGCGGTGGTAATGTTGCCTTCTCAAATGGTAGTATATTGAAAAATGAAGCGGCGGTAAATGGCGGCGGCATGGCTGTTAATGATGGTAGCGTTATTATGTCAGGCGGCAAGGCAGACAATAATACTGCCGGAGGCGACGGCGGTGGTATTTATGTTTCATCGGCTGGAGACGATGTTGCAGCCGATATACTTAGTGGTTCTGTCAGCGGCAACAAGGCAGTAAAACATGGTGGCGCTATTGCTGTTGTCGGCAGGGAAGAAGGAAGCGAAAGCATTTCTGTTATGATTGGTGTCAATGAAGATCATAGCACAATTCCTTTTAACCATGGGTATAAAGATAACATCTATAATCATTCGTCCTGTCCTGAAATAAAGGGAAATACAGCGAGTGCAAAGGGCGGCGCAGTCTTCCTCTCCGGGGGAACACAGACGAATCTTGACATATATTGCGTATATGAAAGCGAGAATAAGGCAAACGACGGTGAAACCGAGCATAACTTTATTATGATGGAAGGCGGTAACTGTAATATTTCCAGTAGCCCCAAGGATTCTTCCGGTAACTTTATAGCAGACAAAAGTGGGTTTGGTAACGTGCATATATCCGGCACAGCATATATCATCGGCGGCAATATGGATATATGGGGTGTCATGTCAAATCCGACTACCAAGGAATATTTTACCGTTAATATTCTTGCAGACGAAGAAGGAAACAAAGGTCATTTTATAGACCACAGACCAACCGAAGGCGATGACTCTGAAGAACCGATAGTATATAAATTGCACTATTATGAGAATTTTAAGGGCTCCGGTAAGTATAAAGCCATAGATATTCCTAGTGGCGAGATTGTTACAATTTCAGGTACAATTTACAGCCATCCCGGATATAAAATTATAGGTTGGTACACCAATCCCGATGGTACCGGTGATGAATATAAGGTTAACTCTGAGTATGATCCCTCTTTATTTGTGCCACATCCCGAAGCGGAGAACAAGGACTTTCTTGTTATTTATGCAAAATGGGAAGCACATAACTACCATGTAGAGTTCGTTCCGAACACGCCGGACGGAAAAAGTTATGGCGGTACCATGGAAACGATGAAGGATTTAGAGTTTGACCGTAAGTATACTTTGCCGGCAAATCAGTTTACCTGTACAGGGTATACGTTTAACGGCTGGAACAGCAAAGCAGACGGCAGCGGGGATTCGTATACAGATAAAGCCGAGATCATCAATCTTACCGATGTTAAAGGTGAAACTGTAAAGCTGTATGCACAGTGGGATAAACACGAAGAACCGGAAGAACCTGAACCGCTACACAGGTATACCTATTCAGTTTCCGATACAGGTTCCACGCTTATAAGAACTTGTATATGCGGAATTGAAAACTATGCAGCACTAAGCGCGTCGGATACCACGTACACGGGTGAGCCACAGTTTCAGGCCCGAATCGAATACTCATCCAATAGCTCGACAGTAGTGTGGGAACCGGAGCTTATCCATCCGGATCAATCCACCAATGCAGGCAAGTATACGGCCTCTGTTAAAGCACCCGATGGTACAGAGGCAACCGTTACTTACTGGATTAAAAAGGCGAGCCAGCCGGCGCCGCCTACTCCTACATTCGCTGAAAGTAAAAATGCGAGCGGAAATAGTGTATATACGATAACACCTGTTGCTCCGGGACATGGCGATACAGAATACAGACTGGTTCATTTTTCTGACGGCAGTGAAATAGCAACAACTTGGAGCACCGACACCACAATAGAAATCGAATATGCCTTAACGAACTATCATATAGAAGCAAGGTATAAGGGAGATGAAAACTATGAGCCTTCGGCAGTTACACCCTCCGACTCTGTCTTCTATGTGGGGAAAGCAAGAATCAATGTTGAAAAAGAAACTGGCATTACGATTGTAAAAATTTTGAAAGGCGAAGGCTCCGGTGTTAATGGTATTGACATTTTTTATACGATAGACTCCGGATACCATAAAACAAATGCGTTTGCTGCGGAAGAAATTGTGAATACGGGCAGTACTCCCGTTCATATTTCTCACAATGTGGCGGAAAGCCGATTTAATATTAGTGCAATTCCGGCAGCAGATTGTGATATCACCATTCGCATTTCCGGTGTTGAGCGTGATACAAGCATAAACGGGTATGTGGCAGAAGGCCAGATTTTTGGCGGCATTACATCCTCTTCTGCAACCATAAGCCGTGATTCGGCATTTTCGGCATATTATGAAATCGAGAATTTTAATGCAGCAAATTATGCGAAACCCATCCTAAAATTTGGAAGCGCCTTGCCCCTTGGTACTACAATCATACTGATTGATAAAACAAGTGCCACAAAAACCTACTGGCATTACAAGGTAAAAGCAAGCGGAATTACAGCAATAGAATGCACTGATTTTGCTAAAATGGGCGAGACAGCATCTTTTTCAGGCAATATCGGCACAGATGCCAAGTGGCAGTTTGTTGTGGATTTGTCGCAAACTGAAGACGGATGCGAAGGGCAGCAACTTAAAGTGTCTATGTTTTTGGAAAAAATAAGCGATAATCCCAATATAAGTGACATCAATGCTGAAACAACCATACTGTTAAAGGATGTTGGATTTGCCATGTCTGAGACCGAAGATGGTTTATCGGCAAGCATGACGCTTGATTTTTCAAAGATGTTTTCAGCATCAAAGTGGGATAATAGACGGGCAGCTTTGGTTTTAAAGCCGCTATCGCCTTTACCGGTGGATGCTTCCCTTGAGATCGTTGAAAAAGACGGAAGTGAAAATTTGACTACAGAGTGCTATCCGAATACAGAGAATGTATTTATTCTGCCGTTAGGCGTTTTAAGTGGCAAAAATGTTGTCATAACACTTAAATCCGGTATGTTCCCGGAGGAAGCCGCGGAATACAAGTTTGCTTGCGATTGGAGGATATCTGATACAATGGCAGGCACTTCTCCCATGTGCGGAGACGTAGTTGCGCATGCAGACATTACTTTACACAAAAACGTAACTGCAGCACCGAGCATAAAAGTGGAGTCGGCTGATAATGGAAAATGCTTATACGGTCTTGGGGAAACGATACAAGTAAATGTAATGTTCGAGAACATAAATAGCGATTTGGAAGTTAAGGCTACGATGATGTTCCGCAATGAAAACGGACAGTACGAAAGCTTTGGTCTTACACAAAAAGTTCTGGAAAAAGGTGTGATTACGATGCCGCTTAGTGCGGATACACCCGGCAATTACAGTATACTGATTGAAGTGGAAGATAGCAAAGGGTATACCGTTACGGAAACCCCGTATTACTTCATCATCCAGAGATAAACGACACATAGGTGGGTTTACCATGGAAAGCTTTATCAGCAGATTTGCGCTAACGAACTAAATAGAAAATGAAAATCCTCTGGTCTTACTTTGCCGGAGGATTTTCTGTGTCTTATGGCATCTTTGGTGGTATGGGCGTGCCTCTAAAAGGGGACTGCTTTTTGCACGCGGCGCGAAACCTGTCGAAAAAAATGAACTTTTTTATTGGACGCGCATATAGTGTACTGAGGCGTTTTTTAAATTTGCGCCTTGGATAGGAGAGGAGCAATGCTTATACAAGTGCAGTCCATGACGGAAGCCGTACGTATACGAAAAAGGCTCCGTCAAAAAGGCATAGTGTCTTTTGTGGTACAGACGCCGCCACCTCATCGTCGTGGTGGATGCGGTTATTCGCTAAAGATTAGCGAAAATTCTCTTTCTGCGGTGGAAGAAGCGGCAAGGGAGATGGGTGTACGCATTCTCGGCGTTTTCAGGAGTGATTCCGTATGATTTATCTCGATAACGGAGCTACTTCCTTCCCAAAGCCGCCGGCTGTCAGCGCCGAGATGGCCGCTTGCATGCGAAGGTATGCGGCGAATGCCGGGCGCGGGTCACACAGGCTGAGCGTGTATGCCGCTGAAAAAATCTGGGAGACGAGAGAACTTTTAGCAAGGCTTTTTCACGTACGTGCGCCGGAGCGTATTGTATTTACACAAAACTGTACAGACAGTTTAAATATAGGACTCAAAGGACTACTCGAAGTGGGCGATGACCTTGTGATTTCGAACATGGAGCATAACAGCGTATACCGCCCGAGTCTCGCCCTTTCAAAAAAAGGCGTGCGAACGCTGTTTGCCGAGGCGGAGGCAGACGGCACCATAACGCCGGAGGCCGTTCTGCGTCAGATTACACCGCGCACGCGCATGATTTGTCTGCAACATGCATCGAATGTGGGCGGCGGAATCAATCCCATCGGGGAAATTGGACGCATGGCACGTGAACGTGGTATTCTATTTATGGTGGATGCGGCACAAACGGCAGGTACTGTCCCCATTGATGTAGAACGCGATTGTATCGACCTTTTAGCATTTCCCGGGCATAAAGGCCTTTTGGGTCCACAGGGGATAGGGGGACTGTATATCCGTGAGGGGATACTTCCCAAAACCCTTCGAGAGGGCGGTACGGGCAGTTTTTCGGAAAGCGTCGAAATGCCGGCTTTTTTACCGGACAGGCTCGAGGCAGGCACGGTCAATTTACCCGGCATCGTCGGTCTTTCGGGTGGCGTGCGCTTTGTGCTTTCGAAGGGTGTTTCAAATATTGAACGGCATGAAAAGCGGCTGTGCGCGCAGTTTATACGTGCCATGAAAACTGTACCGGGCGTACGTGTTTTGGGCCCTGAGACCCCCGAAAACCGCGTGGGTGTGGTCTCTCTTTCGATCAAGGGAAGAGACGTGGGAGAAATTGCCCGTTTACTCGATCAAAAATACGGCATCGCTACGCGTGCAGGCCTTCACTGTGCGCCACTTGCGGCCGCACATTTTGGCGTTTTGGAGGAGGGGAGCCTTCGCTTTTCCCCCGGCGTTTTTACAACACCTTCCGAAATGGAATATGCGGCGCGGGCAATGCGCGAAATTCTGTCTCTGCAAGCATAAAACGAAAAAAGCGCACATAGGCTTTATAAGGCATATGTGCACTTTTTATATTTGGGGGACAACGATGCGGATTTATGATTTTCGCCAGAAGGAAGTAATAAACCTTGCGGATGGCGCAAGGCTTGGATACGTATTTGATGCCGAAATTGACCCGGACACCGGTAAAATCAAAGCACTCATTATACCGGGGCAGAGCAAGGTGCTCGGCATTTTCGGGAAGGAAAATGAGTTTGTCATTCCGTGGGAAAGCATCCGCAAAATCGGGGACGATATCGTTTTGATTGAAACGGGAAATTTCAAGGATTAACGGATAGAGGAGAGGAAGGCGGCGTATTCTTCGCGCGTCATCAGTGCATTTACGGCAGCGAGAAGAGCCTTTTTCGAAAGATTGGGCGGGAGGGAAAGATGCGAGGAGAGCGCAGCGCGAAGCTTGCTACTGTCCGGCGCCCCTAAAAGGCCGTCCCTATAAAAGTCGAGATGCGTAATTTCCGATTTGGGCGTAGTCGTGGGCGTGGAAACGGCTGTTAAGATTTCCAAAAGCGTCTCCCCGGGTACGCCTTCAACCCCAAGCGTCCCTTCTGCCGAAGGGCGCGTTTTTCGCCTTTCTTTTCCGGCGAGCGCGGGAATGTACGCGTCCAAAACCCTTCCTTCTTTTACATGCTCGTGAAGAAAGGAACGGATTTTAAAGCCGGCAGCATCGGAATCCATGAGAATAATAATGCCGGTTTTTTTCGCAAGCGCTCGAATATACGAAAGCCGATCGGCATCTGTAAAAATTGAGAAACCGAATGTAGGCACCACGAGCGCCTCCACGATGGAATCGAGATGTATTTTGTCGTATATGCCTTCTACAATGATGGCTTCCTGTATTTGCATACGCTACCTCACACGTTACTCGGAAGCACAGATGCGTGCGTCCCTAAAAAATCATTTACATCGCGAAACAGGATTTCATAACTGCCGTCTTCTTTGTATATCACGCCCGTGACGGAAGCGTTGCCGCACCAGGGAATGTCTTTTGCAGCGGTAATAGGAAGGCCGCGCCAGACGGTTTCCAAAAGACGAATCGGCGTGGCGTGGGTGGAAATTAAAATAGTTTCTCCCGGGTGAAGCGTGGCAAGCGCACGGGTGGCACCAAGCACGCGAGAGAGGAGCGCCTCGGTTGTTTCGCCACCTTCAGGAGCGGCATGTCCAATGTCCGAAAGCCAAACTGCAAAATCGGCGCGCGGTGATAAAGCATCAAATGTTTCGCCTTCCCAAAGGCCTGCGTTAATTTCGCGAAGACGCGCATCCTTTTGTAAGGGCAACCCTTTCCGCAGAGCCGTCTGTTTTGCTGTATCAAAAGCACGGACAAGGTCGCTCGTATAAATGGCAGAGATAGGAAAAGCATCCAGATATAAGGCCAAAGCCTCGGCTTGTTTTTGGCCGAGGCTTGAAAGCGGTGCATTGAGATGTCCGGCAAAGATATGGCGCGTGTTGGCCTCGCTTTGCCCATGTCTTACAAAAAGAAGTGTTGTATCCATAGTCTTTAGAGTACGCGACCGCCGTCACCGGCGTCGGTTACATAGAAGGTGGGTGCATAGCCGATTTTCTCGATGTATGCTTTTTCCACGTTCTTCATAAATTCTTCTACATATTCGTTTTCTACAAGGCTTACCGTGCAGCCACCAAAGCCGGCACCGGTCATGCGGGAGCCGAGGCAACCGGGCTGTTTCTGTGCTGCTTCTGCCAAGGTATCCAGCTCAATGCCGGTAACCTCGTATAAATCACGAAGCGAAGCGTGCGAATCGTTCATAAGCGCACCAAAACGGGCGATATCTCCAGCCTTTAAAGCTTCTACCGACCCTCTTACGCGGTCGCATTCCATCACAACGTGGCGTGCTCTTGTGGCCGCAATGGGGTTTTGAATCACCGCGGCATTCGCTTCAAATTCAGAAGGAGAAAGTGTGCCGAGGTGTACAAGCTCGGGAAGAACCTTCTGCAAATCGGAAAGCGCTGCTTCGCACTCTGCGCGTCTTTCGTTATACTTACTCGTTACAAGGCTGCGCTTTTTATTGGTGTTTGCAATTACAATACGCACAGTGCCAAGCGCGAGGGGTACAAGCTCATAGGAAAGGTCTTTGCAATCAAGGAAAATCGCGTGCCCTTCCTTACCCATAGCCGAGGCAAACTGGTCCATAATGCCGCAGGCAACGCCTATGTAATTATGCTCTGCACGCTGGCCAATAATGGCCATCTGGCACATGTCCGGCGTTTTGCCGGTGGAAAGGTGGTAAAGACAAAGCGCCGTAGCCACTTCAATCGCCGCCGAGGAGGAAAGTCCACCACCGTGCGGTGTAGTATCATGGAACAGAAGGTCGCACCCACAGACAGCGATACCGTCTTTGATAAGCTCCGCCGCAACACCGATTTGGTAGTTGCCCCAAGAGAGCGTTTTGTAATCGTCAATTTTTGTAAGGTCTGCTTCCACCAAAACGTCAAGGTCCGTAGCACGCATACGAATGATTTGATCGTCTCTCTTTCGTGCAATAATGGTGGTGCCGAGCGTGATGGCGGCAGGGAATACATAGCCGCCGTTATAGTCGGTGTGTTCGCCAATTAGGTTTACACGCCCCGGAGAGGCATAGGCAAATAGCTCTCCGCCTTCGCCGAAATGCTTGTAAAATTCAAGTTTTAATGCTTGTAAATCCATGGTTTAACCCTCCTGCGTGGCCATAAATTTTTTGTATGCAGCGCGAAGTTCTTCTGCACGTTCCTCGGGTGCGGTGGGGTTGCAATGTGCCCAGGCACCGGTTTCGCTGGAAGCGTTGAACTTTTGCTTATCCGCAGAGCGCATCGGCGGGAAGAATTCGATATGGAAGTGGAAATCCTCACAGCCCGCGAGGTTTACAGGTGCATTGTGCATGCACATCATGTAGGGGAAAGCATAGTCAAAAAGACAATCGAGCGTGCCGGCTGTCTGCTTAATGGCCTGCCCTAAAAGGAAGCGTTCCTCTTTTGTGAAATCGGTAATGTACTGCACGCAGCGCTTCGGTGCGATATACATACCGTACGGATACTCACAGAAGAAGGGGAGGAAAACCGTAAAGGCTTCGTTTTCGAAAATAATACGCTTTTCAAACTTTTTTTCTTCCGCAAGCATGTCGCAAAGAAGACAGGCACCGGTTTCGTCCTTATGCATCTTAAAGGATTCTGTCTCAAGCGCCAGCTTTTTCGGGAGGAAGGAGTAGCCGTAAATCTGCCCATGCGGATGCGGCATGGAAACGCCTACCACCTCGCCGCGGTTTTCGAAGATAAAGATATACTTGATATTTTCATCCTTGGAGAGGTCCTCAAAGCGGTCGCACCAAAGATCCACAAGCTCTGAAACGTGCCCGTCGGAAAGTTCAGGAAGCGTTTCTGTATGGTTTTTGGAATAGAGGATAACCTCGCACTTGCCATATGCAGGGGCCGTTTTGTATACGCCGCCGGCTACATCGTCCGGTACGGGCGGATCCTGCCGGAGTGCAGGAAAATCGTTGTCATATTTATATACCGTGAAATCATCCGGCACCTTTCCGCTGCCGGGGCAGAAGGGACACCAATCCTTCGGCATATTCGGGCGTGCCTGTCTGTGCGAAGCAATCATTACCCAGTCGCGTGTTAAGGGGTTAAAACGTAATTCAGCCATACTATCACCTTTCCTTATGTGTTTGACTTTATTATATAAAATTGCGGCTGTAAAGTCAATGTATAAAGTGACATCAACATGGAGAAATGTGAGATTTTATAAAGGAGAAAGCGTACTGCCGCCGAGAAATTCCCGAAGAATGGAGGTGCCGGGCACAAGCTCCCGCGAAAGCGGTTCGAAATAACTGATAAATTCTAAAAGCCGTTCCGCGGTTTCTCGCTCTTTGGGGTGGGCGAGAGCAGCCCGAAGTAGCGGCTCTGCTGCCTCACGGTATACGGCAAATTCATAGGATAGGGAGGAGTTAAAAATGACATCCGCCGTTTCTTCATACGGGAAAATATTTTTAATTTCTCCTTTTTGCACGTCTGCCCACATCGCAATGGTGCCGGCTGCATCGGTGTTTCGAAATTGGCTGTCGCGAATGATGCGGCGGATAAGGCGCGTATCGGTCGGGGAAATGGGATTATAGCGGTCAAAGCAGAGCACCGTCAGCGCACTGCAATATACGCGGTATAAAGCGGAAGCAGGGATGCCGCGCACGAGCTTCTCGTTTAGCGCATGAATTCCTTCCACGAGGAGAACGCCGTTCGGCGGCAGGGAAAGCGTGCGCCCCACCAGAGCTCTTTCGCCGGTGGTAAAATCAAAGCGCGGCACACATACGGTATCGCCTTCAATAAGAGAAAGGAGTTGCCGATTAAAAAGCGCATAGTCAATAGCTTCAATATCCTCATAATTCGGCTTGCCATTTTCGTCTACGGGTGTTTTGGAGCGCCCGAGATAATAATCGTCAAGTGAAATCATGACGGGGGAAAGCCCGTTTGCGCGCAGGTGTAGCGTAAGCCGGTTCGTGGTAGTTGTTTTACCGG
>JAZNJV010000100.1:0-8562 GCA_045578225.1 Clostridia bacterium | reverse complement strand
TGCGCACCCTCTTGAAACAAGAGACGTTTCCGCATCTGCTATCATCCGCGAATGTGCAAACGGCAAGGGTGTTGATACACCACTCGGAAGCGGCGTTTGGCTGGATACCCCGATGATTGAAATCCTCGGCGGCGAAGGCACAATCGAAAAGCGCATTCCGGCCATGATGCGTATGTACTTAAACTATGGCATCGATATGCGTAAAGTACCGATTCTTGTGTACCCCACACTCCATTATCAAAACGGCGGTCTTGAAATCGGCGGCGAAGGCTATACGAAAGCCATCCCGAACCTTCTCGTTGCCGGCGAAGCCGTAGGTGGCATCCATGGCAGAAACCGCCTCATGGGTAACTCTCTCCTCGATATTATCGTATTCGGCAGAAACGCCGGTAAGGCAGCCGCAAGACGTGCAGGCGAGGTTACGCTCGGCGAAATGAATCTCGATCACGTAAAGGCATACGCAGAAGAACTTTCAAAGGCAGGCCTTGGCGGTGACGCAGTTTCTCCGCTGCTCTTGCCGCAGTATGCACGGCACGAAAGATAAATAAAAACGTAAGACGGGCGAAGCCGCGAAAATCGGTTTCGCCCACAAGTCTGTAAAATGGAAAGGTAGGAGGAAAATGACTCTGTTTGGTGGCGTAATTCCCGTAAACGGAATTACCTTTTTGATGTTTTGTGTATTTGTGATTGCGGCGGTGGGCTATGCACTCGGGCGCATCACGGTGAAAGGTGTAAACCTCGGAACAGCAGGTGTATTTATTGTAGCACTTTTGTTCGGTTGCTTTTTCTACACACCGCTTTCCGCGCAGCTTCCGAATTACACAGATAAGGCACTCAAAATTATTGAAAATTTAGGTCTCATTCTGTTTGTAACATCCGTTGGCTTTATCGCAGGCCCGAAATTCTTCAGCAACATGAAGAAAAACTTTAAGTCTTATGTGCTTTTAGGTGTTTTAATTATTTTAGCAGGTGGTCTTTCCGCTGTGGCTTGTATCTACCTTGGTGAAGTGTTTGGCTACGGTGCTACGATTGAAACGCGAGAAGGCTTTGTGGCGATGATTGTCGGTCTTCTTTCCGGCTCTCTCACGTCTACCCCTGCTTTTTCTGCCGCAAAGGATACGGTGGCGGCAGAGCTGGAGAGCCTCGTATCCGTCGGGCACGGCATTGCTTACATATTTGGTGTTTTGGGCGTAGTACTCTTTGTACAGCTGATTCCTAAAATGTGCCGCGCGAATATGGACGAGGAAAGAGCAAAGCTTACCGCCGTTTCCGATGGTGAAGCGAAAAAGGAATACAAGGGCAAGCTCATTCAGCTTGATGGTTTTGGCTTTGGCGCCTTTGCCCTTGCCGCTATTTTAGGCGTTTTAGTTGGCATGATTAAAATTCCGCTCACGGGCGCAGGCTATACTTCGCTTTTTGCTGGTGAAGGTATAAAGGGCACAGCCTTTTCCCTTACCACTACGGGCGGTTGCCTTTTACTGTCTCTCGTATTTGGACATTTCGGCAGAGCCGGTCGCATTTCCCTGATGCCCGAGGAATCTACGCTGAAAGTATTCCGCGAGCTCGGTCTTATGCTGTTTTTAATCGGCGCTGGTATCCCCGGCGGTGCAGAATTTGTTGCGAATTTTGACCCCATGTATTTCGTATACGGCGTAATTATGACAGTTATACCGATGCTTGTTGGCTACTTCTTTGCAAAGTATGTGCTGAAGCTCAGCCTTCTCAATAACCTTGGCTCCATCACGGGCGGTATGACCTCTACTCCTGCTCTTGGCACGCTCATTAACACCGCCGGCACGGAAGCCGTAGCCGCCGCGTATGCTGCAACCTATCCGATTGCGCTCATTGCCGTTGTGCTTGTATCGCAGTTTTTAATTATCTTATTTAAGTAAAAAGGAGAAAAACGATGCGTGAAATTTCTGTAAGTCTTGTAACGGATACCGTAGAAAAGCTTTGCATCGAGGCAAATAATCACCTTCCCGAAGATGTAAAGTGTGCGATTTGCGATTGCCGGAAAAAAGAAGACGGCGAAATTGCAAAAGGTGTACTCGATAACATTATTGAAAACTTTGAAATTGCCGACCGCGAAAATGTACCGATTTGTCAGGATACCGGCATGGCCTGCGTATTCCTCGAAATCGGACAGGATGTACACTTTGTAGGCGGCGACCTTTCTGAAGCCATTCACGAAGGCGTACGTCGTGGCTATGATAAAGGGTATCTCCGCAAATCCGTTGTAAAAGACCCCGTTCGCCGCGGCAATACCGGCGACAATACCCCCGCGATGATTTACACAGAAATCGTGCCGGGTGAAAACGTAAAAATTACCGTAGGCCCCAAAGGCTACGGCAGTGAAAACATGAGCCGCATTTGCATGTTCAAGCCGTCCCACGGCATTGAAGGCATTAAGAATTTCATTTTGGAAACCGTGGAGCTTGCAGGCCCGAATCCTTGTCCGCCGATGGTTGTGGGCGTAGGTATCGGCGGCACGTTCGATAAAGCCGCACTTCTTGCTAAAAAAGCACTTATGCGTCCCATCGATTCCGAAAACCCCGACCCGTATTATGCCGACCTTGAGAAGGAAATGCTCGAAAAAATCAACGAGCTCGGCATTGGACCCCAGGGCTTTGGCGGCAGAACCACGGCAATCGGTCTTAATATTGAAACGATGCCCACGCACATTGCAGGTATGCCGTGCGCCATCAACATTAACTGCCACGTAACGCGGCATAAAACGGAGGTGCTTTAATATGGCCAGAAAAATTACATTGCCTCTTACGGAGGAACTTGCAAAAACTTTAAAGGCTGGTGACGAAGTCCTTTTAACCGGTACCATTTACACTTCTCGTGATGCCGGACATAAGCGCATGTGCGAAGCACTCGCGCGTGGCGAAGAACTTCCGTTTGACCCGAAGGACGCTACGATTTACTACGTAGGTCCCACCCCTGCAAAGCCGGGGCAGGTAATCGGCTCCGCAGGTCCCACCACAAGCGGCAGAATGGACGCCTATGCGCCCACAATGATGCGCGTCGGCGCACGCGGCATGATTGGTAAGGGTGCCCGCCTTCCCGAAGTAGTAGACGCAATGCGCGAAAACGCCGGCGTATACTTTGGCGCAATCGGCGGCGCAGGCGCGCTTCTTGCAAAATGCATTAAGAGCGCAGAACTCATCGCCTATGAGGATTTAGGGGCCGAAGCGCTTCGAAAACTCTACGTAGAAGACATGCCGCTCGTCGTCATTATCGATAGCGAAGGCACCAATTTATACGAAAAAGGAAGGGAAGCGTATCTCGCTTCCAGAAAGTAATTGTTTATTTTGTACAAAAAATAAACAAATTTCGCCAAAAGTATTGAAATTATGCCAAAAAGGTGATAGAATGGCAATATGAATGAAAGAGGAAAGGAGTGAATGAAGTGAATAAAGCTGAACTCATCGCAGCAATCGCAGCAAAAGCAGAACTCTCCAAGAAAGATGCTGATAAGGCTCTGGCAGCAATGCTCGCCACAGTTACGGAAGAATTAAAGGCAAAGAATAAGGTACAGTTGATCGGTTTCGGTACGTTTGAAACCCGTCAGCGCGCAGCACGCAAGGGTAAGAACCCGCAGACAGGTGCTGAAGTTACAATTCCGGCAGCAACCGTTCCGGTATTTAAGGCCGGTAAGGCTCTGAAGGAAACTGTAAAATAAGAAATACAGGCAAAAAGAAGCTTCTCCACGCGTGGAGAAGCTTCTTCTCGTTTAAACCTCTTTCGAGAGGTTTACTTCATATCATTCTCAGCCTTCATGATCATTTTTTTTACCATCTGGCCACCCACAGAACCGGCCTGCTTGCTGGTAAGGTCACCATTGTAGCCGTCCTTAAGGTTTACGCCAACTTCGTTTGCAGCTTCCATCTTGAACTTATCAAGAGCTGCACGTGCTTCGGGAACGAGGTTTCTGTTATTATTTCTGTTTGCCATTTTTTGTTTTCTCCTTTAAAATAAATTGTTTTGTCGGTGCAGTAGTTAGTTTGAACAGTTTGCGTTTTTATATGTAGCCAATTTTTTGCATTTCGGGAAAAAAATCTTGAAGAAAAATGCAAAATATGATACTATTATAGGGAATGATAAAACCGAAAGAGGTACACGCGATGCAGAAAATCACACCGATGATGCAGCAATACTTTGAAATCAAAGAAGCGTATAAAGATGCGATACTGTTTTTCCGTCTCGGCGATTTTTATGAGATGTTTTATGACGATGCCGTGCTTTGCGCACGCGAACTTAAAATTACGCTTACGGGAAAAAGCTGCGGTCAGGAAGAAAGAGCGCCGATGTGCGGCGTGCCCTTCCATTCGGCGGATGATTATATATCTACCCTCGTATCCCGCGGTTATAAAGTGGCCATTTGCGAGCAGGTGGAGGACCCGAAGACGGCAAAAGGGATTGTAAAACGGGACGTTGTACGAATTGTTACCCCCGGCACCACGCTTGATGAGAAAATTTTAACACAGCGCGGCGAAAATTATATTTGTTCTGTTTATAAAAACGGGGACGAGAGCGGCGTTACCTTTTGCGAAGCCTCTACGGGAAAAATGCAGGCCACCACATTTTCGGACGATGCGGAGGGGCATTTACTCGCCGAAGAAATCCTTCGCATGTATCCGGCGGAAATGATTTATAATCTTGAAGCCGGCGAATGCGAAAAGGTGAAAAATGCCGCGAAGTATTGTCAGTGTCTTACCGTTTTATATAATGATATGTATTTTGCTGAGGACTATGCGGGCGAAGCGGTTTTTGAGCAGTTCGGCGCGAAGAAGGAAAAGCTCCCATCCAACGCCTTGTGCGCTACGGGCGCGCTACTTTCCTATCTTTCGCAAACGCAAAAGGTCAAGCCGCGGCATATTACCGATATAGAAGTGTACCAGACGGCGCAGTTTATGGAAATGGATATGGCAGCGCTTTCGAATCTTGAGCTTTGCAAGAACATGCGCGACCGTGAAAAACGTTTTTCGCTTTACTGGGTGCTCGATAAATGCAAAACCACGATGGGCTCGCGCACGCTGCGCGCGTGGCTTTTGCGCCCGCTCCTCAATTGTGCACGCATTTTGGCGCGCCATACGGCGGTGGAAGAATTTACAAAAAATCCGCTTCTCCTCGATGCGGTACGCGACCTTTTGGAGGAAGTTTCTGATATGGAACGCCTTTCCGGCCGTGTTGTTATGGGCACTGTAAGCCCCAGAGATTTATTAAAGCTTCGCACGTCTCTTGCCGTTTTACCGGAGTTGAAAGCCAAGATGGGGGCGGCCTCGTCTAGGCTTCTTCTCGAACAAACGGCGGAAATTGATCCGCTTCCTGCGCTTTGCGATTTAATCGAGCGCGCCATAAACCCCGAGCCGCCGCTCTCCCTTCGCGAAGGCAATATTATCCGCGAAGGCTTTTCGGAAGAACTCGATGCCCTTCGCCGCGCCATGCATGACGGGGCCGGCATCATCCATGAAATCGAGGCGGAGGAAAGAGAACGCACCGATATTAAAAATCTCCGCATCCGCTTTAATAAAGTGTTCGGGTATTATATTGAAGTTTCGAATTCCAATCTCGATAAAGTACCGGAGGACTATATTCGAAAGCAAACTACGGTGGGTGGGGAGCGCTTTATTACAGAGCGCCTGAAAGAAGTGGAGAGCATGATACTCGGCGCCTCTGAAAAGAGCACGGCGCTTGAATATTCGCTTTTCCAAGACATCCGCACCCGCATTGCGGAAGAAACTGAAAAACTGCAGCGTACCGCGCACGCCGTTGGCGTTTTGGATGCACTCGCGTCCCTTGCTGCGGTCGCCGTTCGAAACCGCTTTGTCCGCCCTGAGGTGGATACTTCGGAAAATATCGAAATTCACGGCGGACGCCATCCGGTAGTGGAGCTTGCGATGGACGATGCCCTCTTTGTGCCGAACGACACGCGCCTCGATACGGATAAAAACCGCCTTGCCATTATCACAGGCCCTAACATGGCCGGTAAATCTACATACATGCGCCAAATTGCCCTCATCGCCATCATGGCGCAGATGGGTAGCTTCGTGCCGGCAGACTATTGCCGCATCGGGATTGTGGACAAGGTGTTCACGCGCATTGGCGCGTCGGATGACCTTTCTACAGGCCGCAGTACCTTCATGGTAGAAATGAGCGAGGTGGCCGATATTTTGCACCATGCCACAAAGAAGAGCCTTTTGGTGCTCGATGAAATCGGCCGCGGCACCAGTACGTATGACGGACTTTCCATCGCCTGGGCAGTACTCGAGCATTGTGCCACGCGTATTGGCGCGCGAACGCTTTTTGCCACGCATTACCATGAGCTTACAAAGCTTGAGGATAAAATGGAGGGCGTTGTAAACTATAACATCGCCGCACGAAAACGCGGTGACGATATTATTTTCCTTCGTAAAATTGTGCCCGGCGGCACGGACGATAGCTACGGCATAGAAGTAGCACGCCTTGCGGGCGTGCCCGAAGCCGTTACAAAGCGCGCGAAAGCCATTTTAAAGGAAATTGAAGAAGGAACAGGCGGCGTGGCCGTTCGCGGTGCGTCAAAAAAAGAAGCCGCGCCTGATGCGCAAATCGGCTTTGCCGCAATGGGGCAGACCGAAATTATCGAAGAGCTTCGCACGATAGATGCCGAAACGCTTTCTCCGATTGAAGCACTCAATGCACTCTATAAGCTTACGAAAAAAGCGCGAGAAGTATAGGAGAACAAACGATGAAACTTAAGAAAATTCTATATGCGGCCGTAATTGCCGCTGTATACGCGGCCCTTACGCTACTGTTTGCCCCTATCAGCATGGGCCCTGTGCAGTGCCGTATATCCGAGGCGCTTTGCGTTTTGCCACTATTTTCGCCCGTGGCCATTCCCGGCCTTTTTATCGGGTGCCTTATCGTCAACATGTTCCTCGGGTCTATCTATGATATTATTTTCGGCTCGCTCGCGACACTTGCGGCGGCGTATCTCACTTGGCGGTTTCGCAAAAACCGCTGGCTTGCCATGTGTTTCCCCGTGCTTTTAAACGCCGTAATTGTGGGCGGCTATTTAGGCCTTTTTCTGCCTGATGCCCCTGCGGTTTGGCTTTGTATGCTTACTGTGGGCATTGGCGAGGCTATCTCCTGCTATGGGATAGGCCTTCCGCTATATCCGATGTTTAAAAAGCTTTTTACGGGTGCGTATCTGTAAGAGAAAGGAGAATATAAAATGCCTCCGGAATATAAACCGCTTTTACTTGTGGCTGTGATTTTTCTTGGCTTTCCCGTCTACTTTTTGCCTGCCTATGTGGCGGCAAAACGGGAGCACCCCAAAAGAAAGCAAATCGTATACTGGAATCTCTTTACGGCCTGGACGGGCGTAGCATGGGTTGCGTTGATGCTTTGGGCGGCTACAAAAACAGAAAAATAAAAGGAAAAAAGGCGCAGAACACAAAAAAGAACTCTCCAAAATGGAGAGTTCTTTTATTCTTTTACAGGTTCGTTTATGCGTGGACATTGTCGATATTCTGCGGTGCCGTCATAAACGAAAGCTCGGCTTCTGCATGCTTCTCACGCGGCAGAAGCGAGAGAGCGAACACCTCGTCCATTGTCGATACCGGCACAATGGAGAGCGCCTCTCGCACTTCGTGCGGCAGTTCCTCCGTATCGCGCATGTTTTCCCGTGGGATAAGCACAAGCTTTTTGCCAAGGCGATGCGCCGCCGTCAGCTTTTCCAAAATGCCGCCCACGGGGAGCACGCGGCCGCGGAGTGTAATTTCCCCTGTCATCGCAATATCGCCGCGCACAGGTCTTTCGGAAAGCGCGGAGGCAATAGCCGTTGCAATCGTGATGCCGGCAGAAGGACCGTCTTTCGGTACGGCACCCTCGGGCACGTGCAGATGGATATCGCGTGTTTTATAAAAGTCCGGCGAAATGCCAAGCGTTTCCGCGCGCGAACGGATAAAGCTTATGGCGGCGCTTGCCGATTCCTTCATCACATCGCCAAGGCTTCCGGTAAGCTGTATCTTGCCGTCGCCCGGGAGTGCGGCCACTTCAATGCGAAGCGTCTCGCCGCCTACAGCCGTCCAGGCAAGGCCGGAGGCCGTACCCACTTCGGGGCGGTTGCCTTCCGTATCGCGGATAAACTTGTATTTTCCGAGAATTTCCTCGAGATTTTTTGCGTGTACAATCACATTTTCTTCGCCTTTATCGATTTTCGTAGCAATGCGGCGGCAAAGATGTGCAATCTCGCGTTCGAGTGTTCTAACACCGGCTTCCCTTGTATAATGCTCAATGAGAGCGCGCACCGCATCGCGCCGCACCTTTACGGGGCGCTCAGAAAGGCCGTGCGAGGCGAGCGTTTTGGGGAGAAGGTGGCGCATGGCAATTTCAAGCTTTTCATTTTCCGTGTAGCCGGAAATTTCGATAATTTCCATGCGGTCATATAGCGGCGCGGGAATCTCTGCCGCGGTGTTTGCGGTCGTTATAAACATCACGTTATCAAGCGGAAACGCAACTTCGAGATAATGGTCGCGGAACGTGTGGTTTTGCGCGGGGTCGAGTACCTCTAAA
>JAZNJV010000099.1:0-2462 GCA_045578225.1 Clostridia bacterium | reverse complement strand
GCACGGTATCTGGCAATTCTTCCTGCTTCTTCGGTTCCGATTCCGCTCTGCCTTGCCAAAAGTGCCACATCCTCTTCAAACAAATGAAGGGGCACCCCGAATTCTTCGCAAAGTTCTTTGACATATTCGGCATCTTTCCACGCTTCTTCCCTAATTTTGTGGTTCAGATGTACCGCTACCAGTTTCGCATTCTTCTGCTTACAATATTCTTCTAACAATAAAAAAAGGCACACGGAATCAGCGCCGCCGGACACTCCGGCGACAATGGTGTCATTTTCGTTAACCATCTGATATTCTTCCATGTACGCTTTTACTTTCTTAAACACTGTAAACCTCTCTTCTTTCGTTCACACTTACTTACACTATACCCAAGGGGCTTTGAAAAATCAAATTATTCGTACTTATTTTCCCAAAATCCCATAACAAGCACAGTCATATCATCGCGGATTCTGCCTTTGCTTAAGTTAAGGACGTATTTCATAATGCAGCTTGCAATTTCATTCGGGCGCTCGCAATGCATCTGCGAAATCAAATCTTCCAGGTATTCGCCACCTTTTTCCTGCGTCACGCAGTCCATAATGCCGTCCGAGAGCATGACAATATAATCCCCGTCATAAATAGGACGTCTTATTACCTCTATATCCTGCTTATGGAAAATTCCAAGCGGTAGAGAGGAGGAGGTTAGTTTTTCTACACATTCCCTGCTCTTGATGTAGGTACAGGCACTGCCGATTTTTACAAAGGTGGCTATCCCCTCATATAAATCCACGCCACAGAAATCCAATGTAGACATATTGGAATTTTCCGCACCTGCAAGCAGGGCATCGTTTATCATGCGCACGGTTGTCTCTACAGAAAAACCTGCATCCATTAATTTTTCTGCCATATCCACAACAATTTCACTGTCTGCGCAGGCCTTTTCGCCCGAGCCCATTCCATCCGACAGCACAGCCATATAATAGCCTGTTTTTGTTTCAAAAAAAGAGTAATTATCCCCCGAAACTTTCTCGGTCTCTTTTACAGCTTTGGCATATCCGCTGAGCACCGATAGTTTGGCTTCTTCCTCAAAATAAAGAGTCACACTCTCCTGCGGAATATAAAAAGGCATTCCCACTATCGCCTGCAGATGTTTATTTAACAGAACCGACAAATACCCGGCCAGTTCTTCACTTGTACACTGTACATTCTTTTTACAACAAACACGGATGGCAACAAGCGCACTGCCTTCCTCTTTTTCTAGCCGGTAAACATCCGATACGCTAAGCCCTTCCTCTTCCAATATATGTATCATCTGCTTTCTGCGCTTTTCCGGAAAACGAACCGCACGCACGTCTTTTTTGGCAACCTGTCCCATTATGGATGCCATTTCTTTTAAATTATCCGCAAACAACTCACGGTTTTCTGTCAGGCGCTTTTTCCAAAGCACAGTCTTCCTGTCGGCACCCACCACCGTTTCTTCTTCCTGTTCACTTTCTTTCTTCGTCGGCAGATATACAAATACCTTTGCCAATTCTTCAAAAGATTTTGCGCAGGTTTCTATTCTTTGCTTTTCATATTCCAGTAAATACAGCGACTCCTCCGCTGCCGTTTTTAAATATGTATCTTTCATCGCTGACCCTTTCTGCCACATCTACTTATTGGACCTTGTCCGGGGTGGCAAAAAAGGATTATACACCTGCTTTCACGCATAATTTGTCAAAAAAAAGTCCCTGCAATGCAGGGACTTCATTCTATTTCTATTCTGATTTGAAGATAATTTCGTTTTCGTTTACCAGACCTAACTTCTCTTTGGCAACTTCCTCGATATACTTCTGTGTCTGTGTATATTTACGGTATTCCTCAATCTCCTCTGCACGCTCTTCTTCGTCAGCAATCTGCTCTAAGAGCTGCTCCTCTTTTTGCGTGTATTCTTCCTGTTTCTGTTTTAATTCGTATCGTTTGAAGGAAATTACGACCATCAACATCAGAATAACCATAATGACAAGCGCTACACTGAAACCATTCTGGCGCTTCTTACGATCCAGTACTCTTCTGCTCATGTTTTCTCCTTTCTTGCGATGCTTTTTCTTTCGTTTACATAATGTCATTTTAATGGTTTTGCCATAGGACGTCAACCGGATTTTTTGCCGTCTGGCCACACCCCTAAGACCGCGTCCCGTTTTTTTACCAAGCTGCAATGTCTTTTTTTCTACATAATATATCGGACTAAACACGTAAGAAAAGAAGATATAAAGTATTTTTAATAATTTCCGCAAAACCACGCTCATGTATTTTATGTAAAAGTTGCTGACCAGCTTACGGTATAAAATCATGCCTGCGAGTGCACCCACTACCGAAAACCAGCGGAATATTCCGTTATTTTCACGATGCTGGAGTAAAAAAATATAGATTGCCACAAATATCCAGAAAAACAAATCCTCAACGGACACAAAGATGGCTTTATGCGGAATGACTCTTCTGAC
>JAZNJV010000098.1:0-3232 GCA_045578225.1 Clostridia bacterium | reverse complement strand
TTTTGTTCTGTTTTGAACGAGCGGCTATATCCAGCAAAATGTAAGCCAGAAGAGGAATGCCGATAAACACCATCATGCCAAACGGCGTTTGTGCAAACATGGCAATGTCACCCAATTTGGGAATACGGAAAACAAACTTACCGACAATATTCTCATGCAGTACAGGCGCACGGTCTTCCGCGTTGTTAGCGTCACCCTTTGTTTTAAAGGACCCGTCTTCATTTATGCCAATGATTCTATGGGTTACTGCGGTTGTGCCTTCCTCCATATATGTAATAACATCGCCGACTTTCAGCGTTTGGGGGTCAACAGATTTTGTAAGAATTAAATCTCCGACTTCAATATGATCAGGCGCGTCCCCACTCATGGAGCCGGATAAAACAATCATAGAAGTTACGCCAAACGCCGATGGCGGCCGTTTCGGATTCAAGGCTCCTTTTATAATGATAATAAGATTGGATAGAAGTATTAGCGAGAGAATCACGCATATAACAGCAGATACTATCGTTAAGACTTTAGCGTTTTTCTTTTGCTGCGGCATTTCGTTTTTCCTCCTTAGATGAAAGATGTATATTTTTTGCACATATATTCTGCCATCAAGCTATTCTAACTGCAGTATGTTGGCAACTCTCTGATAAAGATTATCGAGTAACATTTGCGTTTTTTCGCCATCATCCCATACTGCATAATCCACAATAGCCGAAAGCGTGGAATATATAAAAAGCTCCGCCTGTTCGAACGTACAATCAAAAATCCGCATAAGCTGTTTTGCGTATTCAGCGTAGGAACCGTTAAATTCCTTCATGGATTCGCGCATACGTTCCCCAAATGCAGGGCTTACCGTAATCTGGATTACACACCGAAGCTCCGTTTTATATTTATCAATTTCCTGCAAAAGAATATCAAAATATTCTTTGGGTGACGCCGTATATTTTAAAGTAAAAGCAAAAAGATCAGCAATAACCTTTGATAATCCGTATTTTCCGGCGCTAATCCATATGTCATCTTTATTGTCAAACCAATAATACAAACTGCTTTGAGACAGCTTCGTTTTTCTGCATAATTCACCCACCGACGCATTTGCCAAGCCCGCTTGTAAAAGGTATTCCCAAGTTGTCGTAATAATTTCTCTTTTCTTATTGGACCCATCCTGGTAGCCCATAAAAGTTCCTCCCTTTCCGCTAGCACTTGTAAGCACTTTTGTGTAACGCTCATTACAATCAACAAAGAAAAAAATGTCTACGACACAATTGGAGATTATAGCATTTTTATGCGGGTTTGTCAACGATTTCACATAGATTCCAAAAAAAGAGCAATATGCAAAAGAACAAACAGAATAAAGCCTGTCATTTTGACAAACCATACAATCAAAATAGCAGAAGAGTATACTTTCTTAAAGCCTCTTTTTATACATTATAGACGTTTTCTATCTGTATGTCAATAGAATTTTTCTATCTATGGTACACTTTCTTTGGTGGTGATTATGAAAACTTTTGGTGAAAGAATCAAGGATTTACGTGAAAACCGCAACTTAACACAAAGCGCACTTGGCGAACGCCTTAACATGACACAACGAAAAATCTCCTATCTGGAACGAGGAAAATACGAGCCAAGCTTGGATGATATTAAAATTCTTTGCAAATTCTTTACTGTATCAGCCGATTTTCTATTGGGTCTTTCCGAAAAGGAGTAACCAAAGTCAATATTTCTTAACATGAAAAACAAAGCCTCCCGTTTTAGCCTTTGGGCTAATTCGGAAGGCTTTGTTATTTTATTTTTTAAAGTAGAGAAGTTAGAATCCATGCGCCGCGCACAAGTAGGGCACATATCCATGCCACGAGGCACTGGCCTATTACAATCCCCACCGCCCATCTGCCGCCAAGTTCACGGCGAATGGCAGAGACCGCGGCCACGCACGGGGTATACAAAAGACAAAATACCAAAAGTGCCGCGGCGGACATAGGCGTCAAAATCGAAAGAAGCCCTACGCCCTCGCCTGTTAAGACGGACAAGGTGGAAACTACGCTTTCCTTGGCCATAAAGCCGGCTACAAGCGCGGTTACGATGCGCCAATCCCCAAACCCTAAGGGCGCAAAAACAGGTGCTACAACGCCAGAAATGCGTGCAAGCATGCTGTCTTCTGCATTTGTCACAAGATTTAAGCCAAAATCAAACTTCTGTAAAAACCAGATGGCCATGGAAGCGATAAAAATAACCGTAAAGGCTCTTTGCAGAAAGTCTTTTGCTTTATCCCACAAAAGCCGCACCACGTTCCGAGCGCCCGGCATGCGGTAATTCGGAAGCTCCATAACAAACGGAATCGCTTCCCCATGGAAGGCTGTGCCTTTAGAAATGTACGCGGTTAACACACCTACCAAAATTCCTAAAAGGTAGAGCCCTATCATAATCACACCTACGTGTTCAGGGAAAAAGGCGTTTGCAAAGAAGCCGTAAATCGGGAGCTTGGCCGTGCAGCTCATAAAAGGCGTTAAGATAATCGTAAGCTTCCTGTCGCGTGCTGAAGGGAGCGTACGGCTGGCCATAACGCCGGGTACCGTACAGCCAAAGCCAATCAGCATCGGCACGATGCTTCTGCCGGAAAGGCCGATTTTTCGAAGCAGCTTATCCATCACAAAGGCGATGCGCGCCATATAGCCGCTATCCTCCAAAATGGATAAGAAGAAAAAGAGCACAATGATGATGGGAATAAAGCTTAAAACGCTTCCTACACCGCTAAACACGCCGTCAATCACCAGAGAATGGAGTGCGGGATTGACGTCCGCTTTTGTAAGCCACAGGTCCAGCATACTCCCAAGCGCTTCAATGCCACCTTCCAAAAGTGCCTGCAGATAGGCGCCGATAACGCTGAAGGTAAGCCAGAAAATAGCCGCCATAATGAGAATAAAAGACGGAATGGCCGTGTATTTACCCGTGAGGATTTTATCGATTTTTTGACTTCGCACATGCTCACGGCTTTCGCGAGGATGCGTGACAGTTTCGTCGCAAAGCTTGCGGATAAACGAAAAACGCATATCGGCGATGGCGGCGGCGCGGTCAAGTCCGCGTTCCTCTTCCATCTGCGTGATAATATGTTCAATCGTTTCCTTCTCGTTTTCCGTAAGCGAGAGTGCCTCCATCACAAGGCTATCCCCTTCTACAAGTTTACTTGCGGCAAAGCGAACAGGAATATCAGCCTCCCTTGCATGGTCTTCTATAAGGTGCATTATGCTAT
>JAZNJV010000097.1:0-9543 GCA_045578225.1 Clostridia bacterium | reverse complement strand
AGCCTGCTTTTTGTTGCTTTCGGGCATATCGAGTCCCTTGTTTGTGAAATATTTTGTCATTCTCTCAACACTTTCCTTGTGAAGAACAAGCTCCTTTGCGAAAAATTCGCAGGCTACCTCCTTGGTAAGGTCATCGGGAGTCGGACCGAGTCCGCCCGAGAGAATGATGATGTCGCTTCTTTGAGCTGCCTGAGATATTGAGTCAAGCAGACGGTCGTGGTTGTCGCCGACAACGCTTTGATGCATTACACCAAAGCCGAGACCTGCAAGCTCACGCGCAAGAAACTGTGCGTCCGTATTAAGAATGTCACCGAGCAGAAGCTCCGTGCCGACACTGATAATTTCACAAGTTGTCAATTCAGTCACCTATATTTATAAATTTAAGATTGCCGAGAGCCTCTTCAATAAGAGCCTCTACATCGAGAACGCTTTCTGCCTCCTCAACATTTTTCAGCTGAGGACGGGTACGCGGATGCTTGGGGGTGAATACCGTACAGCAGTCTTCGTAAGGAAGGATTGAGGTCTCGAAGGTATCAATTTTTCTTGAAATTTCAATAACCTCGTCCTTGTCCATACCGATAAGCGGACGGAAGCACGGCATCGTCGCACATGCATCCGTAACGCCGATAGCTTCTAGCGTCTGGCTTGCTACCTGCCCGAGACTCTCGCCTGTAACCACCGCGCCTGCCCCTGTGTTTTCTGCAATTTCGCAGGCAATTCGCATCATCATACGGCGCATCAAAATCGTAAGATGCTCCGCGGGGCATTTTGCCTTCATCTGTAATTGTTGTTCTGTAAACGGCACGATATGCACACGCATACCGCCCGTATACCGCGCCAAAATTTTGGCCAAATCAAGTACCTTTTCCTTTGCCTTTTCACTTGTGAAAGGCGGAGAGAAAAAGTGAACAGCATCCATCGTGGTGCCACGCCTTGCCATCATGTATCCGGCAACAGGACTATCAATACCGCCGGACAAAAGAAGCATAACCTTTCCGGCAGACCCCGTGGGCATGCCGCCGGGGCCTTTTTGTTTTTCTGCATACACATAGGCGCCTGCTTCACGTATTTCCACATGCACCGTAATTTCAGGCTCACGTACATCTACAGCGAGATGTGGATGCGCTTCTAAAATCATACCGCCAATCTCAGCGCTTACCTCAGGGGACTTTAAGGGATACGTTTTATCGGCACGCTTTGTTTCTACTTTAAAGGTCTTGTAGCCTCCGAGAGACACATACGAGAGAACAGTCTTCCCAATCGACTCGAGTTCCTTTTCGCACACCGCCGTGCGAATTACATACACAACGCCGAATACACGCATGATTTTCTGTACAAGGGCATCTACATCTACCCCTTCTGCAGGTTCCGCGTAAACAGTGGCACGCGATTTATAAACACGTGCATCCGCGCCCACAGCTGTACGGATATTTCGTACAAGCTTGTCCTCAAAAATATGACGGTTGAGACCCTTTAAAATAATTTCACCGTATTTTATCAAAATAATTTCTTTCATAGTCAGCTCCTCATTCCAAGTGCCGCATACAGCATTGGCACCACTTCTTTTAGTACCTTTACTGTTTCGATAATTTCTTCTTCTGTGTTGGTATCCGAAAGGCTAAACCGTACTCCGCTATCCGGCGCCGGCACACCCATACTGCGTAGCACGTAGCTCTTTTCAGAGCGTGCACCTGCACAGGCCGAACCGCCAGAAACACAAATGCCTTTCGCCGACAGTGCGTTCGTAACGACTTCTGACGGTACTTTGGCAAAAGATACATTCAAAATGTGCGGTAAGCGCCCTGAGGGACTATTTACATACACATTCCCGATTTCCAGTATTCCTTGCAGTAGCATTTCAGAAAGCTTCTGGACTTTTTCAAAGTCGTGAGGAAGCTGCACGGCCGCCGCCATCGCCGCAATTCCGGGTAAATTCTCCGTGCCGGGGGCAATGTTTCTTTCCTGACCGCCACCGTAAATAACCGGCGCGAGTGTAACGCCCTTTCGCACATATAGTGCCCCCACGCCGCGAAGACCGCGGATTTTATGCGCGCTCACGCTGACGAGGTCCGCGCCTAAAGTGCGCGGCAAAACAGGAATTTTCCCAAAGGACTGTACACAGTCTGTATGCAAAAGCGCTTTCGGGCATATCTCGTTCATACACTTCCGAATTTCACCAATCGGCTGTATAGCGCCTGTTTCATTATTGACATGCATGACGCTTACCAAAACTGTATCTTCCGTAAGCGCAGCGCGTATGTTTTCAATCGGCACAACGCCATCTTTCCCCGGTAGGACGTATGTCACCGGAATACCTTGCGCTTCAAGCGCCGCACAGGCGTTTTTAACTGCCGGATGTTCGATTGCCGTGGTTACTACCCTGCCGCCGCGTTTTACGCTCACGCCGCCCAAAATGGCAAGATTATCTGCCATTGTACCGCCGCTTGTAAAAACGATTTCGCAGGCTTCCACATGCATGACGTCCGCCACTTTCTGCCGCGCGTTTTTTAGAATTTTTGCAGCGATTGTTCCCATTTCATGGACAGAAGAAGGATTGCCGTACTCTTCCTTTGCCACAGACAAAAAAGCATCCACAGCCTCCTTGGAAGGCTTTGTGGTTGCACTGTTATCCAAATATATCATGTATGCATCTCCTACATTCTAATCATACTCTTTTATCATAGCCTAAACTTTGCTTTTTGTCAAGTTTTTGTTGACAAATGCAGGAAAAAATGGAATAATATTTATAGCCTTGCGAAAAGGGTAGCCAACTATGCTTTCTCCCCTTTTTCGCTTTAAAAACCACGCACAGAAAGGAACAGAAAAAATGAATACACTTTTTATTGCACAAGGCGCTGTAGTTACGGGCGACGTAAAGCTCGGTAATCGCGTTTCGATTTGGTATAACGCCGTTCTTCGCGGCGACATGGCCCCGATTACGATAGGCGATGACTCAAACGTACAGGAATGTAGCGTTTTGCACGTTTCGGAAGGTATGCCGCTTACTATTGGCCGCGGTGTGACAGTAGGCCACGGGGCAATTTTACATAGCTGCAGCATTGGAGATAATTCTCTTATCGGTATGGGTGCCATTATACTGGACGGCGCCAAAATCGGCAAAAACTGCATCATCGCCGCCGGCGCACTCGTAACGGGCGGTACGGAAATTCCCGACGGTAGTCTCGTTATGGGCAGCCCCGGCAAAGTACGCCGCGAAATGACGGAAGCCGAAATTGCGGCCAACCGCAAAAACGCCGAAGAGTATGTAACGCTCATGGAAAAAGAGCTGGAAATGTAGGTTTAGAAAGAAATCCGCGATTTGTGGGTTTCTTTTTACTATGGTAAAAAAAACTTGTATTATACGGCAATTTATGCTATAATAAAATATTATGAGTATAACCTCTTTTGAAAGGATGGATACACTTGGGTCTTTTGCAAAAACTATTTGGGGATTACAGCGCAAGAGAAATTAAGCGCATCATGCCCCTTGTTGATAAAGTGCTGGCGCTCGAGCCGGAATACAGAGCGCTTTCTGACGAAGAACTTGCTGGCAAAACCGCTGTATTTAAAAAGCGCCTCTCTAGCGGCGAAACCACAGACGATATTCTTCCGGAAGCTTTTGCCACCGTTCGAGAAGCGGCCGACCGTGTGCTCGGCATACGCCACTTCCCCGTGCAGATTATTGGCGGCATCGTGCTCCATCAGGGCCGTATTGCAGAAATGCGTACCGGCGAAGGTAAGACACTTGTGGCCACTCTCCCTGCATACCTAAATGCTCTCACCGGCCAAGGCGTGCACGTGGTTACGGTTAATGATTATCTTGCCAAACGTGACAGCGAATGGATGGGTAAAATCTACCGTTTCTTAGGTCTTTCTGTAGGCCTTGTAGTGCCGCAAATGGAACTTGAGGACAAGCAAGCTTCCTATGCTGCAGATATCACCTACGGCACAAACAACGAAATGGGTTTTGATTATCTTCGTGATAACATGGTGATCTATAAAGAGCAAATGGTACAGCGCGGCCATGCCTTTGCAATCGTGGACGAGGTGGACTCCATTTTGGTCGACGAAGCGCGTACGCCTCTTATCATTAGCGGCGCAGGCGATAAGTCTACTGACCTTTATCAGCGTGCCAATGCGTTTGTACGCGGTCTTCACTGCACGCGCATTACGGAGACAGATACGAAGTCTTTGGAAGAAGACCCGAATGCCGACTATATTGTAGACGAGAAAGCGCGCACTGCCACGCTTACCGCGCGCGGCACAAAACGTGCAGAGCAATTCTTCGGGATTGAAAACCTCGCAGATCCCGATAATATGACGATTTCGCATCATATAAACCAAGCGCTTCGCGCACACGGCACGATGTTCCGCGATAAGGAATACGTAGTGAAAAACGGCGAAGTCTTAATTGTTGATGAATTTACCGGGCGTATCATGGTGGGACGCCGCTATAGTGACGGGCTCCATCAGGCCATTGAAGCAAAAGAAGGCGTAAAGGTTGAGCGCGAAAACAAAACACTTGCCACCATTACCTTCCAGAACTATTTCCGCCTTTATAAAAAGCTTTCCGGTATGACCGGTACCGCCAAAACGGAAGAGACGGAGTTTCAAACCATTTATAGCTTAGACGTTGTGGAGATCCCCACGAACCGTACCCTTGCACGTCAGGATTTGCCTGACCGCGTGTATAAAAACGAAAAGGCAAAATTTGAAGCTGTTGTAAACGAAATTGAAGCTGTGCATAGAACGGGTCAGCCGATTTTGGTTGGCACCATCACGATTGAAAATTCCGAAAAAATCAGCGCCATGCTGAAAAGGCGCGGCATTCCGCATGAAGTTTTGAACGCGAAATACCACACACGCGAAGCGCAAATTATTGCACAGGCCGGCAAAAAGGGCGCCGTTACAATTGCCACCAACATGGCCGGCCGCGGCACGGACATTACGCTTGGCGGTAACGCGGAGTATCTCGCCAAAAACGACATGGCAAAGATGGAAATTCCGGAGCGCCTCATAAACGAAGCTACCGGCTTTGCCGATACGGCTGATGCTGAAATTTTAGAGGCACGCCGCATTTACAAAGAGCTTTATGATAAGCACAAGGCTGTTGTGGATGTGGAGCATGAAGAAGTTGTGGCACTTGGCGGTCTTTACATTCTCGGTACAGAACGCCATGAATCGAGACGCATTGACAATCAGCTTCGCGGACGAAGCGGTCGCCAGGGTGATCCCGGTACTTCCTGCTTCTATATCTCTTTGGAAGATGACCTCATGCGTCGATTTGGTTCTGACCGCATTATGGGTGTTGTAGAGGCCCTCGGTCTTCGCGACGATGAGCCGATTGAACACAACATGCTTTCCAAAGCGATCGAAAGCGCACAGCGAAAAGTAGAAGGCAACAACTTCCAGATTCGCCGCACTGTACTTCAGTATGACGATGTTATGAACACACAGCGCGAAAAGATTTATGCACAGCGTCAAGATGTTCTAAATGGTTGTGACGTACATGGTACCATCGAAAAGATGCTCGAAACCATTGTGGATACTATGATGGATGTCTATGTTTCCGATTCTGTGGATCCTGACGAATGGAATTGGGCAGGGCTAATGGAATTTTACGGTTCTATCTTCGCCCCCATTTCCTTTACGGACGAACAGAAAAAGACAATGGAGCGAAAAGAACTGCATGAATTTTTGTTAACGCTTTCTCGCTCTTTATATGCTGCCAAAGAAGAGGCCGTCGGCAAAGAGATGATGCGAGAGCTTGAGCGCGTGGTTCTTCTCCGCGCAGTAGACACGCGCTGGATGGCACACATCGACGATATGGATCAGCTTCGCCAAGGCGTTTCCCTTCGTGCCTATGGACAGCATGATCCGATTGTGGAATATAAGACGATTGGGTTTGACATGTTTGAAGAGATGGTGCAAAACATCCGCGAAGATACTGTAAAGGTTGTATTACACGCAAATCTTACCAAACCGATCGAACGAAAGGAAGCCGCCACCCCCATTGCCCCCTCAAACGGCAGTGCGGAACCTGCCTCTCGCACCGTTCGAAAAGAAGCGAAGGTTGGACGTAACGATCCTTGTCCGTGCGGCAGCGGCAAAAAATATAAAAAATGTTGCGGACAGTAAAGGAGGTTTTCCCATGATAGAATATGAACAGTACAGACTAGACCTTGCCGCGATGGAAGACGAGGTCACAGACCTTTATGAAGCACTCGGCATAGAGCGCGACCGCGAAAAAGCAGAAGAACTGGAAGCACAGTCCGCCGAGCCCGGCTTTTATGATGATATGGAGGCTTCGCAAAAAGTTTTACAGAAAATCAAGGGTCTTCGCACAAAAATCGGAAAATTTGAATCCTTGAAAACCGATTGGGAAGACGCTTCCACTTTGGTGGAACTCGCAATCGGCGAAAGCGACGATTCTCTTCTCGACGAAATTAGCGGCGCATACGCCGCGCTTCGCGAAAAGCTCGACACAATGCGGCTTGACGCACTTTTAAGCGGCCCTTATGACAAGAACAATGCGATTATCACGCTGCATGCCGGCGCAGGCGGTACAGAAGCACAGGACTGGGCCGAAATGCTTCTTCGTATGTACCAACGCTTTGCCGAGCGCCGTGGCTACAACGTGAGCGTGCTGGACTTTCTCGCAGGCGACGAAGCCGGTGTGAAAAGCGCCACAATTTTGATTGAAGGCTTAAATGCATACGGATACTTAAAATGTGAAAAAGGCGTACACCGTCTTGTTCGTATTTCGCCCTTCGATGCTTCTGGAAGACGCCACACCTCGTTTGCCTCTCTCGAAGTTATGCCGGAAATTGATGATGATATCGACATCCAAATCAATCCAGATGATATTCGTGTGGATACCTACCGTTCCAGCGGCGCTGGCGGTCAGCACGTAAATAAAACTGACTCTGCAATCCGCATCACGCATATCCCGACCGGTATCGTGGTTGCCTGCCAGAACGAGCGTTCGCAGCACCAAAACCGCGATACGGCTATGAAGATGCTCAAATCAAAGCTATTGGAAATTGCAGAACGCGAGCAGAAAGAAAAAATCGAAGATATCAAAGGCGTACAGAAGGAAATTGCCTGGGGTAGCCAGATTCGGTCCTACGTTTTCCATCCGTACAGCATGGCCAAAGACCACCGTACAAACTTCGAAATGGGCAACATCGGCGCCGTTATGGACGGCGATATTGACGGCTTTATCAACGCGTACTTAAAAGCGGCAAATTTAGGAGAACTAAATTTAAAATAATGGAGGTACTTATGAAAAAGAAACTTTTGGCACTTTCCCTCGCAGCACTTCTTTTATTCCCTGCATGCCTTGTGCAAGCGGCACCCGCCACGGAAGTTGCGTCATGTTTTTCTTCCCTGTATGCAAATTCTGGCATGACCATCCAAAAAGACGCACCGATTACAAGAGCAGCTTTCGCAATGCTCACATTCGAGTCCTTCCGCACCATTAACGGCGGCATATTTCCCCAGCTTTCCGCCACTAATGCCTTTTTAGATCTTGGCAATGCGCCGGAGGATGTGTACGTACTTCTTCTCTATGGACTTGGTGTGGTAAACGGCGTTTCCGAAACCTCGTTTGCACCGCGTCGCGCTATTACGCGCGAAGAAGCATGCACTATGCTCGCCCGTGCGCGCATTCGCCAAAATCCGGCTTTAGCGACAGAACTCGAAGCCGCGAAAACTGCATTTCAGGCCGTTTTGGATGCTGCATCCGTTTCGGATTGGGCCAAGGAAAGTGCGGCGTACATATACTCCCTTGATATTCTGCCCCTAAAAGAAGGAAACCTCTCCCCTAAGGCAGAACTTACTGTAGAAGAAGCCATGCTTCTTTGCTCCGGCTTCATCGCAGCATAATTTTTTCAAACGTCAAAAGCAGAAACCGTACCGTTGCCGCTTTTTAAAATACAATATCTTCAAAGTTTGCCAAGATGCCGTAATCCGCATAAGAGAAAATCGGGGCATCTTTATCGGGATTTATGGCGATAACGGTTTCGGCACCTTCTATCGCACACACATGCTGCGCCGCGCCCGAAACGCCGATGGCTACATATACTTTCGGGGAAACCATTTTACCGGTAAGTCCCACCTGCGTATCATACGGCATCCGCCCCATATCAACAAGCCCGCGCGAGGCTGCGACTTCTGCAGAAAGCTTTTCAGCAAAAGTGCGAAGCTTCGCCATTTGGTCGGATATGCCTTTGCCGCCCGCTACAATCACCTCTGCACTTTGGCTCTTAGTCCGCACTGTGGCCATTTGCGGCCTTGTGAGGCACTTGATTTTTGCATAAACATTCCCGCCGCCGGCAGGTCTATACATGATGAGTTCTCCTCCGCAAGCCGCAAGTTTTGTACAATCGGCACATAGACCTGTTTGTAGGATTGCCGCCGCTATCGGGGCATTTTTTCTGCCCCAAATGTCTGCATTCCAAATAATGACATCCGGCTTTTCTGCAAGCGCAATATTGGCAATTTCGCGCGGGTCCGTTTCGGGCAGAACGCGTACTTCTTCGGCGATCTCCCTCGCTTTTTCGGCCGCCGCCTCCCCTACTGCCCATGCAAAGGGGAGCTTTTCATCGGGTTTCCCTTCTTTTTCTTCCATTGCCTCTTTGCTTTTGGCTTCCTCTATCACAGAAAAGAGAGCATCTGCGGAAATAAAAGTGCAGTTTCTTCTCCCCCGCTCGTTTTCGTACGTTTTTAAAACGCGCGTAGGGGAACCGGAAAGTCCGCACCGCTTTTCGTCGCACATAAGGTCTGCATTTGAAAGAGTTTGTATTTCCCCTGCTTTTGAAAAAAGACTGGGAAAACGCAAAACGTATCCGCGTTCAAGCGTAACAACGCAAGGAAGCGCCGCGTTCTCTTCAGAAAGCCTTGTTTTAGCCTTCACCCTGTCATTATCCACGTGCACTTCCATAGCGTTTGTGATAAGCGGAACCCCTAGCATTTCCGAAAGCATGGGGCCTACCTGTGCGGTATCGCCGTCCACACTTTGCCTGCCGCACAAAATCAAATCAAACGGCATTTTCCGTATTGCCTTTGAAAGAATATAGGATGTGGCAAGCGTGTCGGAGCCTGCGAAAACAGGGTCGCTTATAAGCGTTACCCCAGCACCAAGACGCGTCAGCGGGAGTAATGCATTTTTCGTGCTTTCCGGTCCTAAGGAAACGACTGTTACATCCTCGGAAAGCCTAAGCGCACACTCCAGTGCCGAAGCATCAAACGGATTGATTTCTCCGCGGACAATTTTCACGCATACTAAAATTTTCATGGTTACTATTCTCCGTTATAAATCGGCTCGAGCGCTTTTTGAACTTTCTTATACTTTTCAAAAAGCTTTTTATATTTTTCCGTATTGTCCGGATTTGGTACCGTTTCAGAAACTACGCTGTTACAAAGCTTTACTGCCGCCTCAGCACTTTCAAAAGCACCTACGGCCATTCCTGCAAGCATGGCGCTACCGAAGGAAGAATCGGCATGCTTCATCTCTAAAAGCTTTATACCCAGCGCGTCCGC
>JAZNJV010000096.1:0-6909 GCA_045578225.1 Clostridia bacterium | reverse complement strand
ATTCTCGCTGCTGTCATGGTTATGCAGCCGTCTGTTTTACTACTGGACGAGCCTTCAAGTCAGCTCGATCCCATCGCGGCAGGCGAATTTTTGAAAATTCTTGAAAGAATAAACCGTGAGCTCGGTGTGACCGTGATTCTCACCGAGCATCGCCTTGAAGAGGCGTTTCCGCTAGCCGACAGAGTCATTGTGATGGATGACGGCAAAATTCTTCTGGATGCACCGCCAGACGAAGTGGGCAAAATTTTAAAAGCCAAAGAGCACGATATGTACAAAGCACTACCGACGCCTATGCGCATACATGGCGAGGTGCCAAATTCCCTGCCTTGTCCTGTATCTGTAAGAGAAGGCAGGGCGTGGCTTTTAGAGTACGCAAAAGAAAATGCCGTAAGCCCCGATGAAATCCCTAAGGATACTCTCGAAGGGGATAGGGAAACTGTGCTCGAAATCAAAGATGCCTGGTTTCGATACGAGAAGGACTTGCCCGATGTTGTAAAGGGCCTGAATTTACGTGTGCAGAAAGGGGAGCTGTTCTGCATTCTGGGTGGTAACGGCACAGGGAAAACAACGGCGCTTTCGATTGCTTCGGGACTAAACACACCGTACAGAGGAGAGGTGTTAGTAAAAGGAAAAAGCATCTCTAAAATCAAGAATCTGTATAACGGCCTTCTCGGTGTTTTGCCGCAAAGCCCACAGAGTGTATTTGTAAAGAAAACGGTATATCTGGATTTACTGGAGATCTTGTCCGACAGAAAACTCTCCAAAGAAGAAAAAGAGAAAAAGATACAAAATATATCTCTGCTTTGCAGAATAGAAAATCTCTTAGATAGCCATCCGTATGATTTGTCGGGCGGCGAGCAGGAGAGAGCTGCCCTCGCAAAAATACTTCTAATGGAGCCTGAAATTCTTCTTCTGGATGAGCCAACCAAAGGTATGGATGCACACTTTAAAGAAGAATTTGCGGATATTCTGCAAGACTTAAAGGCGAGCGGTGTTACCATTTTGATGGTATCGCACGATATTGAATTTTGCGCTGAATATGCAGACAGATGCGCGCTTTTCTTTGACGGGGCCATCACATCTGAGGGTGCGCCGAGAGCGTTTTTCAAAGGGAAAAATTTCTATACAACTGCCGCAAACCGTATGGCAAGAGATTGCCTTCCGGATGCCGTTTTGGCAGAGGACATCCTCCTCGCTCTCGGCGGCAAGAGACAGGCGCGTGGACGGAAAAGGCCCACACCAAAAAGGGAAGCTGCACCACAAAAGGCAAGTGGCGTTAAAGCTGTGGTCGACAGAAAACCCACTAAAAGAACGGTGCTGCCCGCCCTTTTACTGCTGCTTTTGATACCGCTGACGATTTATGTTGGAAATACGTTCTTCGGCGCCAGAAAGTATTACTTTATCAGCCTTCTCATTTTGCTGGAAACGATGATACCATTTTGTATGGCGTTTGAAAGGCGAAAGCCAAAGGCGAGAGAACTTGTAGTGATAAGCGTGTTATGCGCAATTGCCGTCTTAGGCCGTGCCGCCTTCTTTATGGTTCCGGCGTTCAAACCTACAGTGGCGATTGTGATCCTTTCCGGCGTGTGCTTCGGTGGGGAAACAGGGTTTTTAGTAGGCGCCGTTACCGGCTTTGTCTCCAACTTTTTCTTTGGCCAAGGACCGTGGACGCCGTGGCAGATGTTTGCTCTCGGCAGTATCGGCTTTGCTGGCGGAATACTATTTTCAAAAGGCTTTTTAAAGAAGAAAAAAGTATCCCTTTGCATATTCGGCTTTTTGGCGGCTCTTCTTATTTATGGCGGCATTATGAACCCTGCATCTATTATGATGTGGCAGAACAAAATCACATGGGAAATGCTTGCTTCGGCTTATGTCGCCGGAATACCGTTTGATTCGGTTCATGCTTTTTCTACAGCTTTTTTCCTTTGGTTTATCGCAGAACCTATGCTCGAGAAACTGGAAAGAATTAAAGACAAGTATGGACTTACCGGATAATAAAAAGGCTTGAACAAACTGTTCAAGCCTTTTTGTATAGAGGTTAATGATGGTGATGATGATGGTGCCCGATTTTGTGCGTTTCAAAAGTACAGCATTTTTCTGTGCAAAGTTCATCCGGCGTTTCCATTTCAAGCGTCGCATGTGAAATGCCGTGCGCGCCCAGCTCCTCACGCACGCGTGCTTTCATTTTTGCGTGGTCCTCCTCGGTGACAATGTGAAGCGTCGCGTAGCCTTCCTCGCCGCCAAGGCTCCAAATGTGTAGGTGATGCACATCTAAAACGCCCTCGAGCGCCAGGATATGTTTACGCACTTCTTCGGCTGAAATACCGTGCGGCGCCTTTTCCAAAAATAGATTCAGTACCTGACGGAGGTTTTGTATAGCATGCAGGAAAATGTATATAGCCACCCCGATGGAGAGTAGCGGGTCTAAAATGGATAGGTCTGTAAAGCGCATAATAACAGCGCCGAGTAGTACTACGAGCCACCCGAGCACATCCTCCAGCATATGTAGATTGATTGCTTTTTGGTTCACAGAATGTCCACCGCGTGTGACATATGCCGCGAAGAAATTCACAATGAGCCCGACAGCGGCAAACAGCAGCATGCCATCATAGTGGATTGCAGAAGGATGGATTATTTTTCCGATAGCATGCAAAATGACGCCAATAGAGCCAAACAGTAAAATCAGCGTTGTAATAAAACCGCCGAGCGCGGCGTACCGCACATACCCGTAGGTATATGTATCATCCGGCTTTTTCTTGCTTTTTCGCTCTAAAAAGTAGGAAAGACCAATACTCGCGGCGTCACCGATGTCATGCACTGCATCGGATAAAATGGCGGTGCTTCCCGTAAAAAGACCGCCGAAAAATTCAAAAATAGAGAAGGAAGCGTTTAAGATAAAGGCTACTAGAATATTTTTTTCTGTTTTCATATGTCCTCCTGGTTGACAAACTGAATGTTTTGAGATACAATGTATTCGATATCGAACACATTGTTCAAGAACAGAATATCAAAAGGCAGGCGAAAAAACAACATATAATTTTTCATTCCTGTTTCAAACGGAACATTTTTGCGAAATTGTATGAAAAGAGAAATGGACAGAAGAAAGAGAAAAACCCGCGAGGCAATATTCGGCGCTTTTGCAGAGCTTCTCGCGGAGAAACATGTCAATCAAATTACGGTAGGCGAAATTATTGCGCGTGCAGATGTAGGCCGCGCGACCTTTTACGCCCATTTTGAAACCAAGGAGTTTCTCCTAAAGGCTTTTTGCGAGGAGCTGTTTTGCCATATTTTCGATTCGCTGGAGGGAAATGCTTGCGGACACTCTCATATTTTTGCCTGCGATGCGCATGAGTCTGTGTTCTTGCATCTTTTCCGGCACCTCGAGAAAAATGATCATCATATTTTGCACTTGTTGTCCTGCCGCAACAACGAACTGTTTTTACAGTATTTTAAAAATGGCGTTATGCGTCTTGCGAAGAGTCAGCCTGAAGTGTTGGAAGGGCACAGAGGGCGAGGCTTACCTGAGGATTTTTGGATCAACCACGTAGCATCCACCTTTGTGGAAACCGTACGCTTTTGGGTGGCGAATAAGAGAAAGGAAACACCGGAACAGATTGCCGACCTTTTTTTAAAGGCAATCCGATAAAAAACGGTCTGTAAAAAACTGCGTTTTTACAGACCGTTTTCGTTATATCAAACCCATACACCAAATAACAATTAGTGCTGTTATAGTTACCAAAGTATCAATTGTAATCCCGTAGAACATGGGGCGCAGTCCGGCCTTCTTAAAATCGGTGATGCTCGTCCCAAGCCCGATTGCCGCAAGCGCCGTAACCATCAAAAACTTGCTTGTGCCCTTTAAGATTTTGGATACTTCCATAGGAATAAATCCCACGCTGTTTAAGATGGCTAGGAGTAGAAACCCGCCGATGAACCAGGGGATGATTTTGATCCAATTTACTTTTTGACCACGATTCGCTTCCTTCCATTCTTTCTGCTTTATGCGTGTGCCGATATACGCAAAAACCAGGACTGTAGGAATAATTGCAATCGTTCTTGTGAGCTTTACCATTGTGGCGAAGTCCCCTGCAATTTCTGAGAAAGCGTATCCGGAAGCCACAACGCTTGCAGTATCATTTACCGATGTACCTGCCCATATACCGTAAGCAATATCCGATAAGCCTAAGGCTTTGCCCATAAGAGGATACAGCGCGATCATTACCATATCAAAGAGAAAAGTGGAGGACATGGCAAAAGCAATATCTTTGTCGTCGGCATCGATTACGGGAGCAATTGCGGCTACGGCTGAACCACCGCAGATACCTGTTCCGGCTGAAATGAGATTGCTAAGCTTCCAGTTAAGCCCAAAAAACTTACGGATAAAATACCCGCCGCCAAAGCACATGGCAAACGTAAACAGCATCACAAAAAAGGTCATTTTTCCTACAGACATGATTGTATGGACGGACAAAGATGCCCCCAAAAGGATGATGGCTGCTTTCAAGATTTTTTTGGAGGCAAATTTGAGTGCTGGCTTGATCCAGACAGGATGAAAAAAGCTATTGATGATTGTCCCCAGAAACAAAGCGATGATGGACGCGCCCAGTAACTCTCCGGGAATGAGTCGCTCGATTAGGACGGACAATCCGGCTGTTGCAAAACATATGGCAACGCCCAGTATAAATGTACTGCGTGTTTTTGATTTCATGCTGTAACTCCTCAGATTTCTTCTTAATAGTAGCATTTTCCAGAAAAGGCCGCCAATCTCGTATCAAGATTGGCGGTCTTTTCTAGCGTCCCGGGCAGGAATCGAACCCGCATCAATGGAACCGGAATCCATTACCTTATCCTTTAGGCCACCGAGACAACGGTAGTAGTATACCACAACTCGGGAAAAAAGGAAAGCTTTTTTTGAAAAAAACGTAAAAAATAAATTCGCACTTATAAAAGGAAGACAAAAAGGGAAGGTATATATAAGGAAAAAACGAAAAAATCCTAAAAAAGATTTGACAAGAGATACAAAGTATGGTATTATATCATAGATAAACCTGTGGCTTGGCCTCTGGAGTAACCGACCTTGGGCTACGCTGCGTGGGGATTTTAGCAAAATAAGGAGGTGAAAGATATGCAGAAAGATGTAAAGAGCGAGATCATCAGCACATACAAAGTGCATGAAACAGATACCGGGTCTCCCGAAGTGCAGGTTGCACTCCTTACTGAGCGCATCAACCACTTAAATGAACACCTTAAGGTTCATAAGAAGGATCACCATTCCAGACGCGGTCTTCTGATGATGGTTGGTCAGCGTCGTGGTCTTTTGAATTATCTGATGAAAAAGGATATCGAAAGATACCGTGAGCTTATTGCAAAGCTCGGCCTGAGAAAGTAACAAACTGGCTTGCCGCAGAGGGAACTTTGCGGCAAGCCTTGTTATTTCACCCGTGGCAAATGGCATGCAAAGCATGCACAGGGCTGTCGGCGGTTTAGCGTTTACATAAGCGCTTTTCTCCTAAAAACGCTTATTTAAGTGCTAGACCCGGCGGCCAAAAAAATATTTTTTTGGAGGAAACATACGATGGAAAAGATTTTTTCTACTACCCTTGCAGGTAGAACCTTAACCTTTGAAACCGGAAAGCTTGCACAGCTGGCTAGCGGTTCTGTTCTTGTTCGCTATGGTGATACGGCTGTTATGGCAACCGCAACCATGTCCGCAAAGCCGAGAGAGGGGATTGACTTTTTCCCGCTTTCTGTTGACTATGAAGAAAAGCTGTATGCAGTCGGTAAGATTCCGGGCGGCTTCATTCGCAGAGAAGGCAAGCCTTCTGAAAAGGCTGTTTTGACCTCTCGCGTCATTGACCGTCCCATTCGTCCGCTCTTCCCGTCTGACCTTCGCAATGACGTGACGGTAATCACCACAGTTATGTCTGTGGAGCAGGATAACTCTCCGGAAATTGCTGCTATGATTGGTGCTTCTGCCGCGATCTGCATTTCGGACATCCCGTTTGCAGGCCCGATTGCAGGCGTACAGGTTGGTCTTGTAGATGGCGAACTCATCATCAACCCCACACTCGAACAGAGAGAAAAGAGCACCTTGCAGCTGACAGTTGCCGGTACCGCTGAAAAGGTAAACATGATTGAAGCCGGTGCGCACGAAGTGCCGGAAGATATTATGCTGAAGGCTATTTTGATGGCACACGAAGAAATCAAAAAGATTTGTGCCTTCATTCGCGAAATGGCAGAAGAAATCGGCAAGCCGAAGCGCGAATATCAGCGCATTGTGGTTTCGGAAGATTTATTCGAGGAAATTCGTGCAGAATTCACCGATAAGGTAAAGGCTGCTCTTGATACAAATGATAAGACAGAGCGTGATGAACGCTTAAAGCCGGTTTACGAAGAAGTATACGCAAAGTATGCAGATACAGAAGTAACACCCGAGGAAATCGACGGTGTAATGTACAAGCTGCAGAAGTATATCGTACGCCGCTGGATTTTAGATGAAGGCCGCCGCGTAGACGGTAGAGGTCTTAACGACATCCGTCCGCTCGCCGCAGAAGTAGCACTTCTGCCGCGCGTTCACGGTTCCGGTCTTTTTACCCGCGGTCAAACACAGGTTATGTCCGTGGTAACACTCGGCGCTATGGGCGACCAGCAGATGCTTGACGGTATTGATACCGAAGAATACAAGAGATACATGCACCACTATAACTTCCCGTCCTACAGCGTAGGCGAAACAAGACCGTCCCGTGGCCCCGGCCGCCGCGAAATCGGTCACGGTGCACTTGCAGAACGTGCTCTTGAGCCGGTAATCCCGAGTGAAGAAGAATTCCCGTATGCCATCCGTGTGGTATCTGAAGTGTTAAGCTCCAACGGCTCCACCTCGCAGGGTAGCGTTTGCGGTTCCACGCTCGC
>JAZNJV010000095.1:0-2344 GCA_045578225.1 Clostridia bacterium | reverse complement strand
AGGAGCAGGTTATGCAGATTGTGCGCGAAGTAGGCGGCTACAGTATGGCGCGCGCTGACTCTGTGCGAAAGGCTATGAGCAAAAAGAAGACCGATGTTATGGAAAAAGAACGTGAGGTTTTCATAAACGGTCTTGTAGAAAACGGCGAGGTCATTATTCCCGGCGCTGTGCGAAACGGGGTGGACGCGAAAGTCGCCAATCAAATTTATGATGCGATGATCGACTTTGCCAAGTACGCCTTTAATAAGTCACACGCAGCGGCGTATGCCGTTCTTGCGTACGAAACAGCGTATTTAAAGTGCTTTTATAAGGTATACTTTATGGCGGCGCTTTTTAATAGCGTTTTAGGCAACAGCGATAAAATCTCGGCCTACGCGGTGGAGTGTTCCAATATGCACGTGACGCTCCTGCCGCCTGATATCAATAAAAGCTATTATAAATTCCGCGAAGAGGACGGTGCGATTCGTTTCGGCCTTGGCGCGGTGCGTGGTGTAGGGCAAGGCTTTGCTGAAAACTGCGTACGCGAACGGGAGGAAAGAGGCGCATTCCGTGGCCTTGGCGACTTTATCGAGCGCATGCTGGGGAAAGACATGAATAAGCGCGCGCTGGAAGAACTGATTGCAGGCGGTGCCTTTGATTTTACAGGGGCCAGCCGCGCGCAGATGCTCGCAAGCTTTGAAACGATGGTGGATACACATGCAAGCCGCCAGAAAAATAATATTGCGGGGCAGATTTCTCTCTTTGGGGAAACCATCACGGCAAACGATGCGTATCCCAATATTCCGGAGCTTTCCACAAAAGTACGCCTTGCAAAAGAAAAAGAAGCACTTGGCATCTATATGTCAGGCCATCCGCTCGATGCGTATAAAGAAACAATCGCGGCTCTTGGGGTTTCCGCAATCGCAGAGCTGAAAGATACAGAAAGCGGACATTTTTCGGATCGGCAAACGGTACAGATTGCAGGCCTTATTTCTGCACGAAAAAATAAGATTACGAAGAAAAATACGATGATGGCATTCCTCGGCCTTGAAGATTTAACCTCCGGTATGGAAGTGATTGTATTCCCAAAAGTCCTCACAGAAGCGGACGAAGTGGCAAGGGAAGGCACGCCCGTAATCGTGAAAGGTACTTTGAGCCTTAGAGAAGACGAAGAACCGAAAATTTTGGCGGAGGAAATTCGCATATTGCCAAGTACAGCGCCCACACGGCGTAAGGTGCGCATTATGCTTTCGAAGGAGTCTATTAAAAAGCTGGATGCGTTTTATCCCGTGGTTATGGCCGAAAAAGGGGAGGATACGCTCGTGTTCGATACCGAAACAGCCTCACACACTGCACGCTATACGGTAGATGCGGGCGAGGTGTTCCTTCGAAAAGCAGCCGCTCTTTTCGGTGAGGAGAATATAAAAACAGAATAATTTCCTTTTGGTATTGACATAATAAGGAAAACTGGGTATAATAATACAAGAAACTATGTGTATGGGGATGAGGACATGAAAAGACAAAAATTAGCCGAGCGAACGCTTCCCGATTATACAAAGGGCGAGGAAATTATGAATATGGTTACCCACATTGTAGGCGGGGCCGCGGGGATTGTGGCACTTGTGGTGGGTATTATTATCGCAGCGTTTTCGAAAAGCGGGTACAGTATGGCAGGCGCCATTGTATATGGCGTTTCCATGATTCTTTTGTATACGTTTTCGAGTGTATATCATGGGCTCCGCCCGAGTTTGCTCGCAAAAAAGGTCATGCAAATTATTGACCATTGTTCCATTTTTATTTTGATTGCAGGCACGTATACGCCGATTGTGCTTTGCGCGATACGGGAATATAGTCCTGCGCTTGCCTGGGTTTTGTTTGGCGTTGTGTGGGCGGCGGCAATTGTGGGAATTACTTTAAACGGCATAGATATTAAAAAGTACCACACATTTTCTGCAATTTGTTATCTCTCGATGGGCTGGTGTATTGTATTTGCATACCGCGCGCTCGATTTTCTATTGGCGCGTGGCGGCATATGGCTCCTTGTAGCGGGCGGCCTTTCCTATACGGTGGGCGCCATGTTCTATTACTTCTTTAAAAAGAGGCGGTATATGCACTCGGTATTTCATTTCTTTGTGCTTGCCGGTAGTATATGTCATATGCTCTACATTTTGCTGTACATTCTGTAAAAAATAAGAAGGACTGTAAAACAAAGGTTTTACAGTCCTTTTCTCTTTTAAAGTTTTTCTAGTGCGGCATACGTTGCCATAAGCGTCTTCTTGCCGGCTGCAATAAAGTTAATTTCAAGCTTTGTGTCATTTCCGACAGGTACCGCGGAAAGGACAGTGCCATCGCCAAACTTGCGATG
>JAZNJV010000094.1:0-2862 GCA_045578225.1 Clostridia bacterium | reverse complement strand
TCGGGGTGGAACTGGCAGCCACATACATTTTTGCACTCGACGGCCGCCACAAGCGGCGCGCCGTATTCGGCGGTGGCAATCACGGCTTCACCCGCGCCCGTCGCCGAAAAAGAGTGTACGAAGTATACAAAATCGCCGTCCTTTATATAGCGGAAAAGACGGGAAGGCTTTGTGAACGCGAGCGCATTCCAGCCAATATGCGGAATTTTAAGCCCAGACGGAATTTTCTCCGCGATGGGGCGAATTTCACCCGGAATAAGGCCGAGCCCTTCGCATTCGCCATACTCATAGCTTTTTTCAAAAAGAAGCTGCATGCCGAGGCAAATGCCCATAAGGGGTTTTCCTTCGCGTGCGACGCGCCGAAGCATCTCGGTCATCCCTGCCTCAGAAAGCTTTCTCGCAGCATCGGGAAAAGCGCCAACGCCCGGCAAAATGATTTTATCTGCACGCGCAATTTCGTCTGGATTTTTACTCACAAAGGCGTCCGCCCCGATGGCGGCCAGGGAGCTTTTAAGCGAAAAGAGGTTCCCAACGCCGTAGTCTACAATTGCAATCATGAAAGTACTCCTTTGGTAGAGGGGATTTCATCTTTGAAATCCGGGTCGATTTTCACCGCGTCGCGAAGGGCGCGTGCTGTCGCCTTAAACGCTCCTTCAATGATGTGGTGTGTATTTTGCCCAGCGAGGGAGCGAAGGTGGAGATTCAGCGCCGCCTCGCGCGAGAAGGCGAGGAAGAATTCTTCTACAAGCTCTGTGTCAAACGTGCCCACTTTCTCGGTGTGGATATCGAGCGCATAGCCGAGGAAGCTTCTGCCCGAAAGGTCACAGGCCGCCAAAATGAGCGCTTCGTCCATCGGGAGTGTGCAGCTTCCGTAGCGGCAGATGCCGCGCTTATCGGAAAGCGCCTCGCGAAATGCCTGCCCGAGGCATATGCCCACATCCTCCGCGGTGTGGTGGTCATCCACATAGGTGTCGCCTGTGGCCTTGACACAAAGGTCAAAGCGGCCGTGGCGCGCAAAAAGCGTCAGCATATGGTCGAGAAAGCCACAGCCTGTCTCAATTTCGCTTTTCCCTGTGCCGTCAAGCGAAAGCGAAAGGGTAATGTCGGTTTCCGCGGTCGTTCTTTTAATTTCAGAAGTTCTCATTTATTTTTCCTCCGATATTTCAGTAATCGTTTTTACGAGTGTTTCCATCTCCTCGCGGCTTCCCACCGTGATGCGGCAAAAGTCTTCGATTCGTTCTTTCTTAAAATGTCTGACGAGGATTCCTTTCTCCCGAAGCGCCGCATAAAGCGCTTCGCCCGATAGATGCGGATGCTTTGCGAACAGGAAATTCGCGCGGCTTTCCGTCATCGTAAAGCCGAGATTTTGAAGTGCCTCGGCCGTATATTCGCGGTTTTTAATAATTTCACGGCAGTTTCGTGCGGTGTATTCGGCATCTAAAAGCGTGCCAAGGCCTGCTGCCATCGTCATGGCGTTTACAGTATAGGGGTTTGTGGAATACTTAATCGTATTGAGGTCAGAGATCAGCTTTGCACTCCCTACGCCAAACCCAAGGCGCGCGCCTGCCATCGAACGCGATTTGGAAAAAGTTTGCGTTACTAAGAGGTTATCGTATTTCTTTATAAGGGGCACGGCACTCTCACCGCCAAAATCAATGTACGCTTCGTCAATCACCACGACATTGTCGGGATTGGAGGCCACAATTTTCTCGATATCCGAAAGCGGCAGGAGAAGACCTGTCGGCGCGTTCGGGTTTGCAATGAAAATGGTTTTTCCGATGCCACAGAAAGCGTCTACATCAACGGAAAAATCTTCTTTTAAAGGAATTTCCTCGTACGGCACGCCCGAAAGTGCGGCGAACACAGGGTAGAAGCCATACGTAATGTCGGGAAATGCGGCGGGATGCGTAGCGTCGCAAAACGCCATAAAGGCGAAATTGAGAATTTCGTCTGACCCGTTCGTCATTAAAACTTCGTCGTACGAAACGCCGAGCGTTTCGGCCATTTTCTCCGTAAGCGCGCGGCACTCGGGGTCCGAGTAAAGTTCGAGGCTTTTGGCGGCCTCGCTCGCCGCATATATTGCGCGCGGCGACGGCGGAAACGGCGATTCGTTTGTATTGAGTTTTATAAATTTTCGCGTTTTCGGCTGCTCGCCCGGGGTGTAGGGGGCGAGATGTGCGAATTTATCGGAAAAAAATCGGCTCATTGTTTCTCCTCCGTTCGGCACCGCGCGCTTTCGGCGTGTGCCGTAAGGCCTTCTTTTTCTGCGAAAAACGCTACATCATCGGCATAGCGCGAAAGCGCCTCACGCGTAAAATAGGTGTACTGCGTTTTCTTGACAAAATCGTCCACAGACAGGGGACTTGCAAATTTGGCCGTGCCGCTTGTGGGTAGGGTGTGATTGGGGCCTGCCATATAGTCCCCAAGTGCCTCGGGGCAGTTTTTGCCGAGGAAGATGCTGCCGGCGTGGCGGATGGCATCGAGAGAATCAAACGGGTGTTCTACAAAAAGCTCGAGATGCTCGGGCGCAAGCTCGTTTGAAATGGCAATCGCTTCCGAAAGCGAGGGTACTACAATAATTTTGCCGTTATCCTCTATCGAAGTGCGGGCAATCTCAGCGCGCGGAAGGCGCGGTATCTGCACTTCGAGAGCGGCCTGCACGTCTTCGGCAAGCTTCGAAGAAGTGGTAATTAAAACGGCGCTTGCAAGGCGGTCATGCTCGGCTTGGGAAAGAAGGTCGGCCGCGATGACAGAGGGGTCGCCTGTCTCATCTGCGATAATCAAAATTTCGCTCGGGCCGGCAATCATGTCGATGGAAACCTGCCCGAATACCTGCCGCTTCGCTTCTGCCACAAAGGCATT
>JAZNJV010000093.1:0-1512 GCA_045578225.1 Clostridia bacterium | reverse complement strand
GGCATGGTTTTTATCCCGTTCGTACATTCTCTCTGCCCGTTCAAGAAAAGCTTTTTCCCAACTCTTGTCACAGCAAAGCCACCCTTCTTCTCCAAGGGTCGTATTGTAGCTTTGCTTTTGTGGGGTATGATAGGTGTTGCCGTGGGTTTCAAGATCCGCTTCGTCAATGACATAAAAGCCCATCGTTTCGCATAAATCCAAAAAACGCGGATGGGGTGGATAGTGAGAGGTGCGAATGCAGTTTATATTGAGCTTCTTCATAAGAAGCAAGTCTTTTTCAAAATCCTCGACGTAATGTCCCGTTTTCGGGTCGGTTTCGTGATAGTTTATGCCGCGAAGCTTTACGGGACTGCCATTTATAAGAAGCTCTCCCTTTTCGGAAAAGGCAACCTCTCGCATGCCGACAAGAAACGGAATAAATTCCGTACCGTTTTCAATAACCACCGTATAAACATTCGGCGTTTCTGCTGTCCATAAACGAGACGGACTTTCTACCGGCTCTCCGTCATAATAAATCGTATATTTTTCTGCCGATACCGTAACTTTCTTTGTGTCTGCCGTGATGATAAAATCACGTTTCCCACTTTTATCTCTTGACAAAAGGTACACATCACGGAAAATACCGGACATGCGAATCATGTCCTGATCCTCTAAATACGTGCCGTCGCACCATTGCAGCACCTTGACCATGGCTGTATTTTCTCCTGCATGCACATAGCCGGAAATATCAAATTCTGCCTGCATGTGGCTTCCCTGACTGTAGCCTACATACGCATCATTTACATATAAAAACAAACAGGCATCCACGCCTTCAAAAACAATGTCCGTTTCCCTTTCTGTCCAGTTTTCATCCAGAATGAACGTGCGGCGGTATACACCCATGGGTGTATCATCCGGCACAAAAGGCGGATTAAACGGAATCGGATAACGGGAATTAACGTACTGCGGTGCGCCGTAGCCATGCATTTGCCAATTTGAAGGTACGGGGATTTTCTCCCAAGGCGTTTCCGCTTCCATGGCATAGCTTTCAAAATAACGAAAATCCCATTCGCCGTTTAAATTTTTAAAAAAGGCAGAAGCCTCGGGGTTTCCCCCGAGGGCCTTTTCTACCGTATCATATGGAATATACCACGCTCTCGGCGCAAGTCTGTTTTCCTCTAAAATGTTTTGATTTTCAAAAATATTCATGACATATTCCTTTTATCTGTAAATCACTATAAGATTTTCATACGGGTTAGAACGTGCGGCGAAGAACGTATCGCCTTCCCGCATTGCGGCAGCCGAAGCTACTCTATATGTTTCTTTTTCCGTATCGAAAATGAGTACGGGCGCCGTACTGAATACGTGCACACGTTCCACAATTTCTCCACCGGTAAGGGGTACATCAAATTTAAACGTTCTTTCCGAGACCTTTTTCGCTTCGGAATACAGATAGAGGGTGGGATAATAGTCCATCTTTTCGCTCGGCCACTTCATGGAAGTTCCCTCGTAAGCCTTTTCACCAACGACAGG
>JAZNJV010000092.1:0-3479 GCA_045578225.1 Clostridia bacterium | reverse complement strand
TTAGACGGAACGATGTTGGATTCTATGTTTATATGGGATACAATCGGCGAAGACTTTCTGCGCTCTCTCGCAATAGCGCCAAAGGAAAACCTAAAAGAAACCTTCAAACCCTTTAGCGTAGAACAGGCCGCAGAGTACTATAGAGAAAACTATGGTGTTACATTGTCTGTCAGTGAGATTGTAAGTGGTGTATATAAAATGGTCGAAAACTATTATACAGATACGTTGCAGCTGAAGCCGGGCGTTGCAGTATTCTTGGAAAAGCTAAAGCGAAATGAAGTTAAAATGTGCATTGCCACAGCTACGGATAAACATCTCGCGGAAGCAGCGCTTAAAAGGCTCGGCGTGCGACAGTATTTTTCTAAAATATTCACCTGTGCATCGGTAGGACACAGCAAAGAAGAACCGCACCTATACCGAGAGGCGCAAAAACACCTTGGCACTTCTAAAGGCGAAACAATCGTGTTTGAAGATGCGTTGTATGCGCTGGTCACGGCAAAGAAAGACGGATTTGTTACTGCAGGCGTTTTCGATATGCACGAAGAAAGGCAAAAAGCACTGCAAGAAACAGCAGATGTGTATATTACAAAGTATGCAGAATTTGACGCATTCTGGGAAAAAGCAAACCACAATAAGGCAATACGGGTAAAGGAGTGAAAATATGAAAACAGCCTTATCAATCGCAGGCAGCGACACCTGCGGAGGCGCCGGCATAGGGGCCGATATTAAAACCATGACCATGCATGGCGTGTATGCCATGAGTGTGATAACGGCACTGACAGCGCAAAACACAACCGGTGTTAGAGCAATTTTGGAATCAACGCCCGCGTTTTTGAAACAGCAAATGGATGCAGTATTTGAGGATATATTCCCCGATAGTGTCAAAGTCGGCATGGTTGCCTCCGGCGAACTCATATGTGTCATTGGAGAAAGGCTAAGATACTATGCGGCAAAAAACATCGTGGTAGATCCTGTTATGGTAGCAACAAGCGGGTCCCTGCTTATGAAAACAGATGCTGTGCAAACGCTTATGAAAGAGCTTTTCCCGATAGCTACACTGGTTACGCCGAATATCCCGGAAGCGGAGGCTTTGTCGAACATGTCAATCGGGAATAAAGAGGACATGCAGAAAGCCGCAAAAACCATTGGGGATACATATGGGTGTAGCGTACTTTTAAAGGGTGGCCATACCATACACGACGCGGACGACCTTCTTTATGCAAACGAAACGTTTCGTTGGTTTTTTGGCGCGAGGATAAAGAATTCCAACACACATGGCACAGGATGTACATTGTCAAGCGCCATCGCGGCAAATCTTGCCAAAGGCTTTTCTCTTGCCGAGGCAGTACAAAGAGCAAAGGAGTATATTTCGGGTGCTCTTTCCGCACAACTGAATCTTGGCAAAGGCTCAGGCCCGTTGATGCATACCTTTGACCTTACATCACGGTATGCGGAAGAAAAAATATCTAATTGAAAGGATGCACAAAATGAGAAAGTATACAACACAAATGGATGCTGCCAAAAGAGGGATTATCACACCGGAAATGAAGGCGGTTGCAGAAAAGGAATATAAAGCGCCGGAGGAAATTAGAGATCTGGTTGCAAAAGGACAGGTTGCAATCTGTGCCAACAAATTACATACCTGTATTGATCCTTGCGGCGTTGGCTCTATGCTTCGCACTAAAATCAACGTAAACCTCGGCGTGTCAAAAGATTGTAAGGATTATACTATTGAAATGGAAAAGGTGATGGCGGCGGTCAATATGGGTGCAGAAGCCATTATGGACTTATCTTCTCACGGTAATACGCAGCCGTTTCGAAGGAAACTCACAAGCGAATGCCCGGCCATGATAGGGACTGTTCCGGTATATGATAGCGTTATCCACTATCAAAGAGATTTAGACACCCTCACCGCGAAGGATTTTGTGGACGTGATACGACTACATGCACAGGACGGGGTTGACTTTATAACCATCCACTGTGGAATCACCAGAAAAACCATCGACCAGATTAAAAACCACAAGAGAAAAATGAACATTGTGTCTCGTGGCGGCTCACTAGTATTTGCGTGGATGAGCATGACGGGTGAAGAAAACCCGTTTTATGAATACTACGATGAAATACTCGACATCTGCCGTGAATATGATGTAACTGTTTCACTTGGAGATGCCTGTCGTCCCGGGTGCTTGGCCGACGCCGGCGATGTGTGCCAGATTGAGGAATTGGTAAGACTTGGCGAACTTACGAAAAGAGCATGGGAAAAGGATGTGCAGGTTATGGTGGAAGGGCCGGGACACATGCCTCTGGACCAGATAGAAGCAAATATGAAATTACAGCAAACAATTTGTGTGGGCGCGCCGTTTTATGTGTTAGGACCTATTGTAACGGATATTGCCCCCGGTTATGACCATATTACAAGCGCAATCGGCGGCGCAATCGCAGCCTCTGCAGGTGCGGCATTTCTTTGCTATGTAACACCGGCAGAGCATCTTGCGCTCCCAAATGTCGAGGATGTGAAGAAAGGCATCATCGCATCCAAAATTGCAGCCCATGCGGCAGATATCGCAAAGCATATCCCGCATGCGAGAGATATGGACGATAAGATGGCGGATGCCAGAAGAAGCTTTGATTGGGCTATGCAGTGGAAATGCTCTCTGGATCCTGAAACGGCAAAGAAAATCCGCGATGATAGAAAACCGGAAATTGAGGAAAGCTGTTCTATGTGCGGTAAATTCTGCGCTGTCAGAAGTATGAATAAGGCGCTTTCCGGAGAACGCATTGATATTTTGTAAAAACGAATAGAGGAAAGAAAATATACGAAAAGCCTCCGGGGAGAACCCTCGGAGGCTTTTAGTGTGTGAATGCTTGTGATTGATATGTTTGATGCTTAGGCATAGGGGAAAAGAAAAATCGACAAGACTCTTTCGAATCTTGTCGATTTTGGTCGGGATAACAGGATTTGAACCTGCGGCCTCTTCGTCCCGAACACGCTCTAAAGCCTGATATATAGCGGTTTTTGCCTTTTTTAGCCCTTTCCGCTACATTCAACATACTCTTTGGACATTTTATCTCCACTGTTTCCATATACTCCAGAGCTAACTGTGGGATAACATGTGGTCAAAATCATTACTTGCATTACGATTTGTTTAATAGAATTATAACACATACAGTGCGAAATTGCAATAGTACAAGGCAGAATTGCCCCTGTAAGACGTCAGAATGAATTAAAGCGAAATTAGTCGAGAATTATTCTTAAAAGCTATAGAAGACATTTTTGAGCCAATTATGACAAAGCATATAATTAACTGCATATCCTCACATCAAACGGATATATGTCAGGTCTGCATACCAGCACATTCCCGACTGGTATGAAGATAGTCTGCTAAATCATTATGAAGGTACATACTTCCCTGAACATATGGAAAACGCCGGCAAAGCATCTTATGTAGAACGCAATCAGGAAATGATCAACTATAGCA
>JAZNJV010000091.1:0-3695 GCA_045578225.1 Clostridia bacterium | reverse complement strand
TATATGCCCTACGCGATGAGCGTAATCATTTCGCGTGCTATTCCGGAAATTGATGGGTTTAAACCGTCGCACCGTAAGCTCCTGTATACGATGTATAAAATGGGTTTAATTCATGGAAACCGCACAAAATCCGCAAACGTAGTGGGGCAAACTATGAAGCTCAATCCCCACGGTGATGCGGCCATTTACGAGACCATGGTACGCATGACCTCGGGCAATGAGGCGCTACTCCATCCGTTTGTAGATTCGAAGGGAAACTTCGGTAAGCAGTTTAGCCGAGATATGGCCTATGCGGCCGCACGTTATACCGAGGTAAAGCTTGATTCAATATGCAATGAGCTTTTTGGGGAGATTGATAAGAACACGGTAGATTTCATGGATAACTATGATGGTACCATGAAAGAACCTGTATTACTTCCTGTTACGTTTCCTGCGATTTTGGTAAATCCCAACCAGGGTATTGCTGTTGGTATGGCCAGCAATATTTGCAGTTTTAATCTTCGCGAGCTTTGCGAGGCAACTGTTCAGATTATTAAAAACGAAAAAAGTGATATTCGTGCCGTGATGCCGGCACCGGACTTTTCTACGGGTGCGTACCTGCTTTTAGACGAAGCGGAAATTGATAAAATTTATGAAACGGGCCGCGGCAGCGTGCGGCTTCGTGCAAAGTATATATACGATAAAAAGAATAACTGCATTGAAATTTTTGAAATTCCGTATACAACGGCCACAGAAGTTATTATTGACCGCGTGGTTGAACTTATTAAGGCAAATAAAATTCGTGAAATCACGGACATTCGTGACGAAACTGACCTTGGCGGTTTAAAGCTTACGATTGACCTAAAGCGCGGAACGGACCCGGATAAACTTATGGCGCGCCTTTATAAGCTCACGACACTGGAGGACACTTTCAGCTGTAATTTCAATATTTTGATAGATGGACAGCCGCGTGTAATGGGCGTTCGCGAGATTTTGAAGGAATGGACGCGGTTCCGTAAAAACTGCATTTGCCGTCGAATCGCATTTGATATTCAAAATAAGAAAGATAAGCTACATCTGCTACTCGGTCTTAAGAAGATTCTTTTGGATATTGATAAGGCTGTTCGCATTGTGCGAGAAACAGAGCTTGATGAGGAGGTAGTACCGAACCTTATGGAAGGGTTTGGTATTGACCGCATACAGGCAGAATTTGTAGCGGAAATCAAGCTTCGCAATTTAAATAAGCAGCACATTTTAAAACGTACGGCAGAAACCGATGCACTGGCGGAAGAAATTGAAAAGCTTTCGTATACATTAGAACATGATAGCGAAATCAAAAAACTTATCATTGCTTCGCTTCGCGAAACGGCGAAGAAGTTTGGTAAGGATAGAAAAACAGAAATTATAAAAGGCGAGGAAATTGAGGTTGCGGCTGAAATAGAAGAGGTAGAAGACTATAATTTGAAAGTGTTCTTCACAAGAGAGAATTACCTTAAGAAGATATCTCTGGTATCCCTTCGTTCGGCAGCAGAACAAAAATTAAAAGAGGGCGACGAAATCGTCTCCGTTTTCGATGCGTCCAACCGCTGGGATGTACTTCTCTTCAGTAACCAACAAAACGTATATAAGCTTCGCCTTTCGGATGTAACAGACTGTAAAGCAAGTGCGCTCGGGGAATTTTTGCCGAATCTTTTAGGGCTTTCCGGCGAGGAACGCATTGTATACGCTGTGCCGACGGATAAATACACAGGGTACATGTTGTTCGGCTTTGAAAACGGCAAGATTGCCAAAACAGAGATGCAAAGCTATGCCACGAAGCTCAACCGAAAGAAGCTTACAAGTGCCTACAGCGGCGCTTCTCCGCTTATCAATGCTTTATATATTCCTGAAGATGCACCCATTACGCTTTGGAGCACTTCCGGAAAGGCTTTGACAGTACACACAGAAAGCCTCGAGCCGAAAAGTACGCGTGCTACACAAGGCGTACAGGTTATGCGTATGAAAAAAGGCCATACTTTATCGAGTATGTGTCTGGCAACAGAAGAAACACTTCAGTATAAGAGTCGCAACATTCCGTCCGGCGGATATTATCCGCAAGCGGATACGGCCGCGGAGGATGACGGGCAGATTTCCCTTTTCTAAAAACAAAAATATGAGAACGCAAAATGCGTTCTCATATTTTATTTTCCCCCATATATTTTAGCTATGGGGGTGGAGTTTTGAAAAGAATTCTTGTTTTGGTAGTCGCCTTTTGCTTTGTAATGGCAAGCGTTTTGGCAGAAGAACCTTCTGTTTCCGCCAAAAGCGCCGTTGTGTACGAATACGGCACAGGAAAAGTTATATTTTCGAAAAATGCTGATACCCGTATGCCGATGGCAAGCACTACAAAAATCATGACGGCACTTGTCGCTCTGGAAGAAGGAAATCTTGGCGATGTGGTGACAATCGGGCCAAATGCCGAAGGGGTAGAGGGAAGCTCTATGTACCTTAAGTCCGGCGAAACACTTTCGCTTTCCGATCTTCTGTACGGCCTTATGCTTACATCCGGAAATGATGCGGCAGTTGCGATCGCGGAACACATTGCAGGGAGCGAAGAAGCTTTCGCAGAGAAAATGACAGAGCGCGCAAAAGCGCTCGGCTGCGTAAATACACAGTTTAAAAATGCAAACGGACTTCCAAACGAAGAACACTATACAACGGCCACGGAACTTGCAAAAATTACCGGAAAAGCACTTGAAAATGATATGTTTCGCCAAATTGTTTCTTCCAAAAGTGCAAAAATTGGTGGACGCACACTTACAAATCATAATAAATTTCTATCCATGTATGATGGCGCAATCGGCGTAAAGACAGGATTTACAAAAGCCTCGGGCAGAACGCTTGTCACCGCGGCGGAGCGTGGGGGCATTCGGCTTATTGCCGTCACCTTGCACGCGCCGGACGATTGGGATGACCATGCCGCTATGCTCGATTATGCGTTTGACAAAATGGAAAGACGAGAACTTACAAAAAAGGGAGAGCAGGCGGGGGAAGTCGCTGTTGAAAAAGGAACAGATACAACTGTTTCTGTTTGTTTTGCAAGTGATTTTGATATTCCCGTGGTAAAGACAGAGAAAACAGAAGTTGTAAAGAAGCTCCCCGAGGTTGTGCCGGCGCCTATTTTAGAAGGGGACAAAATGGGGGTTGCAGAAATTTTTTTAGAAGGCGTTAAAATGGGAGAAGTGCCCCTTTTGGCGGCAGCAACTGTCGAAGAGGAACCCGAGCCGACGATTTTTGAATATGTTTTGTATGCCTTCTCAAAGTGGGCAAAGCTGCATGCATAAAATCTCTTTTTCTCTTGAAAAGTATACAGAAGTTTGGTATACTATGGGAAGCATAGCGAAAGGAAGAGAGAAATGGCATTTAATATTGTACTCGTAGAACCGGAAATTCCACAAAATACAGGGAATATCGCAAGAACGTGTGCAGCAACCGGCGCAAAGTTACATATTGTAAAGCCGATGGGCTTTGAAATTGATGACAAAAAGCTGAAAAGAGCGGGACTTGATTATTGGCATCTTTTGGGCGTGCAGTATTATGAAAACTTAGCGGAGTTCTTAGAAAAGCACGGCGACAAGCGCCTGTTTTTAGCCAGTACAAAAGCACCCAGACGCCATAGTGACGTTTCGTATCAGGATGGGGATTTTCTCGTGTTCGGCAAGGAGACGCGCGGCCTT
>JAZNJV010000090.1:0-6696 GCA_045578225.1 Clostridia bacterium | reverse complement strand
AAGCGCATCGATGACGGCGTCCGTAAATGTTTCCCAGCCTTTATCCTTATGCGAATTCGGTTCGCCCGCGCGAACAGACAAGACGGTGTTTAAAAGAAGCACCCCTTGCTCTGCCCATGGCATAAGATAGCCGTTATCCGGTATGAAGCCGCCGGTTTCACTCACAATCTCTTTATAAATATTCACAAGCGACGGCGGCGCCGCCACGCCCGGGCGCACAGAAAAGCACATGCCGTGCGCCTGCCCCTCGCCATGGTACGGGTCCTGCCCGATGATGACGACCTTCACCTTTTCATAGGGTGTGGCCCGAAGTGCAGAAAAGAGATCATACATATCGGGGTACACCGTCTTATTCGCATATTCTTCTTTCAAAAAGGCGCGAAGTGCCGCATAATACGGCTTTTGAAACTCACCGCCGATCATTTTGTCCCAATCGTTGCCGATTTTAGGCATCGTGCACCCTCCCTAAAGATATTGCAGAATTTCTGTTGGTGTTTTCACCACGGCATCCGCACCGCCCGTGATAAGCTCCTCACGGTCGCGAAAGCCCCAAAGCACACCGATGGTAAAAAACCCTGCGCGTTTGCCGGTTTCCATGTCTACTGCCGTATCGCCGGCGTAGAGACATTCCTCGGGCGCGCACCCCATCTTCGCAGCAATATCGAGAGCCGCCGTGGGATCCGGCTTTATCGGCACGCCCTCCATAGCGCCACGCATTTCCGCAAAGGTTTCAGCACCGAAAAAGCCTTTCAAAATCGGCACAGTTGCCTCGTGTGGCTTGTTGGAAAGAACGGAAATTTTTACACCTTTCTCCCGAAGCCCTTTCAAAAGTTCCAAAATGCCGGGGTAAATTTCTGTTTTGTAAAGCGTATCGCGATTATACGCCTCTATGTATGCTGTATAGACCTTTTCGAACACTTCCGCCGTATCGGCCCCTCTTCCCTCGAGCATGCGGTGCACAAGTGTTTTTGCGCCGTTTCCTACCATATAGCGATAAGCATCCTTCTCGTACGGGGCATAGCCGTATTCCACAAGTGTTTTATTGCAATAATACGCCAATGTTTCCAAAGTGTCGAGCAGTGTGCCGTCCAGGTCAAATATAATGCCTTTATATGCCATGTTTATCCCTCAAATTCGTATAAAATATTGCCACAGGTTACAGGACCTGCCGTTTCGGTACGCAAAATGCGGCTACCAAGTGTTACAACCGAAAGCCCATTTTCTTCCGCATAGGCTTTCTCTGCATCTGCAAAGCCGCCCTCAGGTCCTATTAGAATCGAGACGGTTTTTGCCGTTTTTCCGCGGAGCGCATTTTTTAGGGTGTTTTCTTTTTCACATTCATACGGAAAAAGGGCGATATCCGCTTCCTTTGCCGCATCTACCGCTTCTTGGAACGCGACTACATCCGAAACCTCGGGCACGATGCCGCGCCCTGATTGTTTCGCCGCTTCAAGCGCAATGCGCATAAGCCGCTCTCTTTTCACATCGCCGCCGCGCACTACGCGCTCTGTATGCATGGGTACAATACGAGAGACACCGATTTCCACGCATTTTTGTACGATATAATCGAGCTTTGCGCCTTTTGGCACGCCCTGATAAAGCGTAATATGTACAGGCGGTTCTGCCTCGTTTTTCCGCTTTTCCAGTATCTCGGCCGTGACCGTTTTTTTATCCGCCGCGGAGAGGGTGCAGATATAGTCAGCACAGTCACCATCGCACACAGTAAAGGTTTCCCCTTCTCGCATACGAAGGACTTTCGTGATGTGCGTAACATCCTCGCCCGTTATGGTAATTTGATTTTCACAGATTGCCTCTCTCGGCACAAAAAATCTTGCCATTTTTATCTCCTCTTTGCAAGGATGGCCCACCATTCGCCGTCCTGCTTCTTCTCCAGTACAGCAAAGCCGTTTTCAGAAAGGGCGCGAAGAACATCGTCTACCCTATCCTGAATAATACCCGAGCAGAGGAATACACCGTCCTCTTTTAGATACCGAGGTACGCGGGCGGAAAGCGGAATAATGACGTCGGCCACAATGTTTGCCACTACCACGTCAAACGTTTCGTCCGTCACCTCTTCCTCGAGTACATTGGCACATTTTACAGTATATGTTTCTTTCGAAATGCCGGAAAGCGCCGCGTTCTCATACGCAACGCGCGGTGCGGCGGCGTCAATATCCACCGCCAAAGCATGTTCCGCCCCGAGAAGAAGCGATAGGATAGAAAGAATACCGCTGCCACAACCTACGTCAAACACACGCATACCGGGTGCGATGCACTTTTCAAGTAGTTCAAGGCACAGGCGCGTTGTGTTATGGCTGCCCGTTCCAAAGAGCATACCGGGATTGATGCGAAGCACCACACCCTCAGCCGCATAGTCCATCCAAGCAGGTACCACTGTGATATTCTCGCCCACCGTAAACGGTTTATAATACTGCTTCCATCTCTCAAACCAGTCATTTTCATCAATGCTGTCAAGCGTGACCGAAAGGGCGCCGAGCGACGCATCTTCCCCTTTTAGCCGCGCAAGGTTTTCGCGCAGAAGAAGAAGCGTTTCGCGCCCGTTCTCATCGTCGCGAAGATACACGCTCACGCGTGTGGGGCCATGCATTTGTGCTCTTAAGTCCTCATCCACATAGTCCCAGTACCGCTTATTATTTTCAAGAAAATTTTCAAAGTCAGCCTCGTCCTCAATTTCTGCACCTTCAATGCCCATCGAAAGGAGCAGGCCGTAAAGCGGCTCGATGCCCTCGCTCGTGGTTTCGATGCTAACTTTTAGCCATTCCGTGTTTAGCATAAGCCGTCCAACTTTCCGCGAAGCGTGTCTTCCGGCACTGCGCCAATCACTCTATCCACTTCTTCGCCGTTTTTATAGAAAATCATCGTAGGAATGCTCATAATGCCGAGACCTGCCGCAAGTGCACCGTCCGTATCCGCATTCACCTTATAGATATAGGCTTTGCCTTCATATTCTGCTGCGAGCTTTTCCACGATGGGAAGCATCATTTTGCACGGGCCGCACCAATCGGCATAAAAATCCACAAGCACCGGTTTATCGGCGTTTTTTACCTTTGTATCAAATTCCTCTGTTTTAATAATGGCTGCCATTTACATCTTCCTTTCCTGTATTCTGTATTTAGTACTTCCGTATATTTTAAATTATATACTTTTTTTGTCGAAGTGTCAACACCTACCGAAGCGCCAAACTGTTATTTAAAAGGGCAGTGCTGTACATAAACAATACATCGGCATTCTCAAAATCTACAAAACTTCCCACAAAATGACTTTGGATATAGCGAATGTCGACGAGCGTGATTTTCGCATACCCTGCTGAAAGTAGCGGTGCAAGGCTTGAAGCGAAAGAATCCCGGAACATAACGAGCTCTTTCCCAGACGCGGCCGCAGGATTTTCAAGCGTAACAATCGGTGCGGCACCGGAGAGGAACATCTCATACGGGTCTTTTCCATACGCTTTATCCATATTATACATCGCACCACGTACGGGCACTCCGGTATCATAATAGGTGACCGTGGTATTCTCAAGTGCTTCGTTCGTCAAATACTGCAACGCATCCGGCTCTACAGGAAGCGCAAGTTGCCCTGCATACACGCCCCAAAACGGGTTTTCAAGCGTCTTTGTTTGATAGTTCGCCTCGCACGGCGTGCCCATGGCATCCCCGACATATTCGGCAATATCCGTAATCTTTTCCTGCCGCCAATGCGTATCGGTGGTGTAATAATCTGAAAGCTCCAAAAGCGGAGAAACATCAATATACGTGACATCTGAGACCATGGCCTGCATTTTCTCGAAGAAAGCCGTATACAAAAGCGAAGGGTATCCATTTTTCGCCGCCAGAAACATGTTTTTATCCGGCACTATAGCAAAATACTGCTTGCAGTTTTTATCTTGCAGATATGTGTTTTGGATGAAAGCAATGCGCTCTGCCGCGTGCTGCATCATTTTTTCATTTTCGGGGTCATCTATTTTCGAAATATGCCCCTCTGCCAAAAAGAGGCCGTTGTTATCTAGCTTTCTAAAAACGTCTTTTGCCAAGAGTGCCTTCATACGGCGAAATGACTCTCGAAACGGGAAATGGTCCGTGGCATATGCTTCAAAATCTTTCGTGAATTCTCCACTTAAAACCGTCTCCGTTGAAAGCGCCGGCATTTCTGCAAGCGGCCGTCTTTCGGCAGTGGAATACGTTTCTTTCGGTAAAAAGCAGCACAGGAGAAATCCTAAGAGCAAAAGGCCACCTAAAGAAACAGTTACAATAAGATTCTTGATTTTTTCCATGTTGCCACCTCCTTAAAACCTAAAGTACAAGAACGGATTAAACGAGCCGTCCACCAGATACGCCGTGCAGGCCAAAAGAAGACTGACCAGTAGCGGTATTTCGATACAGGCGAGGCATTTTCGCATTTTGGGGTTTGCCGCCAGTCTCTCCACGGCCGTTTTGCAAAGCGGCGTTGCCGCCACAATAGCCACGAGAAGGATCGTTCCGTAATTCCGAAGCGTATACAAAAACGCCGCGGAGGAAAGCGGGATACCGCCTCTCCCGAACATGCCGCCCAAAAGCGTTAGTGCCTGCCCCATACCAGAGGCACTGAAAATCACAAAGCTAATCGCCACAAAGAACAAAACGTAGATATGGCAGAGTACCTTCCCTTTTTTGAGCCACTTGCCAAGGAAGAATTTTTCTGCAAGCAAAAATACTGCAAAATACAACCCCCACACTATGAAATTCCACGCAGCGCCGTGCCAAAAGCCGGTCAAAAACCAGACCGTGAGAATATTTAGAAAAAGGCGCGCCTTATTTACGCGATTTCCGCCCATGGGAATATAGACATAGTCGCGAAACCAGGAGCCAAGCGAAATGTGCCACCGGCGCCAAAATTCGCTGATGGACGCAGATATGAAGGGGTAGCGGAAGTTTTCGCAAAAATCAAAGCCTAAAATTTTACCGAGGCCTATAGCCATATCACTATATCCCGAAAAATCAAAATACACCTGCAGCATGTACGCTACGGCAAACAGCCAGTGAAAGAGAACAGACGTATCCGCCGTGGCATGGAAAGCATTGCAAAGTTCGCCCAAAATGTTTGCCAGCAGAATTTTCTTGGAAAGGCCAAAGAGGAAGCGTCTGCCCCCTTCTGCCGCGCGCGAAAGGCTGTGTGTTCGGTTTTGGAGCTGTTTTTCCACATCGCTATAGCGCACGATAGGGCCTGCAATAAGCTGTGGGAAAAGAGCTATATACGTGCCAAGTGTGATAAAGTTTTTTTGTGCCGGCACATCGCCTCTGTATACATCAATAGTATAGCTTAGTATCTGGAACGTATAAAAGCTGATCCCTACAGGAAGGGCAATTCCCAAAAGTGACACGCTGATGCCCGTTAGGGCACTGAAATTCTCCAGGAAAAAGTCTGCATATTTAAAATAGCCTAGAACACCAAGAGCCGAGAGCACAGCGCACCATAGAAATACTTTGCCGAGGGTCTTTCCCCTGTACTTTTCAATCCAAAGACCCAAAATGTACTGCAATGCCACCGTTCCAAGCATCAAAAATACATACTTGGGCTCGCCCCACGCATAAAAGAAAAGACTCGAAACGAAGAGAACGGCGTTTTTGAGGCGCTTCGGCGTCAGAAAATACAAAAATAAAACAATCGGTAAAAAATAATACAAAAACGGAATTCCGGAAAATAACATATTTTTCTCTCCCCACATAAAAAGACGGGCCGCAGCCCGTCTTTTCTAATTCTTATGCTTCGTCAAAGCTTCGCAGGCACATTACAAAGAACACCTTGTTCCCCACAGAACCGGAAACCATTTCCTCTGCCGAGGTGCAAATATTCCAGCGAAGATTGGCCGAGGATTCAAGCTTTGCGATAAATCCAGCCGCTTCGCCTGCGCTTGCAAGTTCAAACACGTATCCTACGAACGGCTGTGTGCCAATCATGGGAGAGAACATAGCGCCCGAGGTAAAGCCTGTGATTTCCGTATTGTCAAACCCTGTAAGGTAACCAGGTTCTACAGGCATTGCGCCGCCCGGAAACGGAATGATGGGGTTTGTGATAAGCATTTCTGCAAGACTTAATGCGTCTTTATTTGCAGCGTTTGCCTTAAATGCATCTAAAAGAATGTTGCCTACCGTCTTCGGCGCTGCGGGTGTTTCTACCGGTGCCGCAGTGGGTGCTGCCGTGGGTGCCTCGGTCGGCTTTACGGTCGGCGTGGGTTTGACGGTCGGCGTGGGCTTTGCCGTGGCCTTGCCTTCTTCCCCTTCGGCTTCAGGAAGTACCGTTTCCGGAAGCATTTCACCCGGATTTACGGTAGATTCTTCTGCCGGCTTGGGTGTAGGTGTGCTGGTTACGGATTCAGAAGGCTTCTGCCCGCACGCAGTGAGGGCAAGCACGCAGCTAAGTGCCAATATGATAGAAAGTGTTTTTTTCATCGTTTTTCTCCTTTTTGTGTGGTATATTTGCATTGTATCATATTTCGCTTCAGTTGTCAATACGTATATCATTTGGATTGCAGGATCCCCGAAAAGCCAAAGACTTTTGGTGGAAAAAGAGCCAGAGCCGGGCACATAAGAAAAGACCACTTAAGCAAGTGGTCCTTGGGATTGCAGCGTAGTTTGCTGCGACGTGTAAGTACGATATAATTTTACTGTGGCATCAAAATCGCAAAAAGTTGTAGCGACC
>JAZNJV010000089.1:0-1862 GCA_045578225.1 Clostridia bacterium | reverse complement strand
TTCGTGTAGATGACAGCCGGAATCGCATCATAACGCATGATATCTTTTTTGCCGAGAATGTTGTTTATGGCCACTTCGGCTTCGCGGTAGGCAGTATGGGCAAGCATCGACTTTCCGTTTACGTCACCGGCGGCATATACGCCCGGTACGTTTGTTTTCATGTGGCGGTCTGTTACAATCGCACCGCGATTTACTTCCACGCCAATCGTTTCAAGGCCGATGTCCTGCGAAACAGCACGTCTGCCGATGGAAAGGAGAACCTTGTCAGCCGGAACGCTTTCTGTTTTGCCGTCCTTTTCAAATACAACGGCATCCTTTGTAACTTCTGTTACTTTTGCGCCGAGGTGGAAGGTGATGCCCTTCGCCTTGTAGTTTTTGAGAAGAATTTCGCTAATTTCTTCGTCTGTAGGACCTGCAATCTTCGGCATCATTTCGATAACCGTAACATTTGCGCCTACAGAGTTATAGTAGGAAGCCATTTCAAGGCCGATAACGCCGCCGCCTACTACTACGAGGTTCTTCGGAATTTCCGTAAGGTCGAGTACTTCGCGGTTTGTAAGCACAAGACCGCTTTCTACGCCTTCGCGTACACCCGGAATCGGGGGCACAACGGGGGCGGAACCGGTGGCAATAATGAGGTGCTTACCTGTGTATACCTTGCCGTCGGCTTCTACGGTGTAGCCTTCAGCAGAGCGACCTGTGATTTTGCCGACTGCCTTCACAGTTTCTACCTTGTGAGACTTCAGCGTCATCTCGATGCCGGAAACAAGTGTATTTACAACCTTGTTCTTTCTTTCGATAACCTTTTTCTGGTCAATCGAAGCGCTCTGCACGGTTACGCCGTACTTTTCACCATGGTTTGCATAGTCGAAAACCTTGGCGGAGTAGAGAAGCGATTTCGAAGGCACACAGCCTTCGTTAAGGCAAACGCCGCCAAACGCTCTCTTTTCAATTACAAGTGCGGAAAGACCTGCCTGACCGGCACGTTCGCCGGCAAGATATCCGGCAGGGCCGCCGCCGAGAACTATCAAATCATATACCATTTTCTAAATCCTCCTATTTCGCAAGCAGAATGCTGAAGTTTTCCAAAACGCCCGTAAGTTCCTGGAGGAAACGTGCGGCCGGTGCGCCGTCTACTGCGCGATGGTCGAAGGTGAGGGAGAGACCCATCTTCTTGTACGGAACAAGCTCGCCACCGACTTCACGAACACCCGTTGTAATGGTATCCACACCCAAAATACCGGTCTGGGGCGGGTTAATAACAGGCGTGAAGGATTCAATGCCCATAGAGCCGAGATTCGTAACGGTGAAGCTGCCGCCTGTGAGAAGGTCAGGACTAATGGTACCTGCCTGGCAAGCCTTGGCGAGTTCCTTGCTCTTTACGGAGATTTCGTTGAGGCTCATAGAGTCTGCGCCAAAGAGCGTGGGCACCATAAGACCGCGCGGTGTGTCAACAGCCATGCCGAGGTTTACTACATTGTAGTAACGCATGGTGTCACCCGTAAAGTGTGCATTGAGATCTTTGTGATTCTTTAGTACGCGGGATACAGCGTAGAGAATGATATCGTTGAGCGTGATATTGGCAAGACCGAGTTTTTCCATGTTGTTCTTAACCTTTGCGCGGTATGCCATGATTTCAGCAGCATCGAAGGAGCTGTTTAAAGTAAGCTGTGCCATTTCCGAAAGGGAAGCGTGCATGGAGCGTGCAATCACCTTGCGGATGTTCGGAATCTTCACTTCTTCAAATTCTGCCGTGGAGGCCTTCGGTGCCTCGGGTGCGGAAGCCTTCGGTGCCTCGGCTACCGGTGCGGCTGTAAGGTCTTCCACGCGAACGCGGCCACCAATGCCGGTGCCTAAAGTCG
>JAZNJV010000088.1:0-13949 GCA_045578225.1 Clostridia bacterium | reverse complement strand
CTTCTTTTGCCGATTGTTGCACTCGATGATGCGGTAGGTCTTATTGTGTTTGCTGTATCCTTCGGGATTGCGCGTTCCCTTATGGAGGGCGCGGTGGATATGGTTTCTATCCTTGTAAACCCGATCGTGGAAATTGTATGTTCTTTAGGTCTTGGCGCTATCATGGGCTGGATACTTACCCAGCTTGAAAAGATGTTCAATTCCAACACAAACCGTCTTAACATGTCCACGGCGTTTGTATTTTTAACCGTTGCACTTTCCATGATTGATTTTCATGTAGGTGCGGTACATATCAGTTTCTCTTCTCTTCTCGTCTGCATGATGCTCGGCACGGTTTTCTGCAACATCTGTCCGCTTTCCGAAGACCTTATGGAGAGAACAGATAAATGGACCTCACCGCTTTTCGCACTTTTCTTTGTTATCAGCGGTGCAGAACTGGAATTGAATGTTTTCGCGGAAATATCTATCGTCCTTATTGGTCTTGTATATATTGTATTCCGTTCGCTCGGTAAATATTTTGGCACTATGATAAGCGCGAAAATGACAGACTGTTCGCCGGCCATTTGCAAATACCTTGGTATTACACTTCTGCCGCAGGCAGGTGTTGCGCTCGGCATGTGCGCAATTGCCGCGGAACAACTTCCGGGGCAGGGCAATCTTATCCGAAACATTACGCTGTTTGCTGTCTTGATTTATGAAATCTTCGGTCCTGTATTCACACGCTGGGCACTCACAAAAGCTGGTGACATTCAGCCGATGAGCGAGGAAGTCAAAAAGCGCCGCGAGATGAAACTCGCTGCGGCACAAAAGGCAGAAAAATAAAGAAAAAAATCCGAATGCCTTGTGCATTCGGATTTTACTTCTGGGAGATGATTTTCATGAGAATACAAGGCAAGGCCGCACTTTTGTACGGCAAAAGCTTTTTGAAATGGGTGATTCTTGCCACCGTAGTCGGTCTTTTCGGCGGCTTTGTGGGAAGCCTTTTCCACCTCTGTGTCGATTATGTGACAGAGCTTCGCATGGAGACGGGATGGCTCATTTACGCATTGCCGTTTGGCGGCATTTTGATAGCCGCTCTTTACGCCCTTTCTAAAAAGAAGGGAAACATAGATACAAACCGCGTTTTGGAAGCGGTGCGGACAGACAGAAGTGTTCCGCTTGTAATGGCACCTCTCATTTTTGTCAGCACCGTGATTACGCATCTTCTCGGCGGTTCTGCCGGTCGCGAAGGAGCAGCTTTGCAGCTTGGCGGCAGCATCGGCTATCGCGTCGGTAAAACCTTCCGCCTCAGAGAGGGGGATATGCACATTCTCGTCATGAGCGGCATGAGCGCCGTATTCTCCGCACTCTTCGGCACGCCCATTACCGCCGCCGTTTTTGCGCTTGAGGTTGTTCGCGTGGGTACGTTTCGGTATGCGGCCTTGGTGCCTTGTACGCTTTCCGCGCTTGTAGCCGTCGGCATGGCAGGAAGATTCGGGATTGCACCTGTGCATTTTGGTGGTATTTCCTTTCCGGCACTTTCCATTTTAGGTGTGGTGCAGGCGGTCGGTCTTGCGCTTTTATGCGCATGGGTCGGCATCTTATTTTGCAAAGCGATTCATACGGCAGAGCATTTTTCGGAGAAGTTTCTTCCTAATAAATATATACGCGCATTTTTGGGAGGTGCTCTTCTTGTAATCCTTACACTTCTGGTAGGCACCAGAGACTATAATGGTGCCGGTATGGATGTAATTGCCCGCGCCATTGGTGGCGAGGCGAGACCGGAAGCTTTCCTATTAAAAATAGTCTTCACGGCCATCACCATCGCGGCCGGTTTTCGCGGCGGGGAAATTGTGCCTACGTTTTTCATCGGCTCCACTTTCGGGTGCGTGGCCGGTGCGCTTTTGGGGCTTGACGCGGCAATGGGTGCAGCTATTGGTTTTGTAGCGCTTTTCTGTAGGGTTGTGAACTGTCCCATCGCTTCTACGATTTTAGCCGTCGAAGTATTCGGCGGCGAGTGTCTCCCTGTGTTCGCACTCGTGTGTGCGGTCAGCTACATGATGTCGGGCCTTACAAGTCTCTATAAGACCCAGCAAATCATCTACTCCAAGACGGATGAGGGAGAGCTTGAAAAGTTCTGAAAACAGACGGAAAAATAGCATAAAAAAGTGCCTTTTTACGCGAAAAAAGGCACTTTTTGCGTCTTTTTTAAAAAAATTTTTTAAAAAATCGTAACATTTTTTTAAAAAACGGTACATATTTACAAACCCCGTATTTTCGGGCTTCGCGGCAGTTTTTACATTTTTTACCTTTTTCCAATTATATACAGTAAATGTAATAAATTTGAAACTATTACATAAAATGGTTTGACAAGGGGTAGCATTTATAGTAAAATGAGGTGCGAAGGAGTGATTCTCATGTTTAAAACAGGAGAATTGTCAAAGCAGAAACTACGGCGCTTTGTATTGCCGATGATTGCTTTGATAGTTCTTGCGGCCGCTGTGGCTATTGTATGCGCAGCCGTTTTGGGAAAAGTGGTTTACATTCACGATGGTGAAAGTGTAACAACATTCAAAACAGCAAAGCTTACTGTCGGAGAGGCGCTGGAGGAAGCGGAAATCATCCCCGGAGAATTTGATATTGTAGATCCGGCATTAGATGCCAAGATAGAGGGGGGCATGGAAATCTATATCACCCGTGCCGTACCGCTTACCCTGATTGTAGACGGTGTACAAGAAGAAGTGCACACGCTCTCCAAAACAGTAGGTGCGCTTCTTTTGGAGCGCGAAATTACATGCGTCGGTTTTGATACCGTTCTGCCATCGGCAGAAACAGAACTTACCCCCGGTATGGAAATCGTCGTAAACCATTCTAAAAACATCACTTTCGTGGGTGATGGAAAAACAGAAATTGTGAGCACACTTACGAATTCTGTAAGCGAGATGATTGCCGCGATGGGGCTGAGTCTTTCGGAAGAGGATTTCACAGAGCCCGCGATGGAGACTCCGCTTTCGGACGGGCTCGAGGTTCGTCTTGTACGTGTCACTAAAAAGACAGTGACGGATACGGAAAGCGTTGGCTACGAAATCGAAGAAAAAACGACATCGGCTCTTGTAAAAGGGAAGACGAGAATTGCACAGGCCGGAAAGAACGGGGTGCGCACGAATACCTATTCCGTTGTACTCCATGACGGGGAAGAGGTTTCGAGAGAACTTGTTTCGTCTGAAATCACCCGGAAGCCCGTAAACAAAATCATCGAAAAAGGGACAGCAGCAAAAACAACCCCGAAGGCAACTGCAAAGCCAAGCACCGCATCTTCTTCGGGCGGTGGCAGCGTGCAAACGGCAAAAGGGGAAAACTTTACCTATAAAAAGAAACTGACTTGTACCGCATATGCGTATGACCTCACATACGAAAGCTGCGGCAAAAGACCGGGCGACCCGTATTATGGCATCACGGCAAGTGGCATGAAGGCAGGCCCCGGTGTGATTGCGGTAGACCCGTCTGTCATTCCGCTCGGCACAAGGCTGTATGTGGAAGCGGTTGATGGTTCCTGGACATATGGCTACTGTGTGGCAGGGGATACGGGTGGCGGCATTTATGGCAACCGTATTGACCTTTTCTTTAACACCCCTGCGGAGGTTCGAAGCTTTGGCGTCCGCAAGGCTGTTGTATACATTCTGTAACGAAAAATGCCCTGCTTTTGCAGGGCGTTTTTGTGCGCAAAAGAAAAGTGACGAAAAAAATAAAAAATTTTCAAAAAAAGCTTGCAATTGACAAAAAAGTGTGATATAGTATCATGTGCTGTGACATGGCATACGATGAAGCGGGAGGTTGCCGGGCGTGCCCCGGGTTTTTCCGTGGAGAATGTCCGATTCTTGAAATTGGGCGACAGTCACTGTACACTAAGTATAAGAAAGAACTCGCAAGAAAGTCTTTTTGTGCTTATTTGTGCCCGGATAGAAGTATGTCCGGGTTTATGTTTGTAAAAACATGACACACACGGCAAAGTGTACGGTTCTTCTCGTCGGCATGGAGAATGCGGCAAAAAGCCGCGACAGCGAAAAAAATTAGGAGGCGAGATTATGGCAGCAAAACAGAAAATCAGGATTCGTCTGAAGGCGTATGAGCACGCGCTCATCGATCAGGCGGCGGAGAAGATCGTGGAAACCGCAAAACGTACAGGTTCCACAGTATCCGGTCCGGTACCGCTCCCCACGGAGAAGGAAATCATCACCATTCTTCGAGCGGTACACAAGTACAAGGACTCCCGCGAACAGTTCGAAATGCGCACGCATAAGAGACTGATCGACATTCTGCATCCCACAAACAAAACTGTGGAAGCTCTGGGACGTCTGGAAGTGCCCGCCGGCGTAAGCATTGAAATCAAGCTTGTCGGCAAGGACGCGCGGTAAATGTTGGCGAAACACGTCAACCAATAACCAAAAGGAGGAAAAACAATGAACAAGGCAATTATTGGTAAGAAAATTGGCATGACACAGATTTTCACCCCTGAAGGCCGCCTCGTTCCCGTAACGGTAATTGAAGCAGGCCCGTGCACAGTTGTACAGAAGAAAACGGTGGAAACCGATGGCTATGAGGCCGTACAGCTGGGCTTTGGTGAAAAGAAGGACAAGAAGGTAACAAAGCCGGAAAAGGGACACTTTGATAAGGCTGGTGTTACAGCAAAGCGTGTGCTTCGTGAGTTCCGTCTCGCAGGCGCCGGTGACATGAATCCGGGCGATGTAGTGAACGTCGAAATCTTCGCAGAAGGCGACAAGGTCGATGTAACGGGCATCTCCAAGGGTAAAGGTTACGCAGGTACCGTAAAGCGCTTCGGCACACACCGTGGTCCTATGGCACACGGTTCCAAGTATCATCGTGGCCCCGGTTCCATGGGTGCTTGCTCCACACCGTCCAAGGTTATGAAGGGTAAGAAGCTCCCGGGTCATATGGGTGTTGACCGTGTAACGGTTCAGAACCTCAACGTAGTTAAGGTAGATTCCGAAAGAAATCTCCTCCTCGTTAAGGGTGCAGTTCCGGGCGCACGCGGCAGCATCGTAACGGTTAAAGATACAGTTAAAAAATAATGAATTACCAGGGAAGGAGGATTTGACATGCCTAAAACAGATGTATATAAGATGGATGGCAGCAAAGCGGGCACAATCACATTGTCCGATGCTGTATTCGGTCAGGAAGTAAATAAGACAGTCCTGCACAGCGTTATCGTGAACTATCTCGCAAACCAGAGACAGGGCACACAGAGTGCAAAGACTCGTTCTGAAGTTGCCGGCGGCGGCGCAAAGCCTTTCAGACAGAAGGGTACCGGTCGTGCAAGACAGGGTAGCACCAGAGCGGCACAGTGGATTAAGGGTGGCATCATTTTCGCCCCGAAGCCCAGAGAATACAGATTCTCTATCAATAAAAAGGTTAAGGACGTTGCAATGCGTTCGGCTCTCAGCTCCAAGGTACAGGAAAACGAAATCCTGGTTATGGAATCTCTCGAGCTCGAAGCCATCAAGACCAAGCAGGTTACAAACATGCTGAGCGCTCTCGGCGTAGAAGGCAAGGCACTTTTCGTTACATGCGACAAGAACGATAACCTCTATCTGTCCGCAAGAAACATTTACGGGGTAGACGTTTCGTATGTAGGTATGCTGAATGTGTATGACATTCTCAATCATGGCAAGCTTATTATTGCGAAAAACGCCGTAGAAAAACTGGAGGAGGTTTACGCATAATATGAAAAACGTACATGATATTATCATTCGTCCGATTATCACGGAAAACAGTATGGATCAGCTGCAGGATAAGAAGTACACCTTCGAAGTTGCACGCAGTGCAAACAAGGTAGAAATCAAGCAGGCGATCGAAGAAATTTTCCCGGGCGTTAAGGTTGACAAGGTTACAACCCAGAACGTTCTCGGCAAAATTAAGCGTATGGGCAGAAGCGAAGGCAGAAGAGCCAACTGGAAGAAAGCCATCGTAAAGCTCACAGAAAGCAGTAAGACCATTGAGTTCTTTGAAGGTCTTGTATAAGCTTAGGAGGGATTGAAATGGCAGTAAAGAAATTTAAACCTACTTCTCCCGCACGCAGATTTATGACGGTATCCGCCTTCGAAGAGATCACCAAGAAAGAACCGGAACGTTCTTTGCTTGAACCTTTGAAGAAGCATGCCGGCAGAAATGCATACGGCAGAATTACCGTTCGTCATCGTGGCGGCGGAAACAGACAGAAATACAGAGTTATTGACTTTAAGCGCAATAAGATGGATATGCCGGCAACGGTTATCGGTATCGAATACGATCCGAACAGAAGCGCAAACATCGCTCTTCTTCAGTATGAAGATGGCGAAAAGCGCTACATCATTGCTCCTTTAGGTCTTACCGATGGCGATGTAGTTATCTCCAGTGCAACAGCCGACATTAAGCCCGGCAACGCACTCCCGATCAGCTCCATTCCGGTAGGTACTCTCATTCACAACATCGAACTTTCTCCCGGCAAGGGCGGTCAGCTCGTAAGAAGCGCCGGCAACAGCGCACAGCTGATGGCTAAGGAAGGCAAGTACGCACAGGTACGTCTCCCCTCGGGCGAAGTTAGAATGGTTCGTATCAACTGCATGGCTACCATCGGCCAGGTTGGTAACATCGACCATGAAAACATTTCTATTGGTAAAGCTGGCCGTAAGCGCCACATGGGTATCAGACCGACCGTTCGCGGTGTTGTTATGAACCCGAATGACCACCCCCACGGCGGTGGTGAAGGTAAGTCTCCTATCGGTATGCCGAGTCCGGTAACACCGTGGGGCAAGCCGGCGCTGGGTCTTAAGACCAGAAAGAAGAACAAAGAATCTAACAAGTTTATTGTAAAACGCCGGAATCAGAAGTAATCTGATTGAGAGGAGGATTAACACATGGGTAGATCAGTTAAGAAAGGACCCTTTGTCCAGGAACGCCTTTTAAAGCGCGTTATCGAAATGAACGAAAGCGGCGACAAAAAGGTTCTTAAGACCTGGTCGAGAAGTTCGACAATATTCCCTGAAATGGTAGGCCATACAATTGCTGTACACGACGGTCGCAAGCATGTACCCGTTTATGTAACAGAAGATATGGTAGGTCATAAGCTCGGCGAATTCGCGCCGACAAGAACGTATAAGGGTCATGCAGGTTCGAAAACAACCGGCAAATAAAGAAGCGAAAGGAAAGGGTATCTATGGATGCAAGAACATCTGCAAGCGCCACACTGCGCCATGCGAGAATCTCGCCGCGTAAGGTAAAGCTTGTTATTGATCTTATTAGAAATAAGCCTGTCGGTACGGCGATAGGAATCCTGAACAATACACCCAAAGCGGCCAGCGAACTTTTGATTAAGCTGCTGAATTCCGCTATAGCCAATGCCGAAAACAATTTTGGTCTCAGTGCCGACAAGCTGTACGTAACTGAAGGGTATGCCAACGAAGGTCCTACCTTAAAGCGTATCCAGCCGAGAGCACAAGGCAGGGCGTTCAGAATCAGAAAGAGAACGAGCCACATCACCTTAGTGGTTTCGGAGAAAGAGTAAGGAGGAGAGCGCATGGGTCAGAAGGTAAATCCCCATGGTCTTAGAGTTGGCGTTATCAAGGATTGGGATTCGCGCTGGTTCGCGGATAACAGCTCCTTTGCCGATTATCTGATTGAAGACCAGAAGATCAGAAATTTTATTAAGAAAAAGCTGTTTGCTGCAGGCATCGCACGCGTAGAAATCGAAAAGGATGCCGGCAAAATCAGAGTATTTATCCATGCTGCAAAGCCGGGTATCGTTATCGGTAAGAACGGTGCAGACATTGATAAGCTGAAGGGCCAGCTGGAAGCCCTTACCGCAAAGTCGGTAAACATCAACATTGTAGAAGTTAAGAATGCAGATGCCAATGCACAGCTCGTTGCAGAAAACATCGCAGCACAGCTCGAGAAGAGAACTTCCTTCAGAAGAGCTATGAAATCCTGCATGCAGCGCGCAATGCGTCTTGGCGTAAAGGGTATCAAAACTTCTTGTTCCGGTCGTCTGGGCGGCGCAGAAATTGCCCGTACAGAGCATTATCATGAAGGCACAATTCCGCTGCAGACACTTCGCGCGGACATTGACTATGGCTTCTATGAGGCAGATACGACCTACGGCAAAATTGGTGTAAAGGTATGGATTTACAAAGGTGAAGTCCTGTCCCAGACCAAGAAGGCACCCAAAGCGGAGGGAGGCAAGAAACATGTTAATGCCTAAAAGAGTAAAATACAGAAGAGTTATGCGCGGCAGACTGAAAGGTGCTGCACTTCGCGGTAACAAGATTGCATACGGCGATTTTGCCCTGCAGGCACTGGAACCGGCATGGATCACTTCTAACCAGATCGAAGCTGCTCGTATCGCTATGACGCGTTACATTAAGCGTGGCGGTCAGGTTTGGATCAAGATTTTCCCGGATAAACCGGTTACAGAAAAACCTGCTGAAACTCGTATGGGTAGCGGTAAAGGTTCGCCTGAATACTGGGTAGCAGTTGTAAAGCCCGGTAGAGTTTTGTTTGAAATTGGCGGCGTAAGTGAAGAAACTGCCCGCGAAGCTATGCGTCTTGCTATGCACAAGCTTCCGATCAAGTGTAAGTTCATTACCCGCGAGGCCCAGGAAACGGAGGGTGATTCGAGTGAAAGTTAATGAAATCCGTGATTTAAAGATAGAAGAACTGCAGGATAAGCTGCAGGACCTCAAGAAGGAGCTTTTTAACTTACGTTTTCAGCACGCTACCAACCAGCTGGAGAATCCGATGCGAATCGCAGAAGTAAAGAAGACGATTGCACGGATTAAGACGGTCATCAAAGAGCAAGAGCTTAAGAGCGAAACCGTTTAATGAAAGGAGGAAGCGAAATGACTGAAAGAAATGCACGTAAGGTCAGAATTGGTATGGTTGTCAGCGATAAGATGGATAAGACCATCGTTGTGGCAATTGAAGACCATGTAAAGCATCCGCTTTATGGAAAAATTGTTAAGAGAACATACAAACTCAAGGCACACGATGCTGAGAATGTATGTGGTGTAGGGGATAAGGTAAAGGTTATGGAAACCAGACCCTTAAGCCGTGATAAACGTTGGAGATTAGTTGAGATTGTAGAGAAGGCGAGATAATCGCACGGAAGGAGTGAGCGCAAATGATTCAACAGCAAACGCTGCTCAAGGTAGCCGACAACACGGGTGCAAAGGAACTCATGTGCATTCGTTGTCTTGGCGGTTCATTGAAAAGATATGCAAACGTCGGCGACGTTATCGTAGCTTCTGTTAAGAAAGCGACGCCCGGCGGTGTTGTAAAAAAGGGTGATGTTGTAAAGGCCGTTGTCGTTCGTTCGGTAAAAGGCCTGCGCAGACCCGATGGTAGTTATATCCGGTTTGACGAAAATGCGGCTGTTATCATTAAGGATGACAAGAACCCCAGAGGTACCCGTATTTTTGGCCCGGTTGCCCGTGAGCTCCGTGACAAGGATTACATGAAGATCATATCCTTGGCACCGGAAGTACTGTAAGGAGGTGGCACAGAATGCATATTAAGAAAGACGATATGGTTAAGGTCATTGCCGGCGTTGACAAGAATAAGACCGGTAAGGTTTTAGAAGTGCTTCCTTCGGAAGGTAAGGTTATTGTAGAGGGCGTAGGTATGGTAACAAAGCATACAAAGCCCCGCAAGCAGGGTGAAGTTGGCGGCCTTGTTAAGAGAGAAGCAGCTATTTATGCTTCCAAGGTTATGCACATTTGCCCGAAGTGCAATAAGCCGACCAGAATCGGAAGAAAAGTGTTGGAAGACGGCAAGAAGGTAAGAATTTGCAAGCATTGCAATGAAACCTTTAACGACTAGTGAAAGGAGGGAATGCAAATGTCCAGAATGAAAGTTAAGTACAATGAAGAAGTGGCACCGGCTTTGATGACTAAGTTCGGTTACAAGAGCCCGATGCAAATCCCGCGCCTTGAGAAAGTCGTTATCAATATAGGTCTTGGTGAGGCAAAGGAAAACCCGAAGGCAATCGAAGCTGCCTGCGGCGATCTGGCAAAGATCACCGGTCAGAAGCCTGTAGTTACAAAGGCAAAGAAGTCTGTTGCTAACTTCAAGCTCCGTCAGGGCATGAACATTGGTTGCAAGGTAACGCTTAGAAGCGACAAGATGTATGAGTTTGTAGACAGACTCTTCAATGTAGCGCTTCCCCGCGTTCGCGATTTCAGAGGCATTAATCCCAATTCCTTCGACGGCCGCGGTAATTACACCATGGGTGTTAAGGAACAGTTGATTTTCCCGGAAATCGAGTATGATAAGATAGATAAGGTAAGAGGCATGGATATCATTTTTGTTACGACTGCCAAAACCGACGAAGAAGCACGTGAGTTTTTAACACTTATGGGCGCTCCGTTTGCCAAAAACTGAGGGGAGGGAATAAAAAATGGCAAAGAAATCCATGATTTTAAAGCAGCAGCGCACACCGAAGTACAGCACAAGAGCATACACACGGTGTAAGATTTGCGGCAGACCCCACGCATACCTGAGAAAGTTCGGCATTTGCCGTATTTGCTTCAGGGAATTGGCATACAAAGGGCAGATTCCCGGCGTAAAAAAGGCAAGTTGGTAATTTAAAGCTACGGAAAAGGAGGTAGTACCATGCAGTTGACAGATCCCATTGCTGATATGCTGACACGTATCAGAAATGCAAATTCCGCACGGCATGAAACTGTCGATATCCCCGCTTCCAATATGAAGAAAGCAATCGCTGAGATTCTGAATGAAGAAGGGTATATCAAAGGATATCAGATTATAGATGATGACAAACAGGGCGTTATCCGTATCGCACTGAAGTACGGTGCAAACAAAGAACGGGTATTGTCCGGACTTATCAGAATTTCCAAGCCCGGTCTGCGTGTATACGCAGGTCACAACGAGATCCCGCGCGTACTCAAGGGTCTCGGTATTGCAATCGTGTCCACTTCGAAAGGCATCATGACCGATAAGAAGGCACGCGCAATGCACGTTGGCGGCGAAGTTTTGGCATTTATTTGGTAATTTTAAGAAATGGTGGTGAGACGCAATGTCAAGAATAGGTAGAATGCCTATTGCTGTACCGGCAGGGGTTGACGTTAAGGTTGGCCCGAACAATGACGTTACAGTAAAAGGCCCCAAGGGGACGCTCAGCCAGCAGCTTCATCCGGAAATGAAGATTGAGATGAAGGACGGCGAAATCAACATCATTCGTCCCTCTGAGCAAAAGAAACATAAAGCACTGCACGGCCTCACACGTTCGCTTCTTGCAAACATGGTTACCGGCGTTACAGAAGGCTTCCAGAAGGAACTGGAAATCAACGGCGTTGGTTACAGAGCACAGATGCAGGGCAAAAAGCTCGTCCTGAGCCTCGGTTATTCTCATCCGGTGGAAATGGACGAAGTACAAGGCATTGAAATCGAAGTACCTACCCCGAACAAGATCATTGTTAAGGGTGCTGATAAGCAGCTCGTAGGTCACGTAGCGGCTAATATCCGCGAAAAGAGATTACCGGAACCCTACAAGGGCAAGGGTATCAAGTATGCAACCGAACATATCCGCCGCAAGGAGGGTAAGGCCGGTAAAGCCAAGGGTTAAGAGAGGAGCAGTAAGAGATGATAAACAAGCCATCTAGCAATAAGGCGAGAATTAAGCGCCATGGACGTATCCGTCGCAATATCGTCGGCACAGCACAGCGTCCGCGTTTAAACGTATTTCGTAGCCTGAATCATATTTACGCTCAGATCATCGACGATGAGAAGGGTGTAACGCTGGCCGCAGCTTCTTCCTTGGATAAGGGCTTTGAAGGTTACGGCGGCAATGCCGATGCTGCTCGCGAAGTTGGTAAGCGTGTTGCAGCACTTGCTTTGGAAAAAGGCATCAAGGCGGTTGTTTTTGACCGTGGTGGTTACATTTACCATGGACGTATCGCAGCACTTGCAGAAGGCGCTCGCGAAGGCGGTCTGGAATTTTAAGAAGGAGGGACATTATGGCAGACAGAATCGATCCCACAACATTAGATATCAAAGAAAAAGTAGTTTGCCTCAACCGTGTTACGAAGGTTGTTAAGGGTGGTAAGAACTCCCGTTTCACAGCCTTGGTTGTTGTCGGTGACGAAAACGGCCACGTAGGTAGCGGTCTCGGCAAAGCAGTTGAAATCCCGGACGCAATCCGCAAAGCGATTGAAGCTGCAAAGAAGAACATGGTTACTGTTCCGCTGGTGGACGGCGGCACAGTTCCGCACGAAATCATCGGTGAATGCGGCGCAGGTCGCGTACTGATTAAGCCGGCTGTAGAAGGTACCGGTGTTATCGCCGGCGGCGGCGTTCGTGCAGTTATGGAACTTGCAGGCGTTAAGAACGTACGTACAAAGTCCCTTCGCAGCAACAATGCAAAGAACGTTGTAGACGCAACAATTGCAGGTCTCAAGAACCTTAAATTCGCCGCGGAAGTGGCACGTCTTCGTGGCAAGACAGTAGAAGAACTGTAAGTAAAGGAGGGTTTGCATTGGCTAAACTCAAGGTTACCCTGAAAAAGAGCGTAATCGGCTGCAAGAAGGATCAGATCGCAACAGTAGAAGCGCTCGGTTTGAAAAAAATTCGCGATGTGAAAGAACATGCGGATACGCCTCAGATTCGAGGAATGATCAATAAAGTATCACATTTATTGATGGTTGAAGAAGCATAAAGAAGGAGGTGTAGGTATTATGAAGCTGTACGAACTTAGTCCCGCACCGGGCAGCAAGACAGAAGGCAAGCGCAAGGGCCGTGGTGCAGGTACAGGTAACGGCAAAACAGCAGGCAGAGGTCATAAGGGCCAGAACGCAAGAAGCGGTGGCGGTGTACGTCCCGGTTTTGAAGGCGGCCAGATGCCTTTGTACAGACGTTTGCCGAAGAGAGGCTTTACAAACATATTTGCAAAGCAGTATGTTTCGATAAATGTTAGCGAGCTGAATAAATTCGAGGATGGCGCTGAGGTAACAGCCGCAGCACTGTGCGAGAAGAAAATCATCAGCAAAGCAAAGGATGGCGTTGTCATCTTAGGTCGTGGTGAACTCACCAAGAAGCTGACCGTAAAAGCAGCCCGTTTCACAAAGACCGCTGCTGAAAAAATCGAAGCCGCAGGCGGAAAGGCCGAGGTGATATAAGTGTTTAAGATTCTGAAGAATGCTTGGGGAATCCCTGAGCTCCGCAAGAAAATGCTTTACACGTTATTGCTTCTCGTTGTTTTTCGCTTTGGTTCCGTAATCCCCGTGCCGTGGCTCAATAGCGCAGCACTCGCTTCCTGGGTTCAGGAAGGCGGAAACACTATTTTCAACATTATGGATATGTTCTCCGGTGGTGCGTTCAGCCAGGCAACCATTTTTGCAATGGGTATTTCTCCCTACATTAACTCTTCCATTATCATTCAGCTTTTGAGCGTTGCCATTCCGGCACTCGAACGCCTTAGTAAGGAAGGGGAAGAGGGCAGAAAGAAAATTAGTAAAATCACGAGATACCTCACCGTTGCACTCGCTTTTGTACAGGCTGCCGGCCTTTACATTGGTCTGAACAACGCTGGTGCAGTTGCAAACCCGGGCGTATTTACGTTCTTCGTAATCGTTCTGAGCTTTACCGCAGGCACAGCTTTCCTTATGTGGCTCGGTGAAGAAATCACAGAAAAGGGTATCGGCAACGGTATTTCCATGATTATCTTCGCAGGTATCGTTTCTCGCATCCCGCACATGGCAATGGCCATTTGGCAGACATTTGTCGGCGGCGATTCCAAGAACTACCTTGCAGTCCTGTTAATCCTCGTGTTTGCAGTACTCATTATCGGTCTCGTTGTTCTCTTCAATAACGGCGAACGCAGAATTCCGGTACAGTATGCAAAGCGCGTTGTGGGCAGAAAGATGTACGGTGGCCAGAGTACACATATTCCGATTAAGGTTACG
>JAZNJV010000087.1:0-15514 GCA_045578225.1 Clostridia bacterium | reverse complement strand
GCCTATCCTCTTTGTAATCTCGCACTGCCTTGAAAAGGCCAATCATGCCTTCCTGCACGATATCCTCATGGTCTGCACCAATCAGGAAATACGTTCTTGCCTTCCGGCGCACGAGCGCACGGTATTTGGAAAGCAGATGTTCCATGGCCTCATCGTCGCCTTCTTGCGAAAGCTTTGCGAGCACCTCATCGCTCAAAGCCTCCAGGCTTTCCGGACGCATCTCGTTTTGCATTCCCTACCTCCTCGAAATGACGGCACACGGCTCGCCATCTTAGCTTCACGCGATACTAACAGTATACTAAATTTTAACAATAATGTCAAGTAAAATTTATAAAATATTCAAAATTACTGTATTTTCCGGCGCACCATGGAATACGGCGGAAACGTCCCACGCATTGGGATTTGCACCGTCATCGTCGCGTGTGGCGCGCTCTCAATCGCGTTCCCCTCTCCGTCATACATTTCGGAAATTGTGTGCGCATAGGTTTCCCCCGAGGGTGTCATCACCTCGATGGTATCTCCAACTGAAAATTTATTCCGCTGCGAAAAATACAAAAAGCCTTCCTTTGTTTCTTTTACCATACCCACAACCTGATACTCGCGGATATACGAAGATGAGGATTGGTTTTGACGGTTTTCCTCGGCATCCCCCGTCCAAAATCCGTGGCTATACACGCGGTGGCTTACCTTGCAGACCTCTTCAAGGCTTTCAGGAGAAAGCCTATACGCTGCAGGATTTTCATAGTATCTGTCAATCTCGCGTCTGTAGGCGTTTACAACTGTCGCGACATAGTATTCGCTTTTTACGCGCCCTTCGATTTTAAGACTTGAGACGCCGCTTTCGATAATTTCAGGGAGATATTGGAGTAGGCAGAGGTCTTTGGCGTTAAAGATATACGTCCCGCGCTCGTTTTCAACCACGGGGATATATTCGCCGGGCCGTTTTTCCTCCACAAGCGCATAATTCCAGCGGCAAGCCTGTGCGCAGTCGCCGCGGTTCGCATCGCGGCCGGCAAGATAATTGCTAAGTAAACATCTACCCGAATAGGAAACACACATCGCGCCGTGCACAAACATTTCAAGTTCAAGACTGGGGGGCGTATTTTCGCGGATAGAACGAACCTCCTCTCGGGAAAGCTCTCTGGCAAGGACTACCCTCTCCGCGCCCATATCGTGCCACATGCGTGCGGTTTCGGCATTTGTGATATTCGCTTGCGTACTGATATGCACAGGAAGAAGCGGTGCGGCCTTTCGGATAATGCTAAAGGCGCCAAGGTCCGAAACAATAACACCGTCTGCGCCCATTTTATAAAGGCTTTCGGCATATCTTGGCAAGATATCGAGGTCACGCTCGCGCATAATGACATTGAGCGCCACGTACACCTTTTTGCCGTGCTCTTTAGCAAAGTCAATTCCGCGCTTCATATTCTCGGGCGTGAAGTTATCGCACGCTGTGCGCATAGAAAACTCCTCCCCACCAATATACACGGCATCTGCGCCATATAAAACTGCCACACGAAGGCGTTCTAAATCTCCCGCGGGAGCCAGTAGTTCTGCTTTTCTCATTTCGTATCTCCGTTTCCGTTTTCTCCCTTTTAGTATAGCCGAATTCCTATAGAAAGTCAATCCCCCGAGCACAAAAAGGGCCGCCATACGGCAGCCCTTTTTTATGCACACAAATTTGTGGCAAATTATTTTGCGTCTACGCTTGCAGCATATGCAATGAGGTCTACAACCTTGTTGGAATAACCCCATTCATTGTCGTACCAAGATACGAGCTTTACGAAGTTGTCGTTGAGGCTGATACCTGCATCTGCATCAAAGATAGAGGTGCGTGCATCGTGAATGAAGTCAGAGGAAACAACCTTGTCTTCAGTGTAACCGAGGATGCCCTTCAGTTCGCCATCAGCAGCCTTCTTAACAGCAGCCTTGATGTCTTCGTAGCTTGCTGCCTTTTCAAGACGGCAGGTAAGGTCAACAACAGAAACGTCTGCTGTCGGAACGCGGGAAGCCATACCTGTAAGCTTGCCGTTGAGTTCCGGAATAACCTTGCCTACAGCCTTAGCTGCACCTGTGGAAGAGGGGATGATGTTGAAAGCTGCGCCACGGCCGCCTCTCCAGTCCTTCTTGGAAGGACCGTCAACCGTCTTCTGGGTTGCGGTTGTTGCGTGAACAGTTGTCATAAGACCTTCGATGATACCGAAGTTGTCGTTGATAACCTTAGCAAGCGGTGCTAAGCAGTTTGTTGTGCAGGATGCGTTGGAAATAACCGTCATATCCTTTGTGTATTTGTCCTGGTTTACGCCCATAACGAACATGGGAGCATCTGCAGAAGGTGCAGAAATAACAACCTTCTTTGCACCTGCCTTAAGGTGAGCGGAAGCCTTTTCTGTAGTTGTGAATACACCAGTGGATTCTACAACGTACTCAGCGCCGCATTCCTTCCAGCCGATTTCTTCCGGGTTCATTGCAGCGTATACAGCGATTTCCTTGCCGTTTACAACGAGCTTGCCGTCTTTAACGTCGATATCGCCCTTGAACTGACCATGAACTGTGTCGTAACGGAGCATGTAAACCATGTAGTCTACATCAATGAAGGGATCGTTGATACCAACAATCTCAACCTTGCCCGTTTCCATTGCCGCTCTGAAAACCAGACGGCCGATTCTGCCGAATCCGTTAATACCTACTTTTACTGCCATTTTGCCATACCTCCATTTATTTTATTCCACGGTGATGGATTGAATCACCGGTTTGGCCACAGGGGTTTCGCCGTATACGCGTGTATCTGCGATACGATCGAGTACATCCTCGCCTTCCACAAGCACGCCAAATGCGGCATACTGCCCGTCGAGGAAAGTAGAATCTTCATGTACAATGAAGAACTGGGAACTTGCGCTGTCGGGATCCTGGCTACGTGCCATGGAAATTACGCCACGGATGTGACGAATGTTGTTTTCCGGAAAACCGTTTGCAGCAAATTCGCCGGGAATCTTAGTGTCAGAGCCGCCGAAGCCCGTTCCTTCCGGGTCCCCGCCCTGAATCATAAATCCTTTCACAATTCTGTGGAAGGTAAGACCATCGTAAAAACCTGCTTTTGCAAGGTTTACGAAGTTTTCAACTGTTTTGGGGGCCTTGTCATGAAACAAATCAAACTTCATAACGCCGCCGTCTGCCATTGTGATTGTAATATACACCGGTTCGCCCTCCCTATAGATTGTTGGTTCCACCGTACTTGTCGGCATAACCGTTTTCGGCTCGCCCGGATCCTTTTCAAAAGAGCAACCACCGGTGGCGAGCAATGCAGTAAGACATAAAACTATAGTTATAATTTTAACAAATTTACGCATATTTTATCCCTCCTACATGAACATACTATATTATAAACTAACTTTTTATAGAATGCAAGCACTTTTTCAGTTTTCGGCAGTATATCCAAATTTTTCGCGGATAAGCGCCCTAGTTTCAGCATCATTTTGAACCCAATACCCGTCCGATGTGCCTGTGGTGCCGGGAAGCAGATATGTTTCCATTTCACAGCCCAAAAGTTCCTTCGCATAGCCTACCAAATCGCTTACCTTAAGATTACTGATTACATAGTCCGTAACCTTATCGTATACGGCAGAAATCTTCGTAATATAGCGCATCTGCAGCTTCTGCTCGAGAAACGCAGAGATAAACGCCTGCTGCACGCCCACGCGCTCAATATCGCCCATGGCATAATCGTGACGGTAGCGAATAAGGCCTTCGGCCTTTTCCCCGTCCAAAATCTGCAGCCCCGGCTGGATGTGGATATGTAAATCCTGATACGGGTCATCATAATCATACGGGCGTGTTACGTTAAATTCAACGCCGCCAAGCTCGTCCACAATCTCGCGGAACGCACGCAAGTTTACAATCGCAAAATAGTGAATAGGAAGACCGGATACAGTGGAAACCGTTTCAATAAGGGTTTCTTCCTTCTTCATGCCGCGGGCGCCTGCATAGCTGTATACGGAATTGATTTTGCGATTGCCGTTTACGTTTACACGCGTATCGCGCGGAATGGATAAAATGGAAAGCTTATTGCTCTTTGTTTGCAAGGAAGCTACCATGATAACGTCCGTATTCTCGCCTACGGAATCTCTCCCTACGATAAGGAAATTAACAATGCCGTCAGCTCCAATCTCGGAAATCGCATCGCCATGGTCGCCTGCGGCAAAGGGATTTGTAGTAACCCACGCGGCCGCGATGCCACCAAAAACCGCAAGTGCGGCTAAGAGTATTAACAGTAAGCATTTAAAGAACTTTTTGACATTCATGCTGCATTCTCCCATAAATAAAAGGAACAACCGCCATCAGCGTGCAGCCAATCGGCATTGCTCCTTCTATACTTTCCCTTGCACGTTGATGCCTTTCCTCGGCGGCTAATCGCCTCTCCCCAAAAAGACAAACTTCTATGAAAAAAGCCCTTGTCGCAAGACAAGAGCTTTTTCTGGTGGAGGGGGGTGGATTCGAACCACCGAAGTCACTGACAACAGATTTACAGTCTGCCCCCTTTGGCCACTCGGGAACCCCTCCAAATGTCTGGAGCTGGTGATGGGACTCGAACCCGCAACCTGCTGATTACAAATCAGCTGCTCTGCCAATTGAGCTACACCAGCGCTTCACGACGCAAGAGATATGATACCACAAAGATATGCTTTTTGTCAAGCTTTTTTCTAAAATTTTTTATAAATTCATCCTCTTCTTTCTGTTTTTCCCGTTTTTTCGGTCTTTATAGCCGAAGTCTGTATAAAAAAACAGCTTTTTGAGAAACTAGCAAAAAGCACTCTCCCAAAGGAGCAAATATGAAAAATCTGGTTTCTCTTTTAACGGCGTACACTTCGCGAAAAGACGCCCCGGGCATTGATGAGACGCCCTTTGAAAATACGAAAATCGAAAAAAACCTCGAGGTAAATCTGCAAATCACACAAAACATGCTTGGCGAAAGCAACGACATTATCATCCGCCGCTTTACGTTCGGACAAAAGCGTGCCGAAGCCGCCATGATTTGTATTGACGGGCTGACGCGTGCCGACCGCCTGGCGCTCGAAATCGTAAAACCCCTTATGTACGGCGCCTTCCTGGGCGAGGACGGCGGACGCGGGCCGCGGTCTATGGAAGATGTGCAAAGTCTTTACATGACAGCCGGCGAAAGCCGCGTTGCCTCCTCCTTCGGTGCCCTTGCAGAGGGCGTTTTGTCAGGGGACGCCGCCGTTTTGATCGACGGCTTTTCGGAAACGCTCATTATAAATGCAAAGGGATTTCCGCAAAGAAGCATCGAGGATCCGCAAACAGAATCCGTTCTCCGCGGCCCGCGGGAAGGCTTTGTGGAAAACCTTCGTACCAACACCGCACTCCTTAGGCGCAAAATCAAAAGCCCGTTTCTAACCTTTGATACCGTAACGCTCGGACGCAAAACCAACACCGTAATCACGATTGCCTATGTGCGAAACATAGCGGATGCCGGTCTTGTGGAAGAAGTGAAAAAACGTGTTTCGGCCATTGATACAGACGGCATTTTAGATTCCGGCTATATTGAGCAGTATATTGGAGACGGCGGCTCTCCGTTTTTCACGACCATTGCAAACTCGGAAAAGCCGGATGCCGTGGCCGGAAAGCTCCTGGAAGGGCGCGTGGCCGTCATTGTAGACGGCTCGCCGTATGTACTCACCGCTCCCGCTTTTTTTGTGGAAACCTTTCAGACGGCCGAGGACTATTATATTGCGCCTTTTTTCGCTTCTATGCTGCGCATTGTGCGGTGCATTGCCTTTTTAATTAGTCTTTTTGCGCTTCCCCTCTACGTGGCGCTAACGACTTTTCATCAAGAGCTTATCCCCACGGAGCTTCTTCTTTCTATGGCCGCCGCCGAAGGGAATACGCCATTTCCGGCCGTTATTGAAGCGCTCCTTATGATTATTGTTTTTGAAATTTTAAAGGAGGCCGGTATACGATTGCCGCGTCCTGCGGGGCAGGCGGTCAGTATGGTAGGTGCCATTATTATCGGCGAAACTGCCGTGTCTGCCGGTCTCATCGGGGCGCCCATGGTGATTGCGGTGGCCATTACGGCCGTTTCCGCCTTCGCGACGCCCGCGCAAGCCAATACCTCTATGGTCCTTCGTCTTATTTTCCTTCTTCTCGCCGGCACATTTGGGGGGCTTGGTCTCGCGCTCGGCATTCTACTTTTGCTTTTTCATCTCACATCCCTCACCTCGTTCGGCGTGCCATATCTCTCCCCCTTCTCCCCGTTTCATTTGCCTGATAACAAGGACGCGCTCTTTCGTCTGCCGCACCGCTGGCTTCTCACGCGCCCCTCTTCCCTTGCCGCACGAAATCCGCGCCGCCGGAAACCCTGAAAGGAGTTTATATGAAAAAATTCTTTCTTTCTTTTATGTGCATCCTCTTATGCACAACACTCAGCGGCTGCTGGAATAAGCGTGAAATCGGCAAAATCGCAATTGTTATGGGATTTGCGGTAGATAGCGGCGAAAAGGACGATGAAATTGAAATCACCGCCCAGATTGCCAACACGCGCACTATCGCTTCTGCCAGTGAAAACGGGGGTGGAGGGGGCGAACAAAAGCCATATTTAAACCTTTCGTCAAAAGGCGAATATGTTTTTCCTTCCATCCGCGCCTCTGTTACAAAGTCCGGCGCCAAGCTCTATATGGCGCACAATTATGTCGTTCTTTTCGGGCGCGAGACCGCCGAGCGTGGCCTTGGCAACTATATGGATTTTTTTCTTCGTGACCACGAGCTTAGGCTCGACATGCATCTTCTGATTTCACACACGCGCGGGGCCGATGTTTTGGAAACAGAAACGGGATTTCAAAGCATTCCTGCCCTTCACATCAACGACCTGATAAATGCCCAACAGCAGCTCTCTACGGGCATGACCGTCACCATACTCGACTTTATGAATCGCCTCGCCGCAGACCGCGGTGCCCCCCTCATCCCTATCATTAAAATCGAGGAAAGTGCGGGCGAGGAAGTTCTGCACATGTCCGGAACGGCTGTATTTTCGAACGACAAAATGATAGGGGAACTCGACCCAAAAGAGACGCGCGGCTATCTTTGGGCCGCGAACGCCGTGGAGCAGGCCGTTGTGATGGCTACGGTGGAGGAGAACCGCGTCGGCATTGAGGTCATTCGCGCCTCAGGCAGCGTTTCTCCCGAAATCGATGAAAACGGCGAAATTTGTATGGTGATTCGCGCTTCGGCAAAAGGCGCAATCGGCTCTGAGCGTGGAAAGCAGGATTTTACAACCCCTGAGGGCGTTGAAAAACTGCTGGCGGCGTTCGCAGGAGAAATTGAGAGCGAAATCCGCGCCTGTCTCGAAAAATCAAAGGAGCTTCGCGCAGATGTCTTTGGGTTTTCCGATATCGTATACAAAAAGCATCCAAACCGTTGGGAACAAATGAAGGATTTTCCCTTCTATGATTTACCCGTGCGTATTGAAGTGAAAACGCAGCTCGATTCTTCGGGACGCATTGGCGTCCCGCTTAAATAGGAGGCACATATGTTTTCCACAAATCAGCTCATGTTCGGGATCGCCGCTTTCATCGGCGGCTCTTCTCTGTTTACGATTTTCATCACGCAAATTACGTTTCAAGATTCTTGGATTTGCGCACTTTTGGCGCTTTTGCTCAGTCTTTTGGTCGTTTGCGTATATACAGCCCTCGCCCGCCGTTTTCCCACGCGAAGCCTCCCCCAAATGCACACAGAGGTATACGGGCGGCACATTGGGCAACTCGTAAATGTTTTGTATCTTTTTTTCTGTTTCCTGTTTACAGCGGTAAGCCTACGGAACCTGGGCGATTTTTTCACGGGATACATTATGACGGAAACGCCTATGCTTGTTGTTTTGGCGCTTCTTGCGTGTACGTGTGCCTTTGCCGCGCGCGGCGGTATTACCCTTGTTTTACGGAATGCCTTTCTTTTCTTCGTTTTTATGACGCTTGCTCTTCTCACAAATTCTTTTTTGCTTTTCCCCAACATGGAGCTTTCAAACTTTTTGCCTATTTTACAACTGGAGCCGAGTGCATATGCGAAAGCTTCTTTTGTGCTCGCGGCGGCGCCTTTTTGCGAAATTCTTGTTTTTCTGTTTCTGCTTCCCTACAAAGACGAAAAAGCCGATGTGCAAAAGGGATTTTTCTGGGGACTTCTTCTTGGCAGTTTGTATCTGATTCTTACATTTTTGCGTGATATCGCAAGCCTTGGCGTGGCGCTTTCCTATCTTACCGAGCCGACATATGAGGCCGTTCGTCTTATCAATCTTATGGACATTTTCTCGCGCCTTGAAATTGTGTTCGCGTTTACGCTCATTGCGATGCGCGTATTTAAGCTGAGCGTTCTCTTCTGTGCCATTATCCGCTGCATAGAAGATGTAATAGGGCGCCCCATACAAAAACGAGGGCGCGCGCTCACCCTCGTTTCCGTGATTGCCGTTTTGCTGGCGCTCTATCTTTTCCGCACCGGCATTACACTCCCTGAATGGTTCCGCCATATCGGCTCTTATATTTTCGGGGTGTTTGAAATGGTTTTGCCGCTTATCACGCTCCTTTTGGCTGTTCTTCGAAAAAAGCGAGCATAACAAAAAGGCTGTTGCCTATGCAACAGCCTTTTTACGTTTCTTTTAGTACATGCCGCCCATGCCGCCCATATTCGGTGCTGCCGGAGCTTCTTTTTCCGGCTTATCTGCAACAAGGCTTTCTGTGGTGAGTACCATGGAAGCTACGCTTGCAGCATTCTGCAGTGCGCTTCTCGATACCTTTGCCGGGTCTACAATACCGGCTTCGAGCATGTTTACATATTCGCCCTTTAAGGCATTAAAGCCAATGCCCTTGGCGCTCGACTTAATCTTGTCGATAATAACAGAGCCTTCAAGGCCTGCGTTAAATGCAATCTGACGAACCGGTGCTTCGAGTGCTTTGAGCACGATGCATGCACCTGTCTTTTCGTCGCCTTCGAGAGTTTCGATAAGCTTTGCAACATCATCCATAGCGTTTACGAAAGCTGTGCCGCCGCCGGGGATAATGCCTTCTTCTACAGCTGCGCGCGTTGCGGCAAGTGCGTCTTCCACGCGAAGCTTCTTTTCGCGCATTTCGGTTTCCGTAGCTGCGCCAACCTTGATAACCGCTACACCGCCGGAAAGCTTTGCAAGTCTTTCCTGCAGCTTTTCACGGTCGAAATCAGAAGTGGTTTCTTCAATCTGCTTCTTAATCTGGCCAACACGGTCACGGATGGCAGCGGCATCGCCTGCACCGTCAATGATAATTGTGTTTTCCTTCTGTACCTTAATCTGTCTTGCAGTACCGAGCATGTCGATAGTAGCTTCCTTAAGGTCAAGACCAACTTCTTCGGAAATTACCTGTGCACCTGTAAGAATTGCGATATCTTCGAGCATGGCCTTTCTTCTGTCGCCAAAGCCCGGAGCCTTAACAGCAACGCAGGTGAAGGTGCCGCGGAGCTTATTAACAATCAAAGTGGAAAGAGCTTCGCCTTCGAGATCTTCTGCGATGATGAGGAGCTTCTTGCCGGCTTGCACAATCTGCTCAAGTATCGGAAGAATTTCCTGTACGTTCGCAATCTTCTTATCGGTAATGAGAATGAGAGCGTCATCTAAAACAGCTTCCATTTTCTCTGTATCTGTTACCATGTACGGCGTGATATAGCCGCGGTCAAACTGCATACCTTCTACAACTTCGCTGTAGGTTTCTGCGGTTTTCGATTCTTCTACGGTGATAACGCCGTCGCCCGTTACTTTTTCCATAGCGTCTGCAATGAGAACGCCGATGGATTCATCTGCTGCGGAGATTGCGGCAACGCGTGCGATATCTTCCTTGCCCTTTACCTTTTCGCTTGCGCCCTGTACATAGGCAACAGCAGCATCTACAGCCTTCTGTACGCCCTTTCTGACGATCATCGGGTTTGCGCCTGCAGCTACGTTCTTCATGCCTTCCTGAATAAGAGCCTGAGCAAGAAGCGTTGCGGTAGTTGTACCGTCGCCTGCGATGTCGTTTGTCTTTGTAGCAACTTCCTTTACAAGCTGTGCACCCATATTTTCAAACGGGTCTTCAAGCTCTACTTCTTTTGCAATGGTAACACCGTCATTCGTAATAAGCGGTGCGCCGAATTTCTTATCGAGCACTACGTTTCTGCCCTTGGGGCCGAGTGTAACCTTTACTACATCTGCCAGCTGGTTAATACCGCGCTCCAGTGCACGTCTGGCTTCTTCGCCGAATAAAATATCCTTTGCCATTTTTAAAATCCTCCTTATTGATTAGTCAACCTTTGCCAGGATATCGCTTTGACGCAGGATAATGTATTCCTCGCCGTCAACTTTAACTTCTGTGCCGGCGTACTTGCTCATAAGAACACGGTCGCCCACCTTGACTTCCATAACGATTTCCTTGCCGTCTACTACGCCGCCGGGGCCAACTGCAACGATTTCTGCCATCTGCGGCTTTTCTTTGGCAGCACCGGGTAAAACGATGCCGCTCTTTGTTGTTTCTTCGCTCTCGAGCATCTTAATTACAACTCGATCTGCTAACGGTTTAATGGTCATACTAAAAACCTCCTGTATGTTTTTGAAGTGTTAGCACTCTCGCCCTGTGAGTGCTAACAGAGTTAAGTTTACCACATTTTTGCAGTTATTCAACACTTATTTTCTCTCGTTTTTCCTTGAAAATACATTTTTTTCTTCATTTTCCTCACTTTTCCTTCCGTTTTCTTATATTTTTACTTTTTTGTCATTTTTTTAATAGAAGAGATTTGCATTTTATTTGTGGGTATGATATACTTATAAAATAAAATTATATGGGAGGTTTTCTGTATGAATGAAGATATTAAGAAGGTAGCTCTTAGAATCCGCGAGCTGCGTGAAATAGAAGGATGCACCACGCACGAAATGGCTGCGCGGTTTGGCATTCCGCATGAAACCTATCTCGAATATGAAAGCGGTACTTCCGACATGCCCATCAGCTTTTTATCGGATGCCGCTGCACACTTTAACATTCAAGTATATGAGCTTTTATCCGGCAATAATGCAAAGCTTCGCATTTACCAGGTAGTTAGAAACGGCAAAGGTCTCAGCATTGAACGCAGCAAACAGTATGATTATCAGCATCTTGCCTACAATTTTGCAGGCAACAAGGTGCTTCCCCTTCTCGTTACGGTAGACCCCAGAAAGGGAGACGAAAAGCCGCAAACGAACATCCACCGCGGGCAGGAGTTTGACTACTGTCTGGAAGGAAAAATTTTAATCACCATCGGCGGCAAGGAAGAAATTTTAGAAGCCGGTGACTCGGTGTATTATGACTCTTCCTATCCGCACGGCATGATTGCCCTCGGCGACATGCCCGCAAAAATTTTGACACTCGTTATCTGATTTGACAGGAGGATTTACTTTGGATATTCTGCACGATTTACATGTACACACGAATCTTTCGCGATGCGGTGATGCCGAGGCAACGCCCGCACGATATATTGAACTTGCAAAGGCACGCGGTATGAAAACCATTGGCTTTTCAAACCATGTTTGGGATACCGCGGTTTCCCCTGCCATCAATGCCTTCTATGAAGGGCAGGATATGGCGTCCATTTTAGAAATGGAAATCCCGAAAACGGAAGGCATTCGCGTTTTGCGCGGCTGTGAAGCTGAACTAGATAAAAACGGCGTGTTAGGTCTTTCCGAGGCGGCGGCAAAAAGTCTCGACTATGTGCTTGCTGTGCACTCGCACTCGCAGCACGAAGCCGTCATTGAAGATTCGGTCAGACGTGATCCGAAAAAGCTTGCGGACGTACTTTGCGACAGGTTCTCCCTTCTCGTGGAGCATCCTATGGCAAAATATATTACCGCCATCGCGCATCCCTTCTTCCCCTACGGCAACAAAGAGGATTTTGACGAGGTGCTTTTCCGCATTTCGGACGACCGCCTTGAGGATTTATTTGCCGATGCGGTATATCAGAATATAGCGATTGAAATTAACGCTTCCGCCTTCGCCGCGTACCCAATGCGCTCCATGCACCGCGGAGAGCTTTTCCGCGTGTATGAAACGGCAAAGGAATGCGGTTGCAAATTCATCTTCGGCTCGGACTGCCATAACCCCGAAAACTACGGGGAACTTATGGAGCGTCTTTCTGTTTTGACGGAGCTTTTAGAAATTACGGAGGCCGACCTTTGCCCCCTTGTAAAATAAAAGAGGTGATTGTTTGAATAACCGAAAACCACGTCTTATCGCACAGATGGACCCGTACCTTTTGATTTGTGCCGGCATTGCCTTTATAATAGGCCTTGTGGCCATCGCCAGTTCCGCACAAAGTCTGGGGTCCTCCCGTTTTCTGATTGTGCAAATTGCCGCTTTCTCGATTGGCGTTTTGCTCATGTTTCTTTTGGTGCGTGTGGACTATGACCTGCTCGGTCAACTCGGTGTGTACATCTATATATGCAGTGCACTCATTCTGCTCGTTGTTCTTTTCATCGGTACCGGTAGCGAAGAGGTAGGTACACGCGGCTGGATTCGCCTCGGGCCCGTGGGTATTCAGCCTTCGGAGCTTGCGAAAATCGGGTTTATTCTCTCCTTTGCGAAGCACGCAGATGCCGTACGGGAAGAGATAAACCGCCCGCCCGTTTTACTGCTTTTATGCCTGCACGCAGGTCTTTTAATCGGCCTTGTGCTCTTGCAGCCGGACTTTGGTACGGCAGTTGTGTTCCTTGTGATTTTTCTGGGCATTTTGTATATGGCCGGGCTCAGCCTTAAGTATTTCGCAGCGGCCGGCGGTCTTTTCGCCATACTCGCGCCGCTTGCCTGGTTTTTCTGGCTTGCAGACTTTCAGAAAAACCGTATTCTCACATTTTTTAATCCCGAGCTTGACCCCCTCGGCTCCGGCTACCATGTCATGCAATCTAAAATTGCGATTGGCGCGGGCGGAGTGCTTGGGCGCGGCATCGGACAAGGCATTCAAACCCAGCATGGGTACCTTCCCGAAAAACAAACGGACTTTATTTTCGCGGTTATCGGCGAAGAAATGGGCATGTGGGGAACTGTGCTACTCGTGGCAGTGCTTCTCCTACTGCTCGCGCGGTGCTTTGTGATTGCTTCCGAGGCACGCGACGGATTTGGTGAACTTTTGGCCGCAGGTGTCGGCTTTATGCTACTTGCACACATTTTTGAAAGCATAGGCATGTGCCTTGGGCTTTTGCCGGTTACCGGCATTCCCCTCCCCTTTGTAAGCTATGGCGGCTCCAACATGCTGGCAAGTATTTTGGCGCTTTCACTGGTGGAGAGCGTGCACATGCGCCGAAAACGAATACAATTTTAGAGATAGGAAGGTACGGCTTTGGAAAATTTTAAATCCGGCTTTATTGCCATTGTGGGACGTCCCAACGCAGGGAAATCCACTATTTTAAACAGATTGGTCGGCGCAAAAATTGCGATTACGACCGCAAAACCGCAAACGACTCGTAACCAAATTCTCGGGATTTTAAACCGCGAGGAATACCAGATGGTGTTTGTGGATACCCCCGGTGTGCACCGCCCGAAAACGCGGCTTGGGGATTATATGAACCATGCGGCCATGGGCGCTATCGGCTCGGTAGACGCTGCCCTTTTAATGGCTGATGCCGTGCGCGGCTTTGGCGAGCCGGAGGCACGCATTATAGAAGAACTGAAAAAGAAGCAGATTCCGGCCGTTTTAGGCCTTAACAAAATTGACCGTGTGACGCGTGAAGCACTTCTGCCGCAGATTGCGGCCTACTCGGAAGCGTTTGATTTTTCTGCAATCGTACCGCTTTCCGCAAAAACGGGAGACGGCGCGGAAATTCTTCTCTCTGAGCTTGAAAAGTTTCTCATGGAAGGCCCCATGTACTATCCGGACGATATGATTACGGATAAGACGGAGCGGGAAATTATGGCCGAATTTATTCGCGAAAAGCTTCTTTCATATCTCGACCAGGAAATTCCACACGGTACGGCTGTAGAAATTATGGAAATGAAGGACGAGAAGAAGGTTTGCCGTATTTTAGCGGACATTGTGTGTGAAAAGGCTTCTCACAAGTCCATTATCATAGGCCGCGGCGGAGCCATGCTAAAGCGCGTGGGCACCGCAGCGCGCGAAGAGGCAGAAGCCTTCTTCGGCAAAAAAATATTTTTGCAGCTTTTTGTAAAAGTCAAGGATGACTGGCGAAACAGCGGCTCTATGCTAAAAACACTCGGCTTTTCTGACAAAGAGTAAGTTTTTGCCACCTATAATCCGCCCGCATTTAGCAAACAATATCACCGAAAGCGACGGTGATAGAAATGCTCATTTCCTATTGGGAACAATTTTGCAAAACGGGCGACCCCCAAATGTATATGAAATTCAAGGAAGCGGAGGCACTATATGGAACCGCTGAAAACGACAGGTATCGTACTACGGGCGAGCCGCGCGAAAAACAGCAGTCTGGCTCTTTCCGTTTTGAGTCCTGAGCTTGGTAAAATCAGTATATGGGCGCGCGGTGCGCAAAGCCCCAAAAATCCTATGCACCAAGGATGTACACTTCTTTCCTACGGCGAATTTGTGCTTTTGCCGCGTGGAGAGATGTACAGCCTCTCAAGCGCCGCCCCCATCACTTCCTTTTACCATCTTCGGGAAGACGTGGAAAAACTTTCGTACGCCGTATACTTTTCCGAGCTTGCAGGCCTTCTTTTTGCAGAAGGTACCGATGCTTCGGAAGCTGTACGGCTTCTTTTAAATACGCTGTATTATCTTGAAAATGACCTGAAAGCACCTTTAGATTTAAAGGTACTTTACGAAATTCGTCTGATGTGCGTGGCCGGCTTTGCACCGCACACAGACGGGTGCGTTCGCTGCGGTGCGGAAAATGTTATCTCTTTCTCGCCCATGCACGGTGGTCTTCTTTGCGAAGGCTGTAGTGCCTCGCCACCTCTCTCGCCCGCTGCCCGTACGCTCCTTTGCGGCTATGCAGAAAAGTCTTTAAAAACCGCGCTTGACCACGTGGGCGGAGATGCTGCGTTGGAGCTTGCGCCCCTCGCGGAAGCATTTGTCCGCCATCATACGGAGCTTACGCCAAAATCTCTGGAATACTTACACAAAATTCAGAATATAGTAAATTCATAATATAAAAAAGGAGTTTAGCATGCAGGAAAAGAAAACGTCTTCCTTCATTAGCGGCGCTGCCGTTTTAATGGCCGCAAACCTTCTTGTAAAGGTAATCGGTCTCGCTTTTAAAGTTCCGCTTACATATTTAATCGGTGAAGAAGGTATGGGCCATTTTGCTGATGCCTATACCATTTATACATGGCTTTTTGTGCTCGCCACCGCAGGCCTTCCTGTGGCTGTATCGAAAATGGTTTCGGAAAGTACGGCGCTCGGGAAAACGCGGGAAGTTAGTCGCATTCTCCGCGTGAGCCTTCTCTTTTTACTCTGTCTTGGCGCTTTAGGAAGTGCCGTTCTCTATTTCGGTGCAGAAAAGCTCGCGCACATGATTGGC
>JAZNJV010000086.1:0-3143 GCA_045578225.1 Clostridia bacterium | reverse complement strand
TGTCAATAAATTCCCATACAAAAACATACTTTTCCCAAGTGGCCTATCCCCCCTCCTTACAAAATGCGCAATACAAAAGGCACGGCAAATTTGCCGTGCCTTTTTCTGTGCTTTGTTTTTTACTTTTCGAGAATTCTCTGCATGATAACTGCAGCTTCTGCGCGGGTGGTGTTGCCAAGGGGATTCATCGTGCCGTCTGCATTGCCCTTTACAAGGCCCGAGAGAACCATAGCGCCTACAGCGTCACGCGCATAGTCTGCAATCTGGCCTGCATCGGAGAAAGCAGAAAGATCTGCGCCCGTACCCGAAAGCTGCATACCGCGTGCGATAATCGTCATAAGATCCTGACGGGAGATTTCTGCTTCGGGATTATACTTGTTATCGCCTACGCCCTTAAGAATACCGAGAGCGCGACCGACAGCGAGTTCCTTGGCGTATACTGCCGTGGGCTCTACGTCTGCAAAGGTATCGGTTGTTTCCGCCGTAAGACCTAATGTGCGAACGAGGAAGTAGGCGAGTTCGCCACGAGTGATGTTCTTCGAGGGAGCAAAGCCCGTGGGAGAATAATCATTCACAATGCCTTGGCTTTCGAGATTTCGAATTGCTTCGGCCGCCCACGGCACCATATAAAGGTCTCTGTACTTCGACACTTTCAGTGCAGAGAAATCTACCGCTTCGGTCGGGGTAATCTTAAAGAGGTATGCCCCGTGGCGCGGAAGGGTGAATTCGAGTGTACCGCTACCTTCTATCGCTCCAGTACCGCCATAGATAATTTCAGCTTTAAAGCCATCGATGGAAACTGCGCCGCCGTCACTCTGAAGCGGAATACTGCATTTCGCCTCTTCTTCCGCCGCAATGACGTACATGTATACTGCGCCGTCTTTTACATACGAGCTTACATGGTACGAGCCGGGAATGTGCGTTTGGGTTTTGATATCATACTGCTCGGTCGTATATTCCGTAAAAATCGGATACTGACGGTGGATAAAGTGGGCATACGCCTCTTCATCTTCCGTTGTATCGTAGAAGGACTTCATATCGTCATACCTGTCTGTGTGATAATATTGCCGCTTCTCCACTTTGCTCGCATCCAAGGTATGAATATTATCGGAGAAAGAGTAATACCCGACCGTCGATGCGCCTGCAAATAGTGTCTGGTAGAACATATTGCGGATATCCCCGTTATCGGGATGCCATTCACGGAATACTGATGCCTGATTGATAGTCCAAATCGGTTTTCTGAATTCAGTTTGCTCGGCCGCCGCTGTGGTGCGGAAATATACATAGCTTAAGGGATGAACTTCCTTGTAGGATTCGAGATCCGGATACGGGTCAATGGCGAAAATATCTACATATTTCTGAAACTGCTCGTATTTATCCAGCTGTGCCTCTACAAGGTATACGGGGTGATGCGGGTCGAGCGAGCGGATAAGCTTATAGGAATTTTCGAAATATTCCGGCTTATCGGCAAAATAGGAACCCGGCTCGTCCATAACCATGTAGCCCATGAGTGCTGGATGGTCCTTAAGCTTTGAAATGACTTCTGTGGTGTTTTCGATGTTTTCCGGATGTGCCGCCGGCTTCATATTGCAGTAAAGGCGCATCATAACCTTGATGTCGTACTTTTCTGCTTCGTCAAGGCATTTCTTTATGCCTTCATAGTCTTCAAAAATAGACTGCACAACGGTACCGCCGACACTCGCGAGCGATTCGTAATCCTCCACATTGACATGATACCAAAGCGACTGGTGCTCCACAGTGCCGTCAGGCAGTACCACGTTGCCTTCTTCGTTCAGATACGTAGGACGCGGATACTTATAAATCGGGCGAGAATTTTTGGCAAGCTCTGCGCCGTCTGCTGCGACTGCGACAGCTTCAAACGTATATTCCCTCCACTCTTCTGTCATGACGGAAATCGGGAAGTGGAATTTTGCTACGTTGTCTACGGTGGGTACGTTCTTTTCTTCTTTTACAACCTTGTCGCCATCTTTAATGCGGAAGGTGACAAAAGCGCCTTCGATTTCGGGATACGATTCAAGGTTTAATGTGCCTGTTGCATGTCCAAAATAGCCTTTTTCGGCATCCTCGGTGTAGTAGAAAATTTCGTCGGTGTCAATAAAGACAGCTGCAGGGTCTTTGATCTTATAGAAGCTTGCATTATCAATATCGACCTTGCCGCTTGCTTTGAAGTTACGGGTGTAGAAAGTAATACGGTAGCAATCCTTCGGGACGGTCATGTGGTACACCCACTGTACCCATTTATCGCCCGTTGCCTTATCCTGACTTTCGGAGTTATTGCCGCCCATGTAGGCGTCTTCCTTATCGTGCCATTCCAGCTTAAAGCCGGTTTTTCCGGATTCCGGAATTCTCGTCCAGACAGAAAGCTGGTACACTTCGCCCTTCTTAAAGGGACGGTAGATAAGCTGACGAACCCACGGGTTATTCTTTCCCTGGATGGAAATATGGGTGTTACCGTCGAACGAGTCTTCATTTACAACGGAAATATATTCGTTATCGACTTTAAAGCCCCCGTTATACGCTTCCCAGTGCAGCGGATTTCCGTTTTCGTCCTTTTCCTCGAAGCTTCTGTTTTTCAGAAGTTCTTCACTGCCTTCCGGCATCGGTACATACGATACGTGCTTTTGCGGTTCTTCCTTTGCGAGGATTACCATATTTTCCTCTGCCACGGCCGTAATGCCAAGGCTTACGAGCATGCACAGAGCAAGGGAAATTGCGAATAGTCTTTTTACCATTTTCCTCTCTCCTTTTCTTTTTTGTGCGATAGTTTATATTTTTATCTTACACGATTCACATATAAAATGCAAGGAAAATGTTGCAAAAGCAAAAAGAAGGTACGGCAAATGCCGTACCTTCTTTTATAAGCTGTTCTTTATTTATTGAGGATTCTCTGCATGATGACTGCTGCTTCTGCGCGGGTGGTGTTGCCAAGGGGATTCATGGTGCCATCTGCGTTGCCCTTTACAAGGCCCGAGAGAACCATTGCGCCTACAGCATCCTTTGCATAGTCTGCAATCTGGCCTGCATCGGAGAAAGCAGAAAGGTCAGCGCCGGCGCCCGAAAGAGACATGCCGCGTGCGATAATCGTCATAAGATCCTGACGGGAGATTTCCGCTTCGGGATTA
>JAZNJV010000085.1:0-2385 GCA_045578225.1 Clostridia bacterium | reverse complement strand
CTCTCCCGCAGCTTGGCCCTATGTAAAGCCCATTTTCCAGGCGATCTGCGCTAAGGTTGAAGACGGCTCCCCCTGCTGTGACTGGGTTGGCGAAGGCGGCGCAGGCCACTTCGTAAAAATGGTACACAACGGCATTGAGTACGGCGATATGCAGCTCATCTGCGAAGCCTACCACTTAATGCGTGACTACCTCGGCATGACGGCTGACGAAATGCACGAAGTTTTCGCCGAATGGAACGAAGCCGAGCTTGACAGCTACCTCATCGAAATCACACGCGACATTCTCGCATTTAAGGATACGGACGGTGCTCCCATTGTGGACAAAATTCTGGACACTGCAGGCCAGAAGGGTACCGGTAAGTGGACCGGCATTGCCGCACTTGACGAAGGTGTGCCGCTTACGCTCATCGGCGAAGCCGTATTCTCTCGTTGCCTCTCCGCTATTAAGGAAGAGCGCGTAGCCGCATCGAAGGTTCTCACAGGTCCCACTCCGAAATTCGAAGGCGACAAGAAGGCATTTATTGACGATATCAGAAAGGCTCTCTTTGCTGCAAAGATTGTTTCCTACGCACAGGGCTACACCTTAATGCGTGCCGCTGCAAAGACATACGGCTGGAACCTCAATTACGGCGGCATCGCTCTCATGTGGCGCGGTGGCTGCATTATCCGCAGCGTATTCCTTGGTAAAATCAAGGAAGCCTTTGATAAGAACCCGGCACTTACGAACCTGCTCCTCGATCCCTACTTCAAGGAAATCATCGACGGGGCACAGGATGGCTGGCGTCGCGTTTGCGCAGCTGCTATGACGAACGGTATTCCGGTACCGGCTATGAGCACGGCTCTCTCTTACTACGATGGATACCGCTGCGAAAAGCTTCCGGCAAACCTTCTCCAGGCACAGCGTGACTACTTTGGTGCGCACACCTATGAACGCCTCGACAAGGAGAGAGGCGAGTTCTTCCACACCAACTGGACAGGACATGGCGGCAGCACTTCCGCATCCACATATACCGCATAAACCAAATGCTGTAAGGAAAGGCACAGAGTGGGGGCGCGCCCCCCTCTGTGCATTTTTAAATTATGAGCTATCAAACCTTAAAAGAACAACTGAAAACGGGAAATCTGGCCCCCGCCTTTCACTTTTTCGGTGAAGAACGGTATTTAAAAAGCCACTATGTGGGTCTTTTAAAGGCAAAGCTTGTAGACGAGGCGATGGAAACCTTCAACTACACCGTATTTGAAGGCGCCACCAGCGCCGAAACGATTATGACCGCCATCGGTACACCCCCGATGATGGCCGAGAAAAAGCTGATTGTTTTAAAGGATACGGGAATTTTCACCTTAAACGTCGCAGGAAAGACGCAGTTTGCCGAGATGTTTCTAGACTTTCCTTCGTATGTGCATCTTGTAGCCATAGAGGATAAGTTCGACAAACGAAGCGCCGCTTTCAAGGCGTTTTCTAAGATTGGCCTTTCCGTAGAGTTTGCCTATCGGTCGCGCGCGGATCTTCGTGCGTGGGTGGTAAAGCTCCTAAAGCAAAACGCAAAAACGATGCGGCAAGATACGCTGGACGCGTTTTTGGACGCGGCCGGCGTACAGATGCACGGCGTTTTGAGTCATCTGGAAAAGCTCATCGCCCATGCGGGCACGCGCCCCGAAATTACGAGGGACGATGTGGAAAAGCTTCTCGTGCGTGCGCTTTTGACAAAGGAGTATATATTAACTGACGCACTCCTCTCGCAAAACCGCGAGGCGGCCTTTTCTGCCCTCTCTGACCTTTGGGAAATGCAGACGGAGCCGATACGCATTCTTTCGATTATCGCTTCAAACTTTATGTCTACCGCGCACGCCCGTGCGCTCCTTGATGATAAGGTGCCCTACCCCCAAATCGTAGATGCGCTTCGTATGCCGTCGGCGTTTTTGGCAAAGAAAACGGTGGAAGCGGCCTCCCGTACGACGAGCGCGCGGCTCTCCTACGCCATCACAAAGATACGGGAGATGGATTACAAAATGAAGCTTGGCATGGTGGAGCCGAAAACAGGAATTACGCTACTGTGTGCCTCTCTTTTATAGGGAATGTAAAAAAGTCCCGTAAAGCCTTCATCGACACGCTGATGAAGGCTTCGAAAAACGAAGATATATTTTGCGAAATCGTTTTCGTCGGCGTACGATGGTACGGCAGAGAACGATTTCGTAAAAAGCAAGAAGCGATGAAGATTCTCAAGGAATTTACGTTATTCAATTTATACTTCTTTGTGGGTGGAAAACGGATACACATAGTGTTTATGAAAAATATTCTTGCGGTAGAGCGAGTTTTTCGACAGTCTGGAAAGGCGCTGCACATTTTGCGCGGCGCCTTTTGTATTCTTCTAAAAAAAGTATTTA
>JAZNJV010000084.1:0-24586 GCA_045578225.1 Clostridia bacterium | reverse complement strand
AGGGGCTAAACATCGCGCCTTCCTCAAAAGGCAATATGCCGCTTTCGTGCGCCCAAGCTACCGCCTTGGCATACCAGGCAGAGGCGTCAATATCAAGGTACGGCAGGCTTGAAACTTCGCCGCGGAGCTTACCGCCAAGCTGCGTGTAAAGGCGCGACAAAACGGTGATATACATGCCGCGCGTCATAAGCGTATCGGGCGAGAAGGTATCCGCGCTCGTGCCCGTAAAGAGCCCCATTTCGGCTACTTCCTCCGCTACCTCGCGTGCCCAGTGGTCATGCATATCATGAAACGCCCCGGAAACCGAAACTGCAACGGCCGCCATGCCGCCGCCCGAGGTATAGGCACGGAGAATGGCCGTGCCGTTCTTTTTCGCGGTAATCGTGCCGCTTTCATTTACAGAAACGACGTTTCGATTTGTGTTTTCCCAGTAGAGCTTGCCTGCGCCGCCGTCCGCAATGGTTTGGAGAGAAAATTTTTCACCGGCTTCCAAAAGAACAGAGGGGAGAAGGTCGATATACGCGGCACTTACATACCCGTGTACACGCCCGATTTGAATTTCATACCAGTACGGGTTTTCGAGCATGTGCATGCGGTCGGTGGAGTCTGTTCGCCGTCCGCCTAAAACCGTGACGGTGTCTTTGTACGAAAGCCGCCCGCAAATATCATGCAAAACAGAAGGGCCGGAGCGCACATTTACGCCGCCCGAGTAGTTGCAAGTGCCCTTTACAGTTTCCAGTGCACCAAAGGCCACATCCGTATTCGCTTTGGGCATATCTTCAAAGGTGGGAATATAGAAAACCTTCGCATCGGAAAGCGTGCCTGCGGATTTATAGCCTTGGTACGTGCTGTACGCCTGCCCCGCCGCACCGTACACATTCGTCATGTACTGGTGGGTGAAAAGCGCATAGCCACTGTCCGGCACAACATTGAAACGCTCAAAATACATGGTGTTTTGGCCTTTAGAGATATACAGCTCCCCAATCCAGATGGCACCGTTTATGATAGAGGCTTCCGGCGTTGTCCACGGGCGCCCGTAGGAATTACCGAGGCTTGCCCAGTTGAGGCCGTTTGCAATGGGATTTTTGCCGTCATTGGCACCAATATTGTAGAAATTATAAAGGCCCTCATATCCGGGATATGTACCCGTAACGCTTCCCGAAGGCGAAATGCCGATTTCCGTGCGAATTTTAGAGGCGAGATAATAGGGGGAAACACTACTTTTTTCTGCCGCTTCCATAATCACTTCGGCATAGGTTTTCTCGGTTTCCACGAGCGTTCCGTCTGCCAAAACGTAGGAGATGAGCGCCTCGTGCATGAAGGTGCCGTCTAAAATCAGTTCCACACCTTCGAGTGTGTGGTAGGTTTTGTCATAGGAAAGTGCCTCGAACTGAAAAATATAGATTTCATTTAAAAAGTTTTGGGGATTTATAAAATAATCCACCACCGCGCTCGAGGCCGAAACCCATGTGGAAGCATCGTGATATGTATACGTTCCTGTATCGGGAGCATAGTGTCCCTCGCCCGTGTTGCGAAGAAGGGGACTATAGTATTTTTCCACAAGGCTTTTTTTGCCTGTTTCCGCCGCGATGACGTCATCCCAGGAAAGCCCCGTAGGCACGGCCACAAACACCCACTCGGGATATTTTTCATGCAGCGCCGAAAGAGCGGATTGCCAAGCCTTCGGAAAGGCGCGAAGCTCACTTTCATAGTCTGCCGAGACGGGGAGGGAAAGAAATAAAAAACATAAAAATATAGAAAGTATTCGTTTTATCATTGGTAACAGTCCTTTGCAAAGAGTTTGCATGATAAAAAAGAGATTTTATCACAATATATATCATAGAGGGAACCTATAGAAATGTCAAGGCGCCTTGCGGGTTTCTCACGAAAAAAACACGCAGTTTTAACAAGATTGTAACAAAGGAAAAATTTTCATTTCCCCCTTTTCAAAAAGCGTTCTCGGCTTGACAGGTTCTATAAAATATGATATGATAACAAGGAAAAGTAAGGAGGCGTTTTGCATGAGTGAAAATTGTACGCATGACTGTGCGTCGTGCAGCAGTGAATGTGCGTCGCGCACGGCACCGCAGAGCTTTTTGGAAGAGCTCCATCCGATGGCGAGCGTAAAGAAAGTCATTGGTATTGTCAGCGGTAAGGGCGGCGTTGGGAAATCGCTGGTAACTTCAGCCCTTGCTGTTTTACTGCAGAGAAAAGGGTTTACAGCAGGCATTTTGGATGCCGATATTACGGGCCCCTCTATTCCGAAGGCATTCGGTCTTCATGAAAAGGCCCGCGCGATTGAAACGGGTATTTTGCCGTCCGTTACGAAAACCGGCATTGAAGTGATGTCCTTAAACCTGCTTCTCGAGAACGAGACCGACCCCGTAGTCTGGCGTGGCCCCGTTATTGCCGGCACGGTAAAGCAGTTTTGGACGGAGGTTATCTGGGAGGATGTGGACTATTTATTTGTAGACATGCCCCCCGGAACGGGCGATGTGCCGCTTACGGTGTATCAGTCCCTGCCGCTTGACGGGATTGTGGTCGTCACCTCGCCGCAGGAACTTGTAGGTATGATTGTAGGCAAAGCGGTGCGTATGGCAGAGATGCTCTCCATTCCGATACTAGGGATTGTAGAAAACATGTCCTATTTCGAATGCCCCGATTGCGGCGGCAAGCACGCGATTTTTGGTGAAAGCCATATCGAAGACTTTGCAAAGAATTTCGGCGTGGACACGGTTTCGCGTATTCCCATGAGCCCCGCGCTCGCTGCAGCCTGTGATGCCGGCGAAATTGAGAATTTCGAGGGAGATTTCCTCGATAACATGGCGGCTAAAATTGAGACAGCCGTAAAAATTGAAAAATAACGAAAAGAGGATGCTTTTGCATCCTCTTTTTCTCTCTTTTTTAGGGGTACATAGAAGAGAAAAGCATATATTTTTACAAACCGTGCATACGACTTCGTCAAAATCCCGAAAGAAACGGGCGAAAAATGGAAAAACGCGGTGAAAAATTATGCAATTTGTAACAATATTAAAAACAACATAAAAAATTGTTTGGATTTTTGTGAAAAATGTGATATCATTAGTGTTGTATAAACTCGTTTTGTAAAAACACAGAAAATGTTTTTAGGAGGATGGAAGTATGGCTCATATTAGTGAGGCAGGCGTCAAAAAGATTTGCGAAATCTGCGAAAGATACGCAAATGAAAAAACACCACTTATGATGATCTTGAGTGACATTCAGAATGAATACGGATATATTCCGCTGGATGTACAGCAAATCGTCTCGGAAAAGACCGGGATTTCCGTTGCGGAAATTTACGGCGTTGTAACATTCTATTCGTTCTTCTCGTTGAAACCAAAGGGAAAGTATGTTATCGGCTGCTGCATGGGTACAGCGTGCTACGTAAAGGGCGCACAGCTCGTTATGGACAAGTTTTCTGAAATCCTCGGCATCCAGCCTGGCGAAACCACGGAAGATGGTATGTTCACTATCGATGCACTCAGATGTATCGGTGCTTGCGGCATCGCGCCGGCTGTTACGATTAACGGCAAGGTGTATCCGAAGCTGTCGGTTGATAAGGTTGCACCGATTGTAGAAGAATATCGCACAATGGGAGGTGCTAACGAATGAAAACATTTGCAGAACTCGATGCTAAAATTTGCAGTTGCACAGAAGCACTTACAAAGAAGATTGATGGTTCTTCCGGCAAACGCGCAATTCTCCTTTGCGGCGGTACCGGCTGCCTGTCCTCGAATTCTATGGACATTAAGGCAAAATTCGAAGAACTTATCAAGAAGAACAACCTCGAAGATAAGGTTACGGTAAATATCGTTGGTTGTTTTGGTTTTTGCTCACAGGGGCCTTTTGTTAAGATTTTTCCGGAAGATACACTCTACCGCCTTGTAAAGGTTGAGGATGTTGCGGAAATCTTTGAAAAGGACATTATGGGCGGCGAAATTATTGAAAGACTCTTATATGTAGAGCCGAACACAGGCGAAAAGGTTGCCAAGCAGGAGGACATTAACTTCTATAAGAAGCAGAAGCGTGTCGCCCTCCATGGCTGTGGCGTTATCAATCCCGAGGATATTAACGAAGCTATCGGCGAAGGCGCATTTAAGGGACTGAAGCATGCCCTTTCCATGGACCCGAAGGAAGTAATCGACGAAGTGCTCGCAGCAGGTCTTCGCGGCCGCGGCGGCGCAGGCTTCCCCACAGGCCGCAAATGGTCTTTTGCCTATGCAAACGAAGCCGACCAGAAATATGTAGTATGTAACGGTGACGAAGGTGACCCCGGTGCATTTATGGACCGTTCTATTTTGGAAGGAAACCCCTTCGCCGTTTTGGAAGGTATGATGATTGCAGGGTATGCTATCGGCGCATCGGAAGGGTACTTCTATGTGCGTGCGGAATACCCCATCGCTGTAAACCGTCTCCGTCTCGCCATTTCGCAGATGGAGGAAATGGGTCTTCTCGGTGATGACATTTTAGGCACAGGCTTTAGTTTCCGCGCGTACATCCGTCTCGGTGCCGGCGCCTTTGTATGCGGCGAAGAAACAGCACTTTTAAATTCCATTGAAGGCAAGCGCGGCATGCCCCGTCCCCGCCCGCCGTTCCCGGCTGTTAAGGGTCTTTGGCAGAAGCCGACCATTGTAAATAACGTAGAAACACTCGCCTGCGTGCCGTACATTCTCCGTGAAGGTGCAGCTGCTTTCGCGGAATGCGGTACGGAAAAATCGAAGGGCACGAAGGTATTCGCCCTTGGCGGTAAGGTAAATAACGTAGGTCTTGTAGAAATTCCGATGGGTACAACGCTTCGCGAGCTCATTTATGATATCGGCGGCGGTATCCCGAACGGCAAGGCATTCAAAGCGATTCAGACGGGTGGCCCCTCCGGCGGCTGTCTCACCGCAGAAAGCCTTGACGAGCCGATTGATTTCGATAACCTCGTAGCCAAAGGCTCCATGATGGGCTCCGGCGGTGCTATCGTTATGGACGAAGACAACTGCATGGTTGACGTTGCAAAGTTCTATATGGAATTTATTTGCGATGAATCCTGCGGTAAGTGCTCGCCCTGCCGCATTGGTACGAAGAGAATGCTCGAAATTCTCACCCGCATCACAGAAGGCAACGGTACCATGCAGGATCTCGAGGAACTCGAAGAGCTGGGCAGAGCCGTTAAGGCAAACTCCCTCTGCGCCCTTGGCCAGACGGCGGCAAACCCCATTATCTCTACACTCACGCACTTTAAAGATGAATATTTAGCACACATCGTGGATAAGAAGTGCCCTGCAAAGGTTTGCAAGAAGCTCATTCAGTACACCATTATCCAGGATCAGTGTATCGGCTGTGGCATGTGCTCAAGAGCCTGTCCTGCAGACTGCATTAAGCAGACCGATTACAAAGCCCCGGGCAAGAAGCTGAATTCGTATCAGATTGACCCGAAGGCCTGCGTCAAGTGCGGTGCCTGTATGGCCACCTGTAAGTTTAAAGCAATCGTACAGAAGTAAGGAATAGGAGGAGAAAGAAATGGCTAAAGTAAATATTAAAATTGAAGGCGTCTCCTACCAGGTTGAAGAAGGCCTCACCATTTTAGAAGCTGCAAAAAAATGCGGCTATGAGATTCCTTCTCTGTGTGCATTTAATCACGGCGAATGCTCCAATGGCTCCTGCCGTGTATGTTTGGTAGAAGTAGTCGGCGCAAGAGGCCTTGTGGCTTCCTGCGTATATCCTGTAAATGAAGGCATGGAAATTCGTATTTCCACGCCGAAGGCATCGGAAGCTCGCCGCGCATCTGTAGAGCTTCTCCTGTCCAATCACAATCAAAACTGCCAGCAGTGCGATAAGAACGGGAAGTGCGAGCTTTTGCATGTTGCGTACATCACCGGCGCACGTGAAGGCAGATATCAGGGGGCAAAGACCCCCGTTACGGTAGACGAGCTCACGCCCTCCATCGTACGTGACACTTCGAAGTGTATCCTTTGCGGTCGCTGTGTGGCGAGATGTGAAAACGCACACGGTCTTGGTATTTTAGGCTTTGAAAATCGCGGCTTTAGAACGATTGTGGCACCGGCGGAAAACCGTTCTATGAAGAACTCGCCCTGTATCCTTTGCGGGCAGTGTGTTTCCGTATGTCCCACAGGCGCGCTCATGGAAAAATCGGAAATTAGCAAGGTGGATGCTGCTTTTGCCGCCGGTAAGCACGTCGTTGTGCAGACGGCGCCGGCCGTTCGCGCCGCACTCGGCGAAGAATTCGGCATGCCGGTAGGTACGGCTGTTACCGGTAAAATGGTGGCGGCACTTCGCCGCCTCGGCTTTAGCAAGGTATATGATACAAACTTCGCGGCTGACCTTACCATTATGGAAGAAGGGACAGAGCTTTTGTCGAGAATTCAAAACGGCGGCAAGCTCCCGATGATTACCTCCTGCTCGCCCGGATGGATTAACTATGCAGAGTATAATTATGGGGACCTTCTCGAGCATCTTTCCACCTGCAAGTCGCCCCACCAGATGCAGGGCGCAATTCTTAAGACCTACTACGCAGAAAAGAACGGCCTGGACCCGAAGGATATCTTCGTTGTTTCCATCATGCCGTGTACTGCGAAGAAGGACGAAAAGGAACGCGACCAGATGCAGCGTGACGGTATCCGCGACGTTGATGCAGTTCTTACAACACGTGAGCTTGCCCGCATGATTAAGCGCGCAGGTATGCTCTTTACAAAGCTTCCGGACGAAGAATTTGACCAGGATCTTATGGGCGATTACTCCGGCGCCGGCGTTATCTTCGGCGTAACCGGCGGTGTTATGGAAGCAGCACTTCGCACCGTTTACTTTGTGCTGACCGGTAAGGAACACGAAGCCATTAAGTTCGAAGCCGTTCGCGGTTTTGACGGCGTACGGGAAGCTTCTCTCGACATTAACGGCCAGACCGTAAACGTAGCCATTGCCCACGGTATGAAGAACGCCAAGATTCTCCTTGACGAAATTCGCGAAGGCAAGTCGAAGTATCACTTCATCGAGATTATGGGTTGCCCGGGCGGCTGTATTGCCGGCGGCGGTCAGCCGATTGTTCGCTCCTGCTTCCTGCCGAATGAGGACGATGATATTCTCGATACGTACAAGGAAAAGAGAGCGCAGGCACTCTACAGCGAGGATGAAAGACAGGTGCTTCGCCAGTCGCATAATAATCCCCAGATTAAAGCGCTGTATGACGAATTCCTTGGAAAGCCGAACTCGCATCTTGCACACGAACTTCTCCACACCACGTACAAGGCAAGAGAGGGCTGGAGCGACTAATCTGAAAACCTATAAAAAGGCGATACCCAAACGGGTATTGCCTTTTTTGATAAAGTGTGCTATACTGACTATATATAACTTTTTGTCGAAAAACGACTTTAAAGCCATGCATTTTGCGTGGGGAAGGAGCTTTTTATGCATCCGGATAAAAAAGCGGCATTTTGCGGGGCGCTCGGGCCCATGATGGGAAAGGCAGTCCATATTGTAAAAGAAAACGGAGAGGAGCTTGAGGGCATCGTTCGCGGTGTGCTGGCGGAGGGTGTGGAGCTTCTTTCCCTTGCAGGCGTGGAAACGATTCCGTATGAAGAAATCGCTTCTTGCGATTCTTTCGGTACGGTTCTTTTAGGGAAAGAGGAGCCTGCCGCGCGAGAGGGCGAGGCACTCCTTTTCGAAATTGAAAATGGCACGCGTGAGAGCCTTATTGAAAAACTTGCAAGGCCTGCTTTTTATACGGAAGCCGGTCTTTCGGCGGAAGAGGCCGCAGAGGTGCGCGCACGCGCTATCGCTTTCCGCTATCCTTGGAAGCGGGAGCCTCTTTCTGTCGCGATGCGCTACCGTTCCCTTTTAAAGGACCTTATGCGTCCGGAGCTTGCGGTGTCACTGTATATTCGCGCCATCGAAGAAGATGACCCGCGAAAAGGAACGGCTATTTTGGAGCTTTTGCGTGCGTATGTAAGAATGCAGGCGTATGAAAAAGTGATCGAAACCTACCAAAAGTACGAGTCCCTTTTAGGAGAAGAGCCGTATGACCATATGCAGTCCTACGCTACCGCCATAGGGTATGTGGAAGGGGAGGAGGCACTTTCAGCCTTTTTAGAGTCGAATCCGGGACTTTTAGAGCATTCTACAAACCGCTATTATTTTGATAAGCTTTTAAAAAGCCTGCACGAGATGCGGGAACGCAAAGCAATTGAAACGCTGCTTCGCGATGCGCCCCGCGTACAGCCGAATGCGTTTGAGGCGGCCGTATTATCCGGCAATGTGCACAGAGCACGCCAGCTTGCTGCAAATACGGCGGGCATGCAGAAAATGGGCTACGCACAGGCAGAGGAAATTGAAGCAATGCTTCGCGAGCCGTCTGTGGAGGATATGGGCACAAAACTGCCGTGGCAGCGCGCCTGTATTTTAATGCGCATGGAAGGCAATCGCGGCCGTGTGGTAGAGCGCACCCTTTTGGAGGGAGGGAATGAAAGCGGCGCACGCGCGGCGCTCCTTTTGGTGTACGCGCGCGAAAAGGCATATGAAAAGGTACTGCTTTTGTATCAGGATATGGAAAATGCGGCCTTTGACCAGACATGTGCCGGTTTTATCGCCTATGATGCGCTGGAAAAGGCGGCAGAAGCGAAGGCGATTTTAGAAAAAGCACCTGAAATTTTCGGCGATGCCGAGGTACGCCTTGCCATTCTCGCCGCCGGCGGCAAATACGGAGAAGAGGCTGAGGCTATCGCACGTGCCGTGCACGAAAAAGCGGCGCCGCTGGAGGGCGGCAACGCTTTTGAAAAGGCGCTGATTGCAGGCGATGTCGAGAAAATCCGGGCACTTTCGGCCGATAGCGAGACGCTTTCGGCGCTCGGATACGCCGAAGAAGAAATTTTACATATACAGGAAGCGGCGGGGCGGCCGTTCCCCGAACTTAAGAATGACCTTTCGGCCAGCCGGCGCCTTCGTGCGTTTCTCGGCGGCAAAGGTCTTTTGGCGCTTTCCTATCTTTGCCGATATGCCACAGAGCAAAATACGGGTGAAATTCTGCAGCTCATGGAAATGGGCGGCCTTGTAAAATGGGGCATCCGCTTTTTCGAGGCAAGGCGAGAGGTGGCCGCAGGGCAGGGCGCCGCATGTACGGCGTATGCTTCCATGCTCTTATCCTCGGTTTCGCCCGAAGAGGCAGTATCCCAAATTGAACCGCTTTTAAGCCTTGTATATGACCGCGAGCTTTTGGAGAAAGTGTGTGCGGCGTGTGTTGCGGCAGGCAATGCGGAGCTGGAGGCACGCATACGTGCCATCCTAGGCGCGTATGAGCCGAATGCGTTTGAAGAGGCCGTTATCAGCGGCGTAAATTACAAACTGCTTGGAAAAGACACAGCACTTCTTTTGTCTCTTGGCTACACAGAAGAAGAAAGTGCCTATATTGGGCGTGTGTGTGAATCTGCCCCCAAAGGCCTAGGGGAAGCGGAAATCGGGCGGCGCCTTTACCACATGCAGAAAAATAAAAACGGCCTCGCCGAGCGGTATATGGAGCCGCATGCGGCGGAAATAGACTGGGCGGCAAAAGAAATGTTTCATATTTATGCTGCGAGCAAACGGTATAAAGAGGCATTGGCGCTTTATGCGAAAGCCGCCGCATTTTTGGAAAATTGCGATGAAATCCACGGGGAATATTTGGACGCTTTATATTTTACAGGCGAGAGTGAGGCCTTTATTGCCGCATATCGCGAAGAGAGGGGCGGGCGTTCGCGTCGCCATCTCCCGATGTATGCCGTACTGCTTTTAGAGCGCGAGGATGCGGAACTTTCTGCCGTTTTGCCTACCGTGCAAACTGTAGGGCAGAACGGTACGTACCCCGTTGTATGGGAAACGCTTTTGACGGCTCTTATAGAGAAGAAAATGTATAAAGAGGCGGCTTCTGTTTTGTGCTTTTTCTTCCACCATATGGTGCGCGGCGGCGTGTATGCGGATTTATTTCCGCTTCTCCTAAAGGTCGCCCCCACAAGCGAAGAAAAAAATGCCATTATTGAAGCGGCTGTTTCCGAAGGCCTTCCCTTTTCTCTCCCTGCATACTGGATTATGCAGGCGGAAAACCACGAAAGACGAGCGGATGCAGAAAACTGGTGTGCAGAGGAGCTTTCCAAGATGCAAAACGAGGAAACCATCCTCGAGCCGCTGTATGCCTTTTTGGAGATGCTGTTTCCCGATAAAAAGACGGATATTCTGGAAGGAAAATTCCTGCAGCTCCTCGGCGGCGAGAGCCCGCATACGGGCGCCGCGGCCTTTTTAACAAAGCTTTTCCATGACGGGGAGCATGCACTTCTTATGCGTATGCTGCCGCATCTCGGCGAAAAAGCTACAAGTCCCCTTATTTTATCGGCACTGACCGAAATATTCTGCGAAGATGTTCTGTGCGAAGAAATTTTGATGCTTCTTGCGAGAAATTTGAAAGAAGCACCCGAGGAAGTGTACAGCTTTTTTGTCGAGCACGTCAATTTCCTTTTATATAAAAATCAGCTGGGGGACGAGCTCCTTTCCGAAATTCGGGAGGGGTACATGCAGTATGCCGCTTCTGCCGGTACGGAAGAGGCCTTTCGCGCACTGTACGCGTTCCTGCACGATACAGGCCATAGCGATGCCCCTATTCTCGCTGCCTTCATGATGCACAACAGCCGCATCTGGCAGTCGCATGAGAGTCGTGCAAATTTTGAGTCCCTGTATAAGAGCCGGTATGAAGCGACGGCGAAAACTGCGCTTTCCACGGTGTTTTCCGCACTTCTTGCCGATAAGGACCCCGAGAAGGCGTTCGCCTTTTTGGAAAAATGGAATCCGTTTATAAATTGGCGTATAGACGAAGCACTTAAAATGCTCGCCCGTGCCAGCCGCGACGGGGAAAGCACCGAAATTGTGTGCAGTATGGCGGCGGCATACCACGCAGGCGATGCGTGGCGGCGACTTTTGGAAATTTATCGCCACAAAGGCATAGAAACGGAAGGGAATATTTTGTATCTCATCGCAAAATGCAGTCCCGACCCCGATGATTTACAGATTGCGCAAGGCTTTGCGAGAAATAACGACCTGCCCTCTTTGCATGCCTACATTTCCCTTTTGGCGGCTTGGCGCGTTCGAAAAGAGGAAAAAGAGGTTTGGAAAAGCGCACAAAATATCACGGCTTTTGCAAAAAGCGGCGAAGAAATTACGCCGAAGCTTTTTGCGCATGCGGTGTATACTGCAAGAAGCGTTCTTTCGGAAAATGCGGAAGCCGTTTCCCTTTTGCATGCGGTGCGCGCACTTGCAATTTATGGCGGGTATATCCGAGAGTATCAGGAAGGCCTTTTGGATTGGCTTTTGGCGAAACCGAGCTGTCTTTTCGCCTTCTTCTTGGAGGTTGCCCTTCAGTATCCCAAAGAGAAAGATGTACTTGATACGCTGGCTATGTGTATCCGTGACAACGTACCCGAAGGGGTGCCCGGCAAGGCGTTTGCCTTACATGTGGCAGAAAACCGCGAACGCCTTTTTGAGGAGCCTGCACTTTTTGCGGCGGCAGGGGCCATTGCCCCCACAGGCACATGCTTTAATGTAAAACGAATGGTTTCCTTTATTGTAGATGCCGTGACGAACGATGCCCCCGGCAGCATAGAAACCGCACTCGCTGCCCTTGAAAAGCTCGAGGTATATTTTGAGGACAGCGGCCTTCTAAGCGAAGCGGCGTACTATATTCTAGGCGCGACAGCACCCTCCACCGCGCGTGCCGCGGAAAGCTATAAGGCGCTTACAAAGTATTTGGCAAATGTAAAATCGGATCCGCGCGTATTTGTGCACTATGTAAAGCGCATGTACGCAGGGCTGCAGTATGTAACAGCTAAAGGGCTGGATATCACGGATGTTCCCATGGATACGGAAGACTTGTATGCCTTTTTCGATGCACATTGTGCGGACAGCGCGCGACGGGAAGAACTGGTGGAGTTCGTGCACCGTACAGCGGTGCTTTGTGCCGACAGGGAAGTATATGAAACGCTGATGCTTTGCGCGCTTTTCGGCTCTTGGCATCCGTTTATAGAAACAGTGGATACCGCGAAGCTTTCCGAACGCGAAATCGTCGAAATCGATTTCTTTATCGGAAACGTCGGGCGGGAAAACCTTCTGCGCTCTGCCGCGGTTTCCGAAAAGTGGGAAAATATAAAAAGGTTCTTAGCCGAGGCAGAATGTCTTTTACTAGAAGCAGCACGCGAGGCGGCCTGCACAGAAGAAGCACGGCGACTTGCGAAGTGCTATATGCGGTTTACGCCGCTCGACAAAATGAGCGAAGAAGCGATGCTAAACAGCATTTTTACCACGCTCACACCTGCAAATTTCGAGGCGCTTTTGCCCATGCTTCGTGTGCTTATACCGGACAAAATTCTTTTATCGCGATGCCGCGAACTGCCTTCTGCATTTTTGCAAGCGGCTGTTTCTGGTATTCTGCGGCAAAAGGAAACCGTGCCAAAGCTTCTTATGCAGAAAGACTATCGTGACTTTTTGCGGGACTTTGCCGACATTTTGTTTGCCGGCGGGATGTATAAAGAGGCATCGCCTATCTTTGGTATGCTGTTTTACTCGGATTATGATGCCGAGCAGTATGACAGTGCGAATGCCGCACGCCCGGCGGTGCATGCTACGTGTCGCCAATACATGAAAATTTGTGACCTTATGTGCCGCGAACCGGAAGAAGTGGAGAAGCTGCGCACACGGACGGAGCACCAAAAGCTTATCAACATTTTCGCCGTTCTCTTCTCCTCTACCCGCATTTTTGACGTGGCGCGCATCGAGCCGCTTCTCACAAAGCTCCAGAAAAAATTGTGCGTAGCTGTGTTCTTTGCCATGAAGGGCGAATTTGATGAATTTGAGCAGCTGGTTGCGGATATTCAGACGGAAAACGCGGCCATGGGCGAAACGCTGTTCCGCTTTGGTGAATTCCGCTTCCGCAGTGCCGACCAGAAGGCGCGTTGCCGTCAGTATATTCAAAAGCTTCAAGGGGAGGACGGGGAAGATGAGCGCTTGTTCTTCGTAGCGCCCAAAGCCTCCCGCGCACTTCCGTATTTCCGCATTTTTGATAGTATTGATTTAGAACATGACGGGAGCGAGGCCTTTGCATCGGGCACAGTCCAAACTCTTCCTGAGGAACAGGGACAGACAGGGGTGACGGCAGAAAAGTTCCTTTCGCTTTCGTATGTACAGCATATGCTTTCTGCGATGGAGAGTACATCCCCCGCTTCTTCTGCTATAGATGCGATTGATCGCTTGGAGGAAACGGCAGATATGGAAAGTGCCGTCGCTGTTTTGAAAGCGGCTGATTTTAGAGAGGCTTCGTCTTCTGCGTTGCAAGAATTTTTCGGCAGTTTTGCCGTGTGCGCCTATAGATATCTCCGCCAAAATCCCTTGGAGGAAAATGAAAAGTATATTTCTGAAATTTTCAAAACGCTTTCCGGCGTTTCTGCCATCTCTCCCCAGATGGCCAATATCCTCTGTGGCAATTTGGCGGCACAGCTTGCCTCTTTTGAAAGCCTTGCCGATATTCGAAGCTGTATCGGAAAACACGGAGAAAAGCTCACGGAGCTTCTTTCGGCGGCGGACAGAGAGGATACAAAGGTGCTCCGCGTAGCTATCGGACTATATATGGAAACAATCGAAAAGCTTTCGGATATTCTTCCGTACTGGGATGAAGGCAGAAAGATTAAAGAAACAGAAAAACATCTTGTACGCCTTCAGGCCGAGAGCGACAAGCTTGCGGATGAAGATGCGGGCGATATCTTAGGAAACCTCGCCTACATTCTCGAGTGCGAGATTGGAGAGCTTAAAAAGGTGCCGCTATTTAGACTTCATCTGGACGAGCAGGAAATCGCGGAAGGACTTCCGCTTACAGGCTTTGTGGAAAACTACGGCCAGGCTGTGGGAAGAGACGTAACGCTTCTTTTCAAAACGCTGGAAGGCGACACCGCAGTTTTGCATATGGATACGTTTTATGGCGGTTGGAAAGCGCCCTTTGTGTTCCAGCTTCCGTCTGCTGCACCGGGCGAGGAAATCGGCTTTACCGTGCAGATTACGTATACTTTCGCCGGTGACGGGGAGAGCGGAGAAGCAAGTCGCCGCAAGAGCCTGGGCGCCCATACCGTAAGCATTGTGCCGCGAGTGGTATACGGGGCGGACCGCATTGAGGACGCGACCATTTCGGTTGAAAATATTGATACAAACTTCATTGGCCGTGTTACGGAAGTGCAAAAATTCATAAACGAGTTTTACCTTCGTAAAAACATAGACGGCCAGGCAAAAATGGTTCCGTGTCCCCCAGAAAAGATACCTTCTATGGTTATAAACGGCCCCAAACGCGTCGGCAAATCCTCGCTACTCCATTATCTCGAAAAGATTGTGTTGGAGATACCGGACAGGTGGGCGTGTGTATACTTTGACCCCATGGGCAGTAAAAAAATAGAGGATGTTTTCGTCGGTGGATTTGTGAGTGCGTGGGAAGCGCGGTATGGCGCGGTCGCGGAAAGTGAGGCATATCGCCGCATTCTCGAAAAGCTGCCTGCGGGCGAATTTTCTGCGGCGACGCTGGAAACCTTCTATCGCACCTTCCGGGATACATTTGCCCCCGGAAAGAAACTTTTATTCATCATAGATGAGTTTGAAAAGGTTATGCGGCTGATGCCGCCGGGAGAGGTCTTTGATATTCTGCAGTATGCCATTAAAAACCTCAGTGATATCATAAGCTTTGCCGTTTGCGGCGCGGATGATCTTGCCGGCTATATCTTTGACAGAGAGCACGACACGCAGTTCTTCCAGCTGGCGAAGCTCTTCCGTGTCGGCCTTATGCCGCGGGCGGAATATGACCTTCTTGTAGATGCCTATTCCAAGCTCACCACGCTTACGCCCGATGCAGAGGCACGGGAGGCACTTTGGATGCTCACACGCGGGCAGGTGTTCTATACACAGCGTATATTCAATAGAATTGTGGACCTTTACGGGAACTTCCCGATTCTGGGCACACGAAACAAAATACACCTTTACGATGTTTATCGGGCGTTTGGGCAACTGCGGAAGGAAGCGACTACCTTTGTAGACATCATCGGGATGTTCGATAAGTATAAAACAGGCGAGCGCGAGGTGATGGCAGCCCTCTGTGAATACGCCACCACCCCCGGCGCGTGCGTAAGCCGCAATCTCATTTTGAAAAAGGCGAAAAATGTGGATGTAGACATGGCGCTTTCGAGACTCATCTTGCGCGGGTTTGTGGAAAGAGCGGGAGAAGAGTATCGCTTCACATCGGAAATATACCGTATGGTATTTGCGGATTATGCCCCCGAGGCGTTTTACTTCATAGATAAGGGAGGAAACTAATATGGAAAATCCTTTTGAATACGAAAGCAACTATGTGCTGCCTTGCGAAAAGGTTACGGCAAGACTTAACCGCCTTGCGAGGGCGGAGACGGACAGACAAACGTTTTCCAGCGGTATCTACGGCCTTTTTGGCTCGGGGAAAACGAATTTCTTAAAAACCTATTTTTCGCCGGAGCGTTGCCGCGCGCTTGCCGAAAAAGGCCAGCTGTACCCGGCGATTATGGCAACGCGAAGCCCAAAACCCGAAGCACTTTTTGCAGATATCTATCAAACGATTTCGGAGTATATCGCGCAGTATGTGCCCGAGGGCAAGCTGCCGGTTTTCCCGCCTTTGGGGGAGGATATAGCTGACAGCGACAAGCATCTGAAGGAAATGGTAAAGACGCTTCGCGAAGAAAAATATCGCGTTTTTCTGGTGATTGACGAGTTTCACCGTATTTCGCAGTGCGAAACCATTCGGGACGAGCATTATGAAGTGTTTCGAAATCTCAAAGAAAACGAAGCAACGAAGCTGCACTATATTGTAGCGACCGACTGCGATTTTGACCCGCAGAATACGAGCCATACGAATACCTTTACGACCTCGTTTTTCGTCCATGCCTTTGACGGGAATTCGGAAACGGTTGGCGGGATGAGCCGCACAGAGATGGATGCCTATCTTGCAGGGTTCCTTGCGGAAGGTGCGGCACCGCTCTTTACAAAGGAAGAGGCGGACACGTTGTATGCGCTTACCGGCGGTTTCCCGCGCATTGTACGGAAAACGGCAGATATTCTATACAGACTCAAGTGTGCCCAAAAGCCGCAGGATGAGCTTCGCGTGCGGGCGGGGGCCGCGGTGCGTGAACAGTTTGAGCTTTGGTGCGAAAGCCTTACAACCGCCCAGAAAGCGCTTTTGAAGAAGATGGCGCTCGAAGGCTTTGCGGGGATATACCAAAAGGACGAAATTGGACCCTACAATGCACTGCAGAACCGCGGCTTTGTGGTGGAGGAGTGTGGCGACAAATACAACACATTCGATAAGAAATGGTTTTGCTGTGAGCTTTTTGCCGATTATGTAAAGGAATCCTTCGAAGCGGAATATGAGAGCGTGTACGGCGCTCGCGCGGAAGTCTGTATAGACGAAGGAGAGCAGAGAGAATGCCTTGCAGAGGCTAAAAAGGTAAAGGCAACGATTACGCAGAAGCTTCGGGAACTTGCGGACAGTAAGGGCTTTTCTGTGAAAATGACCGTCCGCACCTTTAAAAAACTGGAGGCCGAGCTGGATAGGTGTATAGAAGAGCTCGAAACGAAGCAGTGCGATGCGGAAATGGTGGAGACGTACACAACGAAGATTGAAAAAATCCGAAGAGAATATAAAGGGAGAATGATATGAAAGTAAAAAGTGCACGCAGGGAAGGCACGAAGACAGGAAACGGCAGAAAGGTATCGTTTTTGAAGAAGATACTTTGTGATATATTTGAGCTGGACACAAACTACAGCCTTTTCATCGCCGGTATTATTGCCAGTATTCCTGCAACGCTTCTTTTAAATCTCGTAAGCATCAGCCTTTCGGAGCTTCAACATAAATGGCTCTATGGCGGGGTGTATATCCTCACCTTTGTCGCCTCGCTTGTATGCTGCTTTGCGATGTTCCGCTTTGCTGTTCGCCATATTGAGGTGCGCGGCGCCGCGGAAGCCGAGGCACGAGAAAACACCGGCACGCGAGAGGAATTTGAAAACGCCCTTCTTTTGGAAGTAAACTACACCTATGCCGAGAGAATTCGTCCGGTCGTACATATGCTTCTTTGGAGCGCGGGCGTGACCGTGGCCGGAATTTTGGCCCTCTTTTGCCTTATGAACATAAAATTTTAAAAAAAGGCTTGACAAACAGCGGAAATTCCTGTATACTGACATAGCTGTAAACAGTTTTTTGTTTACACTAGTGCCAAAAGTCAGGTGAAACATGAAGAAAAAGCTGGATACCGGCTACCTTCTCGATTTTTACGGCCCGCTACTTACGGAGCGGCAGAGGGAAGCCCTCGATATGTATTATAATATGGATTATTCTCTTGCGGAGATTGCGGCGGAGTTTGGCGTCACGCGGCAATGCGTGCACCGTTTTATCCTGCAGGGGGAAAAGCGCCTTTTGGAAATGGAAGCTATACTTGGGCACGCGTCTTTGTACGGGGCCGCTGCGAAAGTCCTTACGGCGTTTGAAGAGTCCGAACATGGTACGGAAGAAGCGCGTGCGCGGCTTGGAGAGGCGTTAGCAGCACTTTCGGACTGTATGGAAAGGGAAACGAATGGCATTTGAAAGTTTAGGCGATAAACTGCAAACCGTATTTAAAAAGCTTCGGGGCCGTGGGCGCGTTAGCGAAGCCGATATAAAGGAAGCGATGCGCGAAGTGCGCTTGGCACTACTCGAAGCAGACGTAAACTTTAAAGTGGCCCGCGATTTTATTAAGACGGTTAGCGAAAAGGCTGTGGGGGCAGATGTTCTGGAGAGCCTCACGCCGGCACAGCAGATTATCAAAATTGTGCGTGATGAGCTCATTGAACTTATGGGCGGCACAAATGCAAAGCTTGCGGTATCCCCGCGCCTTCCCACGATATTTATGATGGTGGGTTTAAACGGTGCCGGTAAAACCACTACAAGTGCAAAGCTTGCAGGATATTTAAAGAAGCAAGGCAAACGGCCGCTTTTGGTCGCTTGTGACGTATATAGGCCCGCTGCTGTCCGTCAGCTTATGGTTGTCGGTGAGAGCGTGGGCGTGCCCGTCTTCCAGAAGGAAGGGGCAACGGACCCTGTCGAAATCGCAAAGGAAGCGGTTTTGGGGTGCGATACTTCCCGTTTTGATACGGTAATCCTCGATACTGCAGGGCGCCTCCAAGTAGACGAAGCGTTAATGGACGAGCTGGTGCGCATGAAGGCGGCTGTGCATCCTACGGAAGTCCTTCTGGTTGTGGATGCGATGACGGGGCAGGACGCCGTAAACATTGCAGAAGGCTTTGAAACGGCGGTGGGGATTGACGGTGTCATTCTCACGAAGATGGATGGCGACGCCCGCGGCGGTGCGGCGCTCAGCGTCAAGGCTGTTACGGGAAAACCGATTAAGTTTTCCTGCATCGGCGAAAAGCTGCAGGATATCGAGCCGTTTCATCCCGATAGACTTGCTTCCCGAATTTTGGGCATGGGGGATATGCTGACGCTCATCGATAAAGCGCAGGAAGCGTTTGATGAGAAGAAGGCGTTGGAGCTCGAACAAAAGCTCCGCAAGCAGAAGTTTGACCTGCAGGATTTCCTCGACCAAATGGAGCAAATGAAAAACATGGGCCCGATTTCAGGTCTTTTGGGCATGATTCCGGGCGTAAACGCAAAGGCGCTACAGGGCGCGCAGATTGACGAAAAGCAAATGGCGCGCACGGAGGCCATCATCAAATCGATGACGCCCCGCGAACGCGAAAATCCAGGGGTGATGGACGCTTCCAGAAAAAGGCGCATAGCCGCAGGCAGCGGCACCACGGTACAGGACGTAAACCGGCTTTTAAAGCAGTTTGACGATATGCAGAAACTGATGAAGCAGTTTATGGGCAAAGGGAAAAAGAAACCACGGTTTCCCTTTGGAATGTGATAAAGGAGGTGAAAGACAATGGCAGTAAAGATCAGACTTAGAAGAATGGGCGCAAAGAAAGCTCCGTTTTACAGAGTAGTAGTAGCAGATTCCAGATATCCGCGTGATGGCAGATTCATCGAAGAAATCGGTACGTACAATCCTATGACAGAACCCTCTGAAATTAAGATTGACGGCGAAAAGGCACAGAAGTGGATTGCCAACGGTGCACAGCCGACAGATAGTGTGAAGGCACTTCTGAAGAAAAGCGGCATCGTAGACTAATTTTGAGGAGAAACGCTATGAAAGAGCTGCTCGAATTTATTGTGAAATCTCTGGTAACAAGCCCGGAAGATGTCGTAATCGAAGAAAAGACGGAAGGCAACATACTTACGCTGGAAGTCCATGTAAACGAAAGCGATATGGGCAAAATCATCGGCAAGCAGGGTAAAATTGCAAAAGCAATCCGCTCGCTGATGAAGGCAGCTGCAGCACGTAAAGATGTTAAAGTGAATGTAGACATTATTTAAGATGCCTGCGGCGTGTGAAAGGGGCCGTCTCCCTATATAGTAGGGGACGTCCCCAAGTTCTGCCAAACCGAATGGAGGAATTGTTTTGCTGGTATGCGGCAAAATTGTAAATACCCACGGGCTTCGCGGCGAAGTAAAAGCGCTGCATTATACCGATGGGCCGTCATTTTTTGATACGGTAAAGAAGGTGTACCTGAAAAACGGGACTGCACTCGAGCTTCGCTCTTGGCGTGTCAGTCGCGGTGCGGTGCTTTTGCGCCTTGCGGGCATAGATACAGTAGAAAAGGCCCAGACACTCGTCGGGCAGGAAATTTCTGTGTCGCGTGAAGAACTGCCGCCCCTGCCGGAAGGCCGCTTTTATATTGCGGACATTTTAGGTATGGAGGTTTTGACTGTTGACGGGCGAAATCTTGGCCGGGTGGTGGATGTATTTAAAACCGGCAGTAATGACGTATATACCGTTCGGGGGGATCGGGAATATTTGATTCCTGTCATCGATGAGGTCGTTCTTTCTACGGACCTTACGGCGCGGCAGATTACCATTAAACCTTTGAAGGGACTTTTAGACGATGAAGATTGATGTGTTGACCCTATTTCCGGGCATGTTTGAGGCTGTTCTTGGGGACAGTGTCATTGGGCGTGCCGTGGAGAAGGGTCTTTTACATTTACGATACATAAATATACGGGATTTTTCCGAAGATAAGCATAGAAGGGTTGACGATTACCCCTATGGTGCCGGCGGCGGCATGGTCATGGCGCCGGGGCCCATTTACCGCGCATGGCAGTCTGTGACGGAGGGACTTGACTACCGTCCTCATGTCATTTATCTTTCGCCGCAGGGGAAAGTGTTTTCGCAGGCGAAAGCGAGGGCACTCGCCGAAAACCACGAGCATCTCATTTTGCTTTGCGGGCACTATGAAGGCGTGGATGAGCGCATTTTAGAAGAAATTGTAGATGAAGAAATTTCGATTGGCGATTATGTTTTGACGGGTGGCGAAATTCCGGCCATGGCCGTTATTGATGCGGTGGCGCGCATGGTACCGGGCGTAGTGCAGCACGGCAACAGCGAAAGCGAATCTCTTTCGGATGGGCTACTCGAGTATCCCCAGTATACAAGGCCGCCGGAGTTTTTAGGAAGGCACGTGCCGGAGATTCTCTTAAGCGGCCATCAGGCGAAAATCGCCGCATGGCGCAAGGAACAGTCTCTCGAAAGAACGAGAAGAAAGCGCCCCGATCTTTTGGAAAGGACGGAAAAGGATGGATAAGAAAAAGGCATTTCGCATCGGGATTGTCGTCATAGGCGCGATTTTGGCGGTGCTTTTCACCTTTTTACTCTTGCCGCGGCTTCTTATTTGGTTTTTGCCGTTTGTGCTGGCGTATTTTTTGACAAAAATTATAGAGCCGGCTGTTTCTTTTATGGAACGGCGCCTGAAAATTCCGCGCCCCATAGGGGCTATTTTCGGGATCGTGTTTGCGATCGGCATTATTGGCGGCGTTGTTACATTGGTTGTGGAACGTCTGTGGACGGAGGCGAACGCTATCGTACTGCAAAGCGATGCCATTTTAGAGAAAATTGCAGCGCAGTATGCTTCGTTTCGTGATACCTTTCTGGCACGGATTGGCATTGTGGAAAGTCTCGAGAAGGTGTTTTCGGATTTTGGCACGCGCCTTTCTGCGCTCATGGCGTCTTACACCGTCCCTGCACTTCGCGGTGCAGTAGACGTCGTGCGTGCGGTGCCGTCCGCCATTGTCTTTCTCGTTGTATTCCTCATGGCTTCCTATTTTATGAGTAGTGACAATGTGAGAATTCGGGAAGGCCTCCGCCACGCGATGCCGGAAAAAATTTTGCGGTTTGGCGAAGATGTTTTGCAGAACCTTCTGAAGGCACTCGGCGCTTACCTTCGCGCACAGTTGCTTCTCATATGTATTACATTCCTCGAGCTTACGATTGGCTTTCTTACAATCGGCGGCGCCGTAGCGGAATACGCACTTTTGCTGGCGCTCATCATAAGTCTTATTGATGCTGTCCCCATTTTGGGTACCGGCACGGTTCTCATCCCGTGGGGCGTGTATGCGCTACTAGTCGGGGACATTCGCCTCGGCATAATGCTTCTTGTTTTATACCTCATTTGCCTTGCGGTGCGGCAGAGCATTGAACCGCGTCTCGTTGCCTATCAAATCGGGCTGCATCCGCTGCTCATTTTGTTTGTGATGTATGCAGGGCTTAGACTCGTTGGTTTCTTTGGTATGATTTTGGGGCCGATTTTGGCGCTTGTAATTCGGCAGCTTGCCGAAAGCGGGGCATTTGCGGCCGTGGGGCACTACATTCGCGGCGAAGAAAAAACAGAATAAGGAGAAAAAATATGATAAAGCATGTAATTTTATGGAAACTGAAGGAAGAATATACGGAAGAAGAAAAGCTTACTATTAAAGAAGGGATTCGGGAAGGCCTTGAGGGTCTTTTGGGGAAAATTCCCGGTCTTGTGGATATTCACGTATACACAAACGGACTTTCGAGCTCCACGGCAGATCTTATGCTCGATTCCACTTTTGAAAGCGAAGCGGCACTTCGTGCATATGCCGTGCATCCTGCACACGTGGCTGTGGCGGATGGAAAAGTGCGCCCTCATACGGCCTTACGTAGCTGTTTGGACTTTGAAATATAAGAGTACATATTCAATATGCACAAAAAACATAGGCACGTCTTGTACACATTTTCCTAAGAAAAAAGAAAAAAATAAAAAATCACAATAAAATCATATTATTATCAAAATAGACATAGAAAAGAACCATTTTCTCTGTTAAAATCTTGGTACATGGAAAAAATATGCTTGATGTAAGCATACCTAATTTCAAAAAGAATTAAAGGAGATGCGCAAAATGAAGGAAAAAAGATGCTACGAAGTTCCGAACATCACTGTGATCAGTGTAGATGCTCAGAACGACATTATTCAGACGAGCGGTGTGTTGGAATCCACAAAGCTCACTAACGTAGGCAGAACGAAGTCTCGTTTAAAGACTTCCATCAGCAATCTGTTTAACTAAGAGAAAGGAAGGAAATTTGAAATGAAAAAGTTTAGTATTGCACTTTTAGTGCTTGCACTCTGCCTGGTTTCTCTTGCTGTTTCTGCTGAAGGTGAAACCACAATTTCGGCTAACGCTGTAGCAATCGGCGATGCCATTACCGTAACTGTTTCTGTTCCCACAGAAGCAGCCAACAAGGATGTAGTTATCCTGGCAATGCGCGACAGCGCAATCGTGGCTACTGATGCTCTTACAACTCTTGCAGATGTCACAGGCAAGATCGTTTTCGTAGACCAGATCGATGCTTCCACAACTTCTTCTGTAACCTTCATTCCGAAGGCAGGCGTTTCCGGTAGCGCAATCACCATCTTCGTTGGTGGCGCAGGCGCTTCTGAAGTAACAGTTCTTAAGCTCGTAGACGGTGGCTGCTTTGTTGGCGAAACCATCGGCACCGATGCTGATGCAGGTTACTACATGAACGAAGCTATTAAGGAATATGCAATTTCCGTTACAGCTGATGTAGATACAGAAGTAGTTTCTGCTGCTGCTGTTGCAAAGTACGGCTTCACCATCTACACTGCAGATGGCAATGCTTCTGTACAGAGCACAGGCGCTCTTGCAACAAATGATGCTGCATTCGCAGTTATTGCAACCGGTATTCCGGAAGCAGACGCTGAAACAGACGTATACTTCAAGCCGTACCTCGTTTTGGAAGATGGCACTGTATACTGGGGTGCTGCACGCGCATACTCCGTTTCCGACCTTGACGGTGCAACAAATGATCTCGGCACTTTGGCTGATGTAGAAGCAATGGCAAACTAATTCCGTAGCATCATAAATAGCACATATAAAGAGGACAGAATCTTCTGTCCTCTTTTGTATTTTACAGAGTAAAGTTTTGCTTGGCAGCAGGGTAAACGGTTCCTCGGCAAACGTACTTCCTTCGTACGAATAAAATAAAGAGATATCCATAAGAAAAACAGCATCCCTCAAAAGAGGAATGCTGTTTTTGGTCTGAGTGGGGAGAGTCGAACTCCCGGCCTCTTGAACCCCATTCAAGCACGCTACCAAACTGCGCTACACCCAGATTTCTTGTTCGGTTACTATTATACTCTTTGTGCGATGTTTTGTCAAGCCTTTTTTTATTTTTATTACTTAAAACAACGCTTGAACCCGTATTTTTATCCCTTTCTTCAAAGTGTACTCGCAAGAAAGCCCGAAAATACGGGAAAAATTCGAGGGTAAAGTAAAAAAATAAAAAAAATTCAAAAAAGTGTTGACATGGAATGATTTTTCTGCTATAATATCTCTTGTCGTCACGGACGGCACCGAATTGGGCGCATAGCTCAGCTGGGAGAGCACCTGCCTTACAAGCAGGGGGTCACAGGTTCGAGCCCTGTTGTGCCCACCAATTCGGCCCGGTAGTTCAGTTGGTTAGAACGCCAGCCTGTCACGCTGGAGGTCGTGGGTTCGAGCCCCATCCGGGTCGCCAACATTTGCCTCTGTAGCTCAGTCGGTAGAGCAGAGGACTGAAAATCCTCGTGTCGATGGTTCGATTCCGTCCGGAGGCACCATTACGCGAATGTAGCTCATCTGGTAGAGCGCCACCTTGCCAAGGTGGAGGTAGCGAGTTCGAGCCTCGTCATTCGCTCCAACCAAAGAGACGCATAATGCGTCTCTTTGCAGCATAAGAATAAAATATCGTGGCACCATAGCCAAGTGGTAAGGCGTGGGTCTGCAACACCCTGATTCCCCGGTTCAAATCCGGGTGGTGCCTCCAAAACAAAAATCCTGTCGAAAGATAGGATTTTTTGTCTTGTATTATTCATTTAATGCGGCAGGATTTTTTAATGAATAATGAATGATGAAGTCGCTCCGCTGATGAATAATTAACGATTGAAATTTCTTCCGCACCGTGATATACTGATACTATCAAAAAAGCACACTCGCAGAGAGCGCCGCTTGCGTGCGCCCTTTTTATAAAAATTTACATAACGGACGTGAAAATATGAAGAAAAACAGTGAATTTATGTGCGGCGTGCGCGACGGTCTGCCCATTTGTTT
>JAZNJV010000083.1:0-6888 GCA_045578225.1 Clostridia bacterium | reverse complement strand
GTACAAAACGCTTCCGAGCTTATGACGGCAGCTCCCTCGCCTGTAGATGAAAAGCAGCTTATGGAGCTTTCAATTGCCATCACAAAAAACGAGTAATTTCCTGCGAGCGATAGCTCGCCTATAGGAGGTACACCATGATAGAAGTTTCGCATCTTTCGAAACACTATGGCGCAAAACGCGCGGTAGACGATATCAGTTTTTCGATTGCGCCCGGTGAAATTGTAGGGTTTTTAGGCCCGAACGGCGCTGGGAAATCCACCACGATGAATATGCTCACCGGCTATATTTCCTCTACAAGTGGCTCTATCAAGATTGACGGCTATGACATTTTGGAAAATCCGACGGAAGCCAAGAAACGCATCGGCTATCTGCCGGAGCTTCCCCCTTTATATCTGGACATGACGCTCGACGAATATCTCGATTTCGTGTATGATCTAAAGGGTGCTTCTCAGCCGCGAAAAAAGCATCTTGCGGAAATCAAAGAGATTACCTCGCTTTCCGAGGTTGGCGGACGGCTTCTTCGCAACCTTTCAAAAGGATACCGTCAGCGCGCCGGCCTTGCCGCGGCGCTTGTGGGCGATCCGCCAGTTCTCATTTTGGACGAGCCCACCATTGGCCTTGACCCCACACAAATCATCGAATTTAGAAATGCTATTCTCTCCCTAAAGAAAACTACGATTATCAGCACGCACATTCTTTCCGAAGCGAGTGCCATTTGCTCGCGCATGCTGATTATAAGCGGCGGCAAACTGATTGCCGGCGGCTCCCGCGAGGAAATGAGCGGCGAGAATGAATTTCGCTATACACTGGAGCTTGGATGTGATAAAGCTACGGGCGAAGCTGCGCTTGGTGCCATTTCGGACATTACACATCTAGAGCTTTTAGAGGAGAAAGAAAATTCTGTCACCTTTACCGTGACCTGCACGAAGGATATTCGTCCTTCCCTTTCGCTCACGCTTTCAAAGGCGGAGATTCCGGTATTTCTTTTGAAGAAAGCAGCGCCCACACTTGAAGAAATCTTTCTAAAAACCGTTTCGGGTGCTGAGGAGGGACAAAGATGAAAGCTATTTTTCACCGTGAATTCAAAGCGTACTTTCAAACGCCTGTAGGATACATCTTTATCGGCATGTTTTTAGCTGTTTCCGGTTACTTCTTTGCAGTTTCGAATCTGCTTTCGAAATCACCCGAACTTGGCTATGTGCTTTCCGGCATGCTAATTATGTTCCTGTTTCTAATTCCTGTTTTAACTATGCGCCTTTTGAGCGAAGAGAAAAACAGCCGCACGGATCAGCTCCTTCTCACCTCTCCTGTATCAGTTTGGGATGTTGTGCTTGGCAAATTTGCCGCGGCCGCCTCTATCTTCCTTTTGACACTTTGTGTGACGCTTATCTATCTTTTGGTACTCGGCATTCATGGCGAGCCTTCCTATACAAAGCTCTTTTGTAATTATCTAGGCTTTGTGCTTTTAGGCCTTTCCTTTATTTCAGTGGGGCTTTTTATTTCCTCGCTGACGCAAAACCAGGCCTCTGCCGCCATTGCCACTTTTGCGGTGCTGCTTCTTTTGTATGCACTCGAATGGTCGAGAACCTCTCTGCATAGTCCTATTTTAATTGCGATTTTGGATTGCCTCAGCATCACAAAATGGTATGCTGAATTTGACCTTGGCATTTTAAGCCTTCCGGCAATTATCTACTACATAAGCTTTACGGCTGTTTTTCTGCTATGCACAGTACGCGTAGTGGACAGACGCCGCTGGAACTAGAAAGGGGGACCATATGAAAGCCAAAACCAAACGCACCCTTTCTACTGCCGCTGTTTTCGCGCTCACGCTCGCAGCCATTATTCTCTTTAACGTCATACTGGGGCTTGCCGCGGAGAAAATACAGCTTCGGTGGGATATGACGGAAAACAAAATTTATGCGCTCACAGAGGAAACGAAGGCCGTTTTAACTTCTCTTTCCGAAGAAGTAACGCTTTACTACTTTGCCTCGCCCGGACATGAGCAGGAAAAAATCGCTCGCACGCTCGATATGTATCGCACCGCAAGTGATAAGCTGAAAATTGTACGCTCTGACCCGAATTCCGACCCCATTGCGGCAAGACGTTTTACGGACAAGGGTATTTCCGTGGGACAAAACACAATTGTTTTAGAACGCGGCTCGCGTTTTCGTGCCATCCTGCCCTCTGAGATGTATCAAGGGTACACCACGCAATCCGGTAAAACGCTTGACGGTGCCTTTTTTGGTCTTGAAAAGCTCATCACGCGTGCCATTTCCTATGTGGCGGTAGACACTACTAAAAATGTCTGCTTTACTGTAGGTCATAATGAAATTGACTACTCCTATCTACTAGAGCAGCTTCAAAACGAAAATATGTCCACCTATCAAATTGACCTTAAGACGGAATCCATTCCTGACAGTATGGATGCCATCTATATCATGGCACCGTCTGAGGATTTCACGGAAGAAGAACTTCTCCGGCTGGATGCCTTTTTATCGAAAGGCAAAGGTGCGCACATCGCTTTTGATGCAAGAAGAAAGGCGCTTCCGCGGCTTGAGGAATATCTCAAATCCTTCTGGGGTGTTACGATGTACCATGACCTCGTTTTAGAAGGGGACGCTTCCCGTACCTTAAATTATAGCTACATGTTTGTGCCGGATCTTTTAGACCATGCTATTACCAAGGATATCCGTGAGGGAAATCAGCGCACAGTTTACATGTATGCGCGCAGCATGTCTATTGAAGAGGCCGAATACGTTACGCCGCAAATTTTGGCGCAGACTACAAGTTCCGGTTTTTCCGTGCACGGGTCCGACCGCACGGTGACAGAAAACATTCGAGAAGGTGTTTTACCGCTTTCCGTAGCGCTTTCTAAGAAGACGATGGACGGCTCTGTCGAATCCCGCCTTGTCGTTTCCGGTGCGTATCAGGTGTACGACTCCTTCTTTATGGAAGAAGCTTCCCTTGCAAACCGTTCGCTTTTCTACGGTGCCGCGCACTATGTAAACTTTGAGGATAGCTCTGCGCTTTCCATCTCGCCGAAAAATCTTATGGTACGCTCGCTTCTTATAAGCGATGGCATGACAACCTTCTATATCATTGCCGTTTGCATCCTTCCGCCTCTTCTCTTATTTGCTTTGGGCGTAATTGTCTTTAGAAGGAGGCGGCATCTGTGACGAAAAATCATAAAATCATTCTGACTTTTGTTTTGATTTTTGCGGTTTTAGGTGGGTTTTATCTGTTCATACAAAGCTATGAGCCCGCGCCCCCTACGCCAACAGCGGCCCCCACGCCTACCATTCAGCTTCTTTCAGTAGACCCTGCCCATATCGTGCAAATTTCTATTGAAAACGAGGCCGATACGTATGCATTTTTAAAAGATGACGAACACTGGTTTTTAAAAGATGCGCCCTCTATTGCTGTAAACGAATCGCGCGTGGAGTCCCTTTCTTTTAGCGCCGCAACGCTTTCGGCAAATGCGTGCATTACAGAGAACGCGGCCCAACTCGCGGACTACGGACTGGATAAGCCTCTCGCGCTTATTACCCTCCTTTTAGACAGCGGCGAAAGTGTTTCGTTTAAAATCGGGAACCTCACCCCTGCGGGTGATGGATATTACGGCTCGGTAGGTGACTCTACAGCTGTATACACTCTCCCCATTTCCACGGGAAGTCTATTTTGCAATCCGCTTTCCGCTTACCGTTTCATGACGATTACTGCACTTTCTGCAGCGGATATTCGTTCGATTACGATTACGAAAGAGAACAAACCCTTCCGCGTTGTGTACGTGGCACCACCGGATGGTGTCTATCCCGGGGCCATTTCAACCTGGAAAATAGAAACGCCTATCCTTCGGGATGCGGATAATGCTCTTGTGCAGGAAAAATTACTCACGCCGCTTTCCGCTCTGGTAGCCACTGACATTGCCGCCGATAACCCCGCCGCGCTTTCCGAGTACGGATTTTCGGGGGATTCTGTAGAAATTAAAACGGAAACCGAAACGGTTCGTTTCTCAGTAGGGCAAACCTCCGCCGGCACTTTCGTTTTGCCGGAAGGGTCTTCTACCGTATACTTCATGGGTCCTGCACCGCTTTCTTTCATGGAGGTCACCCCATTTGATATTCTGGAGAAGATGACAAACCTCATTGCGATTGACACCGTATCTTCCATCGACATTCGCCTTCCCGGTGCTTCCTGCACGCTGGATATCACCCACGAAGGCGAAAATATGCGTTTCTTTGTAAATGACAAAGAGGCCGCGGAAGAGCCTTTTAAGGCAATATATGTAGAACTCTCGGCTCTTTCTGTAGATGGCATGATTACTTCTTCGTACACCGCCGGCAACACGGCCCCCGCCGCAACGATTGTATATACGCTGACGGACGGAAGTGCCGTAACGCTCGCCTACTATCCGTATGATGATTTTAACTATGCTGTTTTTGAAAACGGAGAGAGCACCTTCTATATTAAGAAAACAAAGCTCTCTGCGCTCTCGGAAAAGCTGAATACTCTTATACAAAATCCAAGAGGATAGTAAAAAGCCGCGCATTTGCGCGGCTTTTATTAGTCTAAAAGGTTTAGAACAGTATCTTGCGGCTCGCCATCGACGCCTATGACGCTTGTAACGCTTTCCGGCACTTCCCCCACAATAACGGACTGTGCAATTGGAATTTTGGTATGTATTTCTGTAACTGTACCCCCGCCCGGCATCAAAACGCTGATCTTCGCCGTAACAAGGAGATGAATTTCATGGCGCGTTTGGTTAATCCCTGCCTCTATAAAGCTATCCTCTATATCTACAACGGCGCGCCCAACAGAAGTTAGTCGAATCGGAATTTTAGGCCCATAGCCGGAAAAAAGGCCATTGGATACAAGGGTGCCGAGAGGTATGCGCATCGTCATTTTGTCTACTTCCCGCATTTTCTCCTGCACATATACTGCGATTTTGGATTTTATACGGCTCACTTTCGCCATGTCGGTTGTAACGGCCGAAATGCGGTTCTGCGCGTCTTTTTGGAGTACTGCAAAGTCACTATACCCCATCCCCTCCATCGCGATGATACGATTTAATTCATCGTTTAACGTGCTGACCGCCACACTCTGCGCTTGGGCCGCTGCCACCTGACTGATAACCGGGCGGATTTTTGTTTCATACAGTATGAAAAACAGTACACTTATAAAAAGCGTAGCCGAGAGAAGTAGCATAAACCGTGTTTGTTTTCTGCACGGTTTTCGTTTTCTTATTTTTGCCATCGCATCGCCTCCTAAAAAAGTATATGCCAATTAGAGGCCAGCGGTGCGAAGAGCGCATAACAAAAAGGAACCGAAATAACGGTTCCTTTTGCTTTTACATATATTATGCTTTGCCGTTGCAGCCGAGTACGTTTACAAGCTTGTGCTTTACGAGACCCTTGATGGCTTCTCTTGCAGGCTTTAAGTACTGACGGGGATCGAAGTGATCCGGATGTTCAGCGAAGTGCTTGCGGATGCTGCCGGTGAGAGCGAGACGAAGGTCAGAGTCAATGTTGATCTTGCAAACGCTCATGGAAGCAGCCTTGCGGAGCATGTCTTCCGGAATACCAATTGCATCCGGCATCTGACCGCCGTTAGCATTGATCATTTCAACAAATTCCGGAATAACAGAAGAAGCACCGTGCAGAACGATCGGGAAGCCCGGAAGCTTTTCGCTTACTTTTTCGAGAATATCGAAACGAAGCTGTGGCTTCTGGCCCGGCTTGAACTTGTAAGCACCGTGGCTTGTACCAATTGCGATAGCAAGAGAGTCAACACCTGTGCGTTCTACGAATTCGATAACCTGTGCAGGATCTGTGTAGGAAGCATCTTCTTCCGATACGTTAACAGCATCTTCAATACCTGCAAGACGGCCGAGCTCGCCTTCTACAACAACGCCCTTATCATGTGCATATTCTACAACCTGACGGGTGAGTTTAATGTTATCTTCAAAGCTATGGTGAGAGCCATCGATCATAACAGAGGTGAAACCACCGTCGATGCAGGATTTGCAAAGTTCGAAGGTATCGCCGTGATCAAGGTGAACACAGATCGGGAGATCTGTTTCGATGATAGCTGCTTCAATCAGCTTCATGAGATATGTGTGGTTTGCATATTTACGTGCACCTGCGGAAACCTGCAGAATAAGGGGTGCGTTTTCTTCTTTTGCAGCCTCTGTGATACCCTGAATGATTTCCATGTTGTTTACGTTGAAAGCACCGATGGCGTAACCGCCTTCATATGCTTTCTTAAACATTTCTTTGCTTGTTACGATAGGCATACGAATTACTCCTTTTCTCTTTTTTCTTTACGAAAGATTATACCACAAGCGAGGCGCAAGGTCAAGACAAAATTTCATATTTTTACAAAAAAGGCAAAAAATATTCATAAAAGAAAAAAACAGAATAAACCGTGTTTCTTTGGGGAAAATAAGCACACTACAAAGCCTTTTGGAGGTAGTTTATAATGCACAAATCGTATGCCATTCTTAAAAAAACATATAGAGCGTTAAAAAAAGAGAAAAAGCCAATCCGAAGCGGCTCCTCTGCCGAATGGATTTTAGATAATTATTATATCCTTTCGGGCGAATATCTTGCCCTTAGGGGGCTTCGCCGCACCATTCGAAAAAAGCGCCCCGCTTGGAAACATATCTTTACCTTTACGAGCACTTTTTTATCCGAGAACGAATTTCGGCTTGACGAGGCCGCGCTTTCAGAGGCGCTCTCGAAAAAACAAGACGTTTCTCCTCTGGGAGCGGAAGAATTACGTCTTCTTCCTGCCGCTCTCTCCGCAGCCTTGTTTATACGTGCGGGCAAAATAGCTAAAAATCCTTATGAAGACAGCGGCATGGGCAATATCATCAAATCCTTTTTGGTG
>JAZNJV010000082.1:0-3392 GCA_045578225.1 Clostridia bacterium | reverse complement strand
GTCTTGCCGGTGCCGTATGTGGCGACCATTGCTCGCCCATCTCGGATACGACGATTATGTCCTCAGCCGGTGCACAGTGTAATCACTTAAATCACGTCTCCACACAGATGCCGTATGCGATTACGGTAGCGGCGATATCGTTTGTAATGTATGTGATGGCCGCCTTTATCCAGAATGCGGCGATTCTCCTCACTGTCGGCGTACTTCTCACAATTGCCACGCTCTTTGTTATCCGCGCCATTGTGAATAAGAAACCGATTAAGGCACAATAAGAAAATAACAAATATCCCTCCGCGAGGCGGAGGGATATTTTATTTATGGGGAAGTATTTACCGGCTGAAATCCTTCGCTAAACGCGTGATTTTACGCGATGTATACACGAATAAGAAAGGCGCTGCCCTTTTGGGCAGCGCCTTTAAAATTGTCTTTTTAGAATCAGACACCTTCACGATTTCTGCGGAGCTGTTCGCCTTCGGTGAAGTTTTCACCGGCAACGTAGCCCGGAATCGGCATAATCTTTTCGTGGATTGCGTCGATAATCCAGCTCGGCTGCGGGAAGAATGCATCTTCGAGTTCGTGGCACGGTGTGATCCAGTTGCGTGCGCCAACAACCACCGGCGGAGCATCGAGGTAATCAAATGCCATTTCGCTGATGTTCTGTGCAATATCCTTAAGGTGAGAACCGCGTTCGCAGGCGTCACTTGCAAGAACGATGCGGCCTGTCTTCTTAACGGATTCAAGCACCTTTTCGTAGTTGAACGGAACGAGCGAGCGAGCATCGATAACTTCTGCAGAGATGCCGTATTTTTCTTCGAGTTCCTTTGCGGCATCGAGTGCGCGGTAGAGGGTAGCACCCACAGTAAGAATGGTGATATCAGAGCCTACGCGCTTAATGTCCGGTTCGCCAATCGGAATTTCGTAGTATTCTTCCGGAACGCCGCCTTCGTGGAACTGTTCACCGATATCGTAAATTCTCTGGCTTTCAAAGAATACAACCGGGTCAGTGCCGGAGAGGGCGCTTGCCATAAGACCTTTTGCATCGTACGGTGTTACCGGGAATACAACCTTCAGGCCCGGAATGTGCGATACGATAGCTGTCCAGTCCTGCGAGTGCTGTGCACCGTACTTGGAACCTACGGATACACGGAGAACAACCGGCATCTTGATAATGCCTGCACTCATAGACTGCCATTTTGCGAGCTGATTGAGTACTTCGTCGCCTGCACGGCCGAGGAAGTCGCAGTACATAAGCTCTGCAATAACTCTACCGCCGCTCATAGCGTAACCAACTGCGCTACCTACGATAGCAGCTTCGGAAATCGGAGCGTTGAAGAAACGGTGATAGGGGAGAGCTTCGGTAAGACCACGGTATACAGCGAATGCGCCGCCCCAGTCACGGTTGTCTTCACCGTAGGCAATGAGGGTCGGGTCTTTGTAGAAACGGTCAATAATCGCTTCAAAGAGACCGTCACGCAGCTGATATACCTGGTTCTTTGTATAGGGCTTGCCGTTTTCGTCGAAAGCGAAGCGCTTGCGGCGTGCAATCTGCTGTACGCGCGGGTTTTCTTCCATCGGCATGAGCACATCGGGTTCTCTGTCTTCCATCTTTTCGATCTTCTGGTTCGAGAACATAATGCCTTCGAGATCCATCGGATTTGTATGGAGATTCATGCGCGGAGAAACTTCTTCGTCGATAGCGAGCTTGTAAATCTTTGTCATGCGCTCCACGATTTCGGCTTCGATTGCATCGAATTCTTCCTTCTTCGCAACACGTGCGGAAACAAGCTTTGCCTTGTAAGCATCGAGAACGTCGTGCTTTGCCCAGGCTTCCTTTTCTTCCTTCGTTCTGTAGCTGTCGGAGTCGGACGGGGAGTGACCGGCCATGCGGTATGTAAGGGTATCGAGAAGAACCGGACCGCGACCTTCCTTGATAATAGCAATCTTGCGGCGCATTGCATCGATAACGGCGAGCGGATCGTAACCGTCTACACGTTCTGCATGCATCTGTTCCGGATTTACGCCGGCGCCAACTCTGGCGAGCGTCTGGTATGCCATGGTTTCACCAATGGTCTGACCACCCATGCCGTAGAGGTTGTTGAAGAAGTTAAAGATAATCGGAAGACCCTGGTTAAAGCCTTCTTCCCAAAGTGTGCGAATCTGGTCCATGGAGCCCATGTTCAGAGCTTCCCAAACCGGACCGCAGCCCATAGAAGCGTCACCGATGTTCGAAATGACGATACCGTCTTTCTTATTTACGCGCTTATAAAGGGCGCCACCCATCGCAACTGTGGCCGAGCCGCCTACGATAGCGTTGTTCGGATAGATGCCAAAGGGAGTGAAGAAAGCGTGCATGGAGCCACCAAGACCCTTATTAAAGCCGGTTTCTCTTGCAAAGATTTCAGCCAAAGCACCGTAGAGGAGGAAGTCCATAGCCGTTTCTTTTACACTGCTCTTATCCTTCTGCTTGCCTTCGATTACGCGGTAGGTGCGTCCGTCGAAAAAGCCTGTCATATCGTCCATGAGCTCTTTATCGTCGAGCTTGTGGATAGCAGAAAGACCTTTTGCAAGGATTTCACCGTGGCTACGGTGAGAACCGAAGATGCAGTCTTCCTTATTGAGGAGATATGCCTGACCTACGGCAGAAGCTTCCTGACCCATGGAAAGGTGAGCCGGGCCGGGGTTATTGTAGGCGATTTCGTTGTATGCGCCGGTGGTTTTTACGAGATAGAGCATCGTTTCAAACTCACGAATGATGCGCATGTCGCGGAAGATGCGAAGGAAATCTTCTTTGGAGTAGTTTTCCTTTTCTTCCTTAATGGTTTTGTTGTACTGGTTCACCGGAATGTCGGTGAAGGTAACGTGACCCGGCTTACGCAGCTCGTTCGGGTCCATAAACAGGGACTTTGTCATGGTAAATTCCTCCTTAACATTTTACTTGAAAGAGTGCTTCGCGCATGATTTCGCAAACCGTCGGATGCGGGAATACAAACTCTTTAATATCGTCAATTTTCCATTGCGATTCAATCATCATAACAGCGGCGATGATAAACTCGGAAGCGTAGTTCGAAAGGACGTGACAGCCGAGTACGCGGCGGTACTTCTTATCGACAACAAGCTTAATAATGCCGTTACCGCCTTCGTTTTCAGCCACATAGCGGCCGCTGTATGCCATGGGAAGCTTTACAACTTCGATGTCATAGCCCTTTTCACGCGCTGTGCGTTCGGTTTCGCCACAGCTGCCAACTTCGGGATTCGTGTAGATGACAGCCGGAATCGCATCATAACGCATGATATCTTTTTTGCCGAGAATGTTGTTTATGGCCACTTCGGCTTCGCGGTAGGCAGTATGGGCAAGCATCGACTTTCCGTTTACGTCACCGGCGGCATATACG
>JAZNJV010000081.1:0-3930 GCA_045578225.1 Clostridia bacterium | reverse complement strand
CGCGCAGATTGCACATCTTTTGCATTTGCCGCGAGTATGGCAGACGTATTTTCCGAAAGCGCCGCCGCCATCGAAAAAAGCGCGCGGTTACGGGAATCGGTATCTAAAACGGAAAGTGCGCGCGAAGCCGCTTTTGCGCATTTTCCAAGGTGTGTAAGGTCCGTCATTTTGCCTCTTCCTTTCCGAGGAAGCGCGTACCCTCGGGTTTGCCTTCCAGAATGTCATATAAAACTTCGGGGCGGTCCCCGTTTGTGATAATTACATCAATGCCGCGCTCGGTCGCAATGGACGCGGCGCTGATTTTCGTAGCCATGCCGCCCGTGCCGCGCAGTGTTCCTGCGCCGCCTGCCATCTCTTCGATCTCAGGCGTAATGGCGCGCACAGTGCGGATAAGACGCGCATCGTCATTTTCTCGAGGGTCGGTATCGTAAAGCCCGTCAATATCCGAAAGGATAATGAGCACATCGGCACGCGCCACGACCGCAACAATCGCACTTAGGGTATCGTTATCCCCAAATTCCAGCTCGTAGGTCGAAACGGGGTCGTTTTCATTAAAAATCGGGATGGCGCCGTAGGAAAGGAGCGTGTCAATCGTTCCTGAAACGTTTTCCTCGCGCTCGGCGTGGTCCACCACGTCCTTCGTCATCAGAACCTGCGCCACCTTGTAGCCGTACTCGGCGAAAAGACGCCCGTAAATGCCCATAAGCTCGCATTGGCCGACGGCCGCGGCCGCCTGCTTTTCGCGCACATTCGAGGGACGTTTTTCCATATCAAGCTTGGCCATACCTACGCCCACGGCACCGCTGGATACGAGTATCACTTCTTTATCCATGTTTTTAAGACCGCTTAAAACGCGCGTCAGGTGCTCAATGCGGCGAAGGTTCAGTCTTCCTGTTTCGTGCGTCAGGGTGGATGTGCCCACCTTCACAACGATTCTTTTTGCAGTACGAATATCCACGTTTCTCACTCTCCGATGATTTTGATAAGGACGCGCTTTTGCCGTTTGCCGTCCAATTCGTAATAAAAAATCTGTTCCCACGGGCCGAAATCCAGCCGCCCGTCCGTTATGGCCACTACTACCTCGCGCCCCATTACGGTGCGCTTTAGGTGCGCGTCGCCATTATCCTCAAAGCCGTTATGCGCGTAGCGGCTGTACGGCTTTTCGGGCGCAAGCGTTTCAAGCCACGCCTCAAAGTCGCGGTGAAGGCCTGCCTCATCGTCATTTATAAAAACGCTTGCCGTTATATGCATGGCGTTTACAAGGACGAGGCCTTCCTGTATGCCGCTTTCAGAAAGCGCATTTTCCACATCGCGCGTAATATTCACAAGGCCGCGCCGCGAAGGGATGTTAAAATATAACTCTTTTCGATACGATTTCATATCTAAACTCTCCTATATCTCTTCCACCACAATTTTTCGCACATCGTCCGAAATTCTCGTGATTGTGATGCGCGTCGCACCCCCGATGCGGCTATAGTACATGTCGGGCCACTCAATCACCGAAATACCTTCGCGAAGAAAGCTGTCAAACCCAATCGCGTCCAGCTCGTCTTCTTCTTCGATGCGGTACAGGTCAAAGTGGTGCACCACCTCGCGCCCTTCATACACATGCATGATGGTAAAGGTGGGGCTTGACACTCTTCCCGAAAAGCCGTATCCGCGCGCGATGCCGCGCGTCATGGCCGTTTTGCCCGCACCAAGGTCGCCCGTAAGGCAAAATACGTGCGGCGCAGGGTATTTTTCGGCAAGGGATGCGCCAAATTCTTCCGTATCCAAAACAGAATTTGAAATGAATTCCATAGTTTTCTCCTAGAAAAGGCCTGTGATTACGCCGTTTTCGTCAATATCAATCCGCTCGGCCGCGGGCACCTTGGGAAGCCCGGGCATCGTCATAATCTCGCCCGTGAGTGCCACCACAAAGCCGGCGCCTGCCGAAACGCGTGCATCGCGTACCGTAATGCGGAAGCCGCGCGGTCTGCCGAGCTTTTTCGGGTCATCCGAGAGAGAATACTGCGTTTTCGCCATGCAAACGGGGAAGGCGCCAAACCCTGCCGCTTCAAAATCGGCAAGCTTTTTCGCGGCAGAAGGCGCAAAGTCTACGCCGTCTGCCCCGTAAATGACGCGTGCCACCGTCTCGATTTTTTCCGTAAGGGGCATATCGTCAGGATAAATGGGGGCAAAGTTTGCTTTTTCCGTTTCGAGGATGGAAAGAAGCGCGTCAGCCATTTCGCTGCCGCCTTCGCCGCCGCGGGCAAATACTTCGCACGGGGCGCATTTTGCACCGAGGGATTCACAGTAGGCTTGAAGCTCGGCGATTTCTTCATCTGTATCATCGGCAAAGCGGTTAATCGCCACGAGCACGGGAAGCCCGAATGCACGCAGGTTCTCAATGTGCTTGCCGAGGTTTTCAAATTTATCCGCACTCTTATGATAGGCGAGCGCGCGAAGCGTGGCCACAAGCACCACTGCATCGGGCGAAAGGCCTGCCATGCGGCACTTAATATCGAGGAATTTTTCGGCGCCAAGGTCAGCGCCAAAGCCTGCTTCGGTGACGCAAATGTCGCCAAGCTTAAGTGCGTGGCGCGTTGCGATAACGCTGTTACAGCCGTGCGCAATGTTTGCAAACGGGCCGCCGTGCAAGATACACGGGGTGTTTTCAAGCGTCTGCACAAGGTTCGGCTTTATGGCGTCTTTCAGAAGCACCGCCATAGCACCTGCCGCGCCAAGGTCATCGGCCGTTACCGGCTTTTTGTCGTATGTATATGCCACAATGATGCGTCCGAGGCGCTTTTTCATGTCGGCCGGGTTTTCCGAAAGGCACAAAATGGCCATAACTTCGCTGGCAACGGTAATCATAAACCCGTCCTCACGCGGCACGCCGTTTACGGGGCCGCCGAGCCCTACCGTAACAAAACGAAGCGCACGGTCATTCATATCGAGCACGCGGCGAAACGCAATGCGGCGCGGGTCAATTCCGAGGGCATTGCCCTGCTGGAGATGGTTATCGAGCATGGCGGAAAGAAGGTTGTTTGCGGCGGTGATGGCATGCATGTCACCCGTGAAATGGAGGTTAATGTCCTCCATCGGCACAACCTGTGCATAGCCGCCGCCCGCAGCGCCCCCCTTAATGCCCATAACAGGGCCGAGCGAAGGCTCGCGAAGCGCGGCGATGGCGTTTTTGCCTTTTTTGCAAAGCGCCTCGGCAAGACCTACGGAAACGGTCGTTTTCCCTTCGCCTGCAGGCGTGGGGTTTATCGCCGTTACCAAAACGAGCTTTCCGTCCTTTTTATCTTTAATTCTTTGCCAAAGAGAGGGCGAGAGCTTGGCCTTATAGTGGCCGTACGGCTCAATTTCCTCTTCCGAAATGCCGATTTTCGCGGCGATTTTTGTGATAGGCTCCATATGCGCCGACAAGGCGATTTCAATGTCTGAAAGCATGTGTAAAAACCTCCCTTTGTATCTTTGGATAAAACAAAAAATTTCTTCCCAGTATATCTACTTTATTATAGCACAAAAATTGGAAGATGCCTATACTTTTTTGAAAAAAGAAACAAAAAAAGTCGCCAAGGGCGACTTTTTCAAAAGCTTACAGATTTTCAGGCACGAAACTGGGCATCGGCTCGAGCTTGAAAAGATTGGCACGGTGCCTTTTATCAATTTTCTCGCGCGTCACCTCGTCCTCCATTTTGCCTTCGCGGATGTAGCGGTCAAGGTCACGGTACAAAAAGCCGAGATTTTCCTCGTCCGTTTTGCCCGAAAGCCCGTCAATCGGCGTTTTGTAAATGAGCTCTTTCGGAAGACCGAGACACTCGCCAATTTCGAGAATTTCCGTCACGGTGAGGTGCGAAAGCGGCGAAAAATCGCCTGCCATATCGCCGTAGCGTGTGGAATATCCCACATAGTCCTCGGAAAGGTTACACGTATTTGCCA
>JAZNJV010000080.1:0-4711 GCA_045578225.1 Clostridia bacterium | reverse complement strand
AGTACATGCGAAAGGACACAATAAAAATTGACTACTTTCCGTACATACTGCATAAATACGACATTCTGAAGAACCATGCAAGCGAAAGCCTTCTAAATGCCTTGTTCGATCTTTTGCGGTCCGTAAATGTATATTGCAGAGAAAATACGGCAAAGGCTATTTACAGCATGCAAAACCCGGAAACCGTTGTAGTGGCGCTAAAGATTTTAGATACGAATTTATCCTTTCACCATCCCAAACTTATCTGCGACGGACTTTTAAGTTTTGAAGGCGATCGTGATGCTTTAAAAGAAAAGCTTCTGGATACCTTCGAGGATTTTTCTGTACAAATGCAGGTGAATATTTTAAACTTCTTTCGGTTTGGAAACATAAGATGCGATGAGAAAATGCTGGAAATTCTGCAAAATGAGAAGGCAAATAACGAAATCCGTTTTTCGGCCATTCGCTATTTTGAGAAATTCCCGAATGAGGCAGCAAGACCTATGCTGCAAACCCTTGCCGAAAATGTAGAAGGACGCATATGGGAATACAAAGCAATTGCCACCTCGGCCCTGAAAGCGTATCCTGACGATGCGACCTTCCGAATTTTAGTCAAAAACCTTTCGAGTTCTAATTGGCATGTGCGTCAAAACAGCGCCATTTCGTGTGAAAGGCTTGGATATTCCTATTATGATTTAATAGGTGTTTTTGACGGGAATGACCGGTACGCAAGAGAAATGATGCGCTATCATTTAGATAAGCGGCAAGCAGAAGATAAGGCGGTGAAGGCATAATGGAAATGGACACCCTGAAGTATATATTTGATGTGATCGGTGTGTTTTTCGTTGTGTATCTCATCGGCTATTCTACGTTTTTGTTTTTATCTGTCGTCATCGGCGCTACTACGCTGTATAAAAAGAAAATACAGGATAGACTGATGAATAAGTTTACGGAAAATTACTTTGTACCCATCACCATTGTTGTTCCTGCCTATAACGAGGAAGTAACCGTTGTGCAAACGGTCAAATCCTTATTGACACTTGACTATAAGCTGTACGAAATTATCGTGGTGGATGACGGCTCTAAAGATACCACCTCGCAGCAAATGATTGATGCCTATAATATGTATCCTGTAAGAAGGCCTCTACATCGAAGTATCCCGTGCCAGCCGGAAGAATTTATTTATGAAACGCACGAGCAAAAAGTGCCGCTGACGCTTATTCGCAAGAAAAATGGCGGCAAGGCGGATGCACTTAATATGGGTATCAATGCCGCACAGTATCCGTATTTTATTTGTATGGACGCCGATTCCGTTCTACAGTATGACTCTCTCCAAAAACTAGTTGTACCGGTTCTCGAAGAGGGGAATGTGGTGGCTGTTGGCGGCACGGTACGGCCCTCCAACGATGTAGAGCTATTTGAAGGGAAAGTAAAAAAATACAGGCTTCCCAAAAACATCCTGGCGTGTATGCAGCTCCTTGAATATGACCGTTCCTTCCTAGCCTCCCGCATTTTGTTTGATAAATTCAACGGCTCTCTTATTATATCCGGGGCGTTTGGAATGTTTAAAAAAGAAACAGTTATTGCCGCAGGTGGATACGACCACGGCACTATGGGGGAGGATATGGAGCTTGTGGTAAAGCTACATTCGTATTGCCTTACAAACCAAATTCCGTATTCCATAAAATACGCAACCGATGCGGTTTGCTGGACGCAGGTGCCCGAAAAGCTCGGCGACCTCAAAAAACAAAGAAAGCGTTGGCATCTAGGACTTTTCCAAACCATGTGGAAGCATAGAAAAATGATGGCAAATCCCAAGTATGGAGCCGTCGGCTTTATTTCCTATATGTATTTCCTTTTATATGAATTGCTTTCGCCGTTCATTGAAGTTTTTGGCGTGCTTACAATGATTTTTGCCTATTGCATTGATCTTTTGAATCTTCCGTTCATGCTTTTGTTTTTGCTGATTTATGCGGCATACAATTCTGTTTTGACATTGACGGCATTTTTCTCCAGAATACAAACAATTGATTTAACTGTCAGATTTCAGGACTGTATGAAGGCGATTATGCTTTGCTTTTTTGAGGTTACATCGCTCAGATTTATTATGGCTTTCGTCCGTCTCATGGCATTTCGCGGCTACAAAAAGAAGAAGCTGGATTGGGGACGGATTGAAAGAAAGAAGATGAATATTTAAAGAAAAGAGGTGAGGCCGAAAATGAGAAAGCGAATAATGACTTTCGTATTACTGGCAGCATTTTGTGCCATCCCGACGCAGGCGGAAGTCCTTACCACCGAGAAAACGGAAGGGCATGCGGAGTATGTGTATATTGCCGGCAGCCCTGATGCCTATCCTATCGAATATTATGACGAAGAAAAAAGAGAATATTGCGGCATTGTTCCGGATTTGCTTCGGGAAATTTCCGAACGTGCAGGCGTTGATTTTGTCTACATTAACGGCGATAAAAAAGATAAGCATATGCTCGGAAAAAATCTGCAGGTAGAAATTGTATCCTCTGCACGTGGTGACGAAAACGAAGCTTATCGAAAAGAGTATTTGCCACTCGTTTCCTATACTGAGACAAATGAAACTGTCACGTATGGCCTTATGTTCACCGCCCTTTCCGATGAGATGAAAACTGCGCGCATAAAAAAGGCGGCCGATGCAATTACGGCAGAGGAGAAGAACGCCATCTATTTGTCGTACGCGGCAAAGCACGAAAAAGTGAATTATGAGGGGCTTGTTTTGGCGCTCATCTTTTCTTTACTTCTACTACTTTTGGTAGTAAGAATGTCCATTCGTATCCGCCGCATAAGAAGAGAAAATGAAGTGGATAAAATGACGGACAGCGAAACAGGGATGGGGAATCTGCAGTTTTTTAAATACCATTTTCGCTATACCATAGGCGACATCGCAAGAAGTCTGTATCACGTGGCGTATATTATTTTGGACAGTAGTTATTTGCGGTCCTATCATGGTGACAGCTCCTTTGAAAATGTTTTGGAATATACGGCCTCTGTTTTGTCGGAACACACCGGCGACAGAGAAATCTCCGCGCGCATTACGGAAAACGGATTTGCGTTTGCCTTCCAGTCTACAAATGCAGAAGATGCGAAAAAAAGGCTTGAGGAGATTATGAACAAGCTAAACAGCTTTGAAAATATGAACGAAACAGACAATAAGCTTGTATTCCACTGTGCTGTTTATCCTCTTTCGGGCGCGGACAGAAATTGTGAAATTTTACTCTTTAACTTAAGAAAAAATTGCAATCGAATTTTTGGCTCCGATACTCCAATTGTCTATTGTGACACACGGTCCATGAACATGGTGCAAGAGGAAAAGAAGATTACCGAAAGCATTTTAAAGGGCTTTGAAGACAATGAATTTAAGATTTATCTGCAGTTTATTGTGGACAATAAAACCAAAGCAATCATTTCTGCCGAAGCGCTCTCCAGATGGGACAGCCGCGAAAAAGGGCTCATTACGCCCGGGAAATATATTGAAAACATGGAAGCGGCAGGTCTTATTACAAGACATGATTTTTATATGTTTGAGCTTGTCTGTCGCCAGCTTGAAAAATGGAGTACCACAGAATACAAGGATATTTCCATTTCCTGTAACTTCACAAGAATAACGCTATCAGAAGAAAATTTCATAGATAAAATTCGAATGATTGCAAACGGGTACCGTTTTGACAAATCAAAGCTCACCATTGAAATCACGGAAGATGCCATAGAGAAAGATACGGAGGCCGCAACAAGAAACGTAAAGCTTTGCAAAGACCTCGGCTTTCGTGTGTATCTTGACGATTTGGGAAGTGGCTACACCTCTTTAATCAATCTTTGTGAATATCCTATTGACGTTGTTAAAATTGACCGTGACATTCTGCTGAAAACCGCCACCCCAAAAGGCAGGGATTTGTTTGCCGGTATCATCGCGCTGGCCCACAATCTGGATACACGTGTAATCTGTGAGGGCGTGGAGACAGAAGAACAGAATGCGCTCGTGACGGAATCTGATTGTGATTATATTCAAGGATGGTACTATGCAAAACCGCTTCCGCTTGAGGAATGTGAAGCTTTCATGCAAACATATAACGCACGGCAGAAAATAAATTTCTGTTGACAAAGCCCGAAAAAGGGTGCTATAATGAAATTGTAACCGAAGAAAAGAATTTTAATGTACAAGGAGAAACGGCTGTGAAATCTACGGGAATGGTTCGTCGCGTGGACGAGCTCGGCAGAATTGTTTTGCCGATTGAACTTCGAAAAACCTTTAATATCGTGGAAAAAGACGCGCTGGAAATTTACACGGAGGGCAATACGATTATCCTGAAGAAATATGAGCCGGCCTGTATTTTCTGCGGCGATGCTCGCGATGTGATTGTGTTTAAGGGCAGAAACGTTTGCAAAAACTGCCTGAAAGAATTGCACGAATAAGAAAAAGGTTGCCCCTCGTGGCAACCTTTTTTCAAAAACGGAAGGAAACAGTATGCAGGAAGAGAAGAATCTACCTTGTGACATACATGTATATATTGCGGATGCGTCGTGCGGGCTTGACGCGGTGCTGGAAAACCGCCTTTTCGCCTTTTTGGAGGATTCGGCACGCACGCGCGTTCTCGAAAAGAAAACAGGGCGGGGCGAGGCGCTTGTAGCAGATGTTTTGCGGCAGTATGCTTTGTATGATGCGTTTGGCATCTTGCCATGTGACCAACAAACAGCACGCACAAGG
>JAZNJV010000079.1:0-2300 GCA_045578225.1 Clostridia bacterium | reverse complement strand
AGAAGGTAACAAACGTTCTCTCCCCGCTTTCAAAAAGGAAAATCTTTGATAATTTGCGGCGTAGTATAACACCTGCCGCCATACTGCTCGCGCTCTCCTTCGGCACTATGCCTTTCGTACTTTTGGCCTTCGCTGCTCTCCTTATTCCGCTTGTGCTTTGCATCCTGGAATCGGCTTTGCAAAAGAGCTTTCTCCATCTTTCAGAAAAACATCTTTCCGATATTTTGGGGAGCGTGCGCCTTTCTCTATACGAAGTCTCCGTTTCCATTGTCTTTCTGCCGCATACGGCTTTCCTCGCGCTCTCTGCTGCATGCACTGGTATCATAAGACTTTGGAAACGAAAAAGCACACTGGAATGGGTAACCGCGTCAGATGCTGAGAACGGCCGCCACCATAGTCTTTCGAGCTCCTTTTCACAAATGTTGTTTTCCGTCATTTTCGGTCTGTTTCTTCTCCTTGCCTTCCTTTCCGGCGTTTTTCCCATGGGTGGCATGCAGTTGCTTTTAGCCATAGCTTTTTTGATTTCACCGGCACTCGCTTATTTTATCGGCCGGGAGTCTTTCACCACTCGCGCCGCTTTGCCGGAAAAAGACAAGACATTTCTGCTAGATACAGCAGAACGGATCTGGCAGTTCTTTCGGGACTACATGACCGAAGAGGAAAACTTTCTCCCGCCGGATAACATTCAGGTTTCTCCCTATAAGGGAATCGCACATCGTACAAGCCCCACAAATATTGGTCTTTCTATGCTTGCCGCCCTCGCAGCATGTGATCTTGGGTTTATAAATCGCGAGGAAATGGAGACGCGTATTTCCAAAACAATGGATACCGTGGAAAAGCTCTCCACCTTTAAGGGGCATCTTTATAATTGGTATGACACACGCACCTTAAAACCGCTTTCCCCTCGCTATATTTCTACTGTAGATAGCGGCAATTTTGCCTGCTATCTTCTGGCAGTTTCTATGGGCCTTTCAGAATACGCCGGCGAGGAAACAGCTCTGTCGCGAAGGCTTTTAGCCTTTGCGGAAAAGATGGACTTTCGTCCTTTATATAATGAAAAAAAGAAGCTTTTTTCCATTGGCTTTTCCATCGAGGAAAACAGGCTTACGGATTCCTATTACGACCTTTTAATGAGCGAAGCAAGGCAAGCCGGATACTTTGCCATTGCCATGGGACAGATACCGCCAGAGCACTGGTTCTCACTTGGACGCGGCATGGTGGAAGCGGACCATTACCGCGGTCTTGTCTCCTGGTCGGGCACAATGTTTGAGTATTTCATGCCCCTTCTACTCATGAAAAATTACGAAAACTCTCTTCTTTCGGAAACGTATCGCTTTGCCTTGCATTGTCAAAAACGAGTAGGCCGGCGGCGGCGCGTACCATGGGGCGTTTCCGAATCCGGATTTTATGCCTTTGACAAGGAGGGTAACTACCAATACAAAGCCTTTGGTGTACCGGAGCTTCGACTCTCGCGGCAAGATAACGAGGATGTGGTTATCACGCCCTACGCCGCGGCGCTCGCCCTTCCTCTTGACCCCAAAGGTGCCGTTGCCAATTTACGAGCAATGCGGAAAGATGGTCTTTTTGGTGCATACGGTTTTTTTGAAGCCGCCGACTATACTCGGTCGCATCTTTCTGGGAACATGCGCCGCGGCATCGTAAAAAGCTATATGGCGCATCATCAAGGCATGACGCTCGCTGCAATTACAAACGTGCTCTTGGAGGATAGCCTGCAGCGGCGTTTTCATGCGCACCCTGCTATCCGTGCGGCAGAGCCGCTTTTAAAAGAACGTGTGCCTATGCACGCCTCCGTTTTAAAAGAAGGATATGAGCGTATTTCCCCTGTCCGTTTCAAATGGCAAACAAGCGCCAAAAGCGTTCGCGAATGCACACGTGAAGAAACGTATCCCAAAAGCGTGCATCTTCTTTCCAACGGCAGCTACCATGTTTCCATCGATACAGATGGGCAAGGCAGAAGTTCTCTCGATTCTATAGAGTATAACACCTTTTCCCCTGTCACTGGCGGCGGACAAAATATCAAAATCATAAACGCCGCTTCAGGCCTCATTTTAGACGGTTACGGTACAAAATGTGTATTTTCCGAAAACTGTGCTGAATACACAGGGGAAGAAAATTCCATCTTCACAAAACTCACCGTATCTGTTTTACCAGAATACAATGTGGAAACAAGAAGGCTAACCCTTATGAATAAAAGTGAAAAGACGCGCGTGTATGAAGTGTACTATTATACGCCCCTTTCTCTTGCCACAAAGGAAGCCGAGCGTGCTCATCCGGCCTTT
>JAZNJV010000078.1:0-11298 GCA_045578225.1 Clostridia bacterium | reverse complement strand
GCTTCTTTTCCATGTTCGATTTATAAATTCTCTTTTTCATATGTGTTCTCCTTTCTTAGGGTGTTTTCCTGATTTCTGTACATCACAAATTTAGAAAACAGAAATTCTAAAACAAAATTGGAAAGCATGGTCACAGCCAATATCAGATATTCCGGCCGCCCTGCCACATCCGCAAGGTGCCCGAGATACGTGGAAAGCGGCGTAAAGACCGCATAGAATCCAAACAGCTTCAGCATAGCCACCGGCACATTCGCAGCAGACTGGAAGGTATACCGCCTGTTAAACGTAAAATTCCAGACAATCGACAAAATGAGTGCACAGAGATACGCCGGCCAATACCGCCAGTGCAATATGGACTCAAACACCGCAAAGGATACAACCTGCACAACGCCTGCAGATATGGAAAACAACGTGAATTTCACCATCTGCATCACAGTTTGTTTCTGCATTTTCGTTCTCCTTTATACGTATTTATCTTTATAAAAGTATATCACAAAACAAAAGCAGAGTCAATGAAAGAATACAAAAAGACGGTCTTTTCGCCTTTGGAAAAGACCGTCTTTTTCACATGTCGAGCTGTGTTTTGAGATTTCCCATGGCGGTAGCTTCCACGGGACCCGTCAAAACCTTTTTGTTTGTATATTCGCAAATTAAGCGATTGAGATACGTATCCTGACTTCCGCCGCCGATAATTTGGATGGTTTCTACCGTTTTTCCCGTCAGGCGCTCGATATCCCGTATTGCGACCGTATACTCGGTGGCCAAGGAATGGTATACAGCGCTTAGCACGTCCGGAAGTGGAAGGCTTGAATCGAAGAGGCAATCCCGAATGGCTTCTACCATGTTTTCGGGGGCGAGCAGCCTTTCGTCGTTTGGATGAAAGACTTTTTTATAGGTGCTTTTCTCTGCCATCGCCATCATTTCATTATAGGTATATTTTTTATCGAGATTTTTTCGTATGCTTTGGAAAAGCCACATCCCCATAATGTTTTTTAAGAATCTGTACGTTCCGTCTTTACCGCCTTCGTTTGCAAAGTTCGCTTTTTGTGCCTCACGCGTTAAAAGCGGCTCACGATTTACAACGCCGATAAGACTCCATGTACCGGACGAAATGTACATATTGTTTTCCCCCACCGTGCAAGCAGCCACCGCGGAGGCGGTATCGTGACACGGCGGAAACAAGACGCTCGCGGAAAAGCCAACATATTCGCTGACTTCGTTTGTAAAAGTTCCTACGACACTCCCCGGCATACAAATTTCGTGAAACAAACTTTTCCGGATGCCAAGGCGCGATAGAATTTCCGTATCCCAATCCCTTTTTTCGGCATTTAAAAGCGCGGTTGTAGAGGAAATGGTATACTCGCTTTTCATGCTCCCTGTTAGCTTATAAGAAAGATATTCCGGCATCATTAAAAGATGCTCTGCTTTCTCAAGTTTTCCGGATTTCTTATCGCAGTAAAGCTGATAAATGGTGTTATACTGTTGCCGCTGAATACCGGTGCGCCTATAAAGCTCGTCGGGCGAAAGAAGTGCATCCACCTCTTCGGGCACGCCTTCTGTTCTCCTGTCGCGATACGATACCGCCGGCAGGATTTCTTTTTCGTCTTTGTCTAAAAGCACGTAGTCTACGCCCCACGTATCTATCGCAACGGTTTTCGGTATTTTCCCGATTTCTGCGCACTTTTTTATGCCCGCAAGCACGGAAGAGAAAAGATATTCTATATCCCAGGAAAGTGTGCCGTCTACGGAAACCATGCCGTTATCAAAACGATAAATTTCCGTCATTTCGAGAGTGCCGTTTTTATATTCGCCCAAAATATGACGCCCCGAGGAGGCACCAATATCAATAGCCAGTGCGTACATGTTTTTCCTCCGTTTTCTTACTTGCAGGTACCCTTAAAGAGCGGACCGTATGCCGCGCACGCTCTGTAATCCGCACCTTCTTTATCCATGCCGAATGCGTTCCATGCGGCAGGTCTGAAAATCTTTTCTTCGGGTACATTGTGCATACATACGGGAATGCGCAAAATGGAAGCCAAGGTAATAAGATCCGCGCCCACATGTCCATAGGAAATAGCGCCATGGTTTGCGCCCCAATTATTCATAACCTCGTATGCCGTTTTGAATGCGCCTTCTCCGGTGCAACGCGGAGCAAACCATGTACACGGCCAAGTGTAGTCGGTGCGCTTCCAAAGGACATCGGATACTTCTTCGGGAAGCTCTACTGTCCACCCCTCGGCAATCTGGAGAACAGGGCCAAGACCCTTTACTAAATTCAGTCGTATCATAGTAGCCGGCATTTCAGCTCTTGTTTCAAAACGAGACGAATAGCCGCCACCTCTGAAATAGCCAACATCGGCATAGTTCCAAGTCGAGTTTGCCAAAATCGCCTTTTGGTCCTCTTCTGTCACTTCATACCAAGGCTTAATGACCGGATTTCCCGTTTCATCCTTTGCCGCGCCCACAGCATCGAGGCAGCAAGCGCCGGAGTTAATAAGGTGAATAAAACCGTCTGCCTCCTTCGCCTTACCCGTAATTTCATAGCCGGTGGCCTTTTTCACAGCGTCACCGCTCCAATAGGTGCGAACATCCGCAAACATCTGCGCGCGGTTTGTGAGAAGCTTTAGAAAAAGCATGCCAATGCCGTTTAACACATCGTTCTCTGTGGCGAGGATATACGGCTCACGTGCGCCGTTCCAGTCAAACGACGTATTGAGCATAGCCTCGGGAAAATCGCAGTTCGGGTAAAAATCCGTCCACTGTCTCTGTCCCTGGAAGCCTGCTGCAATCGCATTATGCCCCACCATTTCCTCTTCACAGCCAGCCGGAAGGTTCGGGTTGCCGCTCATGAGGTCTTTGATAATGACCATCATTTTAACAACAAATTCCCAGTCGCGATCTTTCTCCTCGCGAGTTTTCTGTAGGTTTTCGGGGTTTTTATCAAAACCTTCTATGCAGTTTGCCCGCGTCCAAGAGAGCGCCTTTTGGTATTCCTCTTCGTCATATATTCCTTCGGTCATGCGGCGGATGATTTCCACCTCGTCGACAGACTCTACACGCATACCGAGATACTCTTCGATAAATTCGGGACTAATAATGGAGCCACCGATACCCATACAAATAGAGCCAATCTGTAAATACGATTTTCCGCGCATGGTAGCCGCGGCCACAGCCGCGCGCGCAAAGCGAAGGAGTTTTTCCTTTACGTCTTCGGGAATGCGGGTGTCGCTTGCATCGCAAACGTCGTGCCCGTAAATTCCAAAGGCCGGAAGCCCTTTTTGGGCATGCGTTGCCAGTACGGAAGCAAGATACACAGCGCCCGGTCTTTCTGTGCCGTTAAATCCCCATACAGCCTTAATCGTGTTTTTATCCATATCCATCGTCTCGGCGCCATAGCACCAGCAGGGTGTAACCGTTATGGTAATATCCACGCCTTCTCTGCGGAATTTCTCCGCACACGCCGCAGCTTCTCCCACTCTTCCTATCGTGGTGTCTGCAATAATAACACGTACGGGGCTCCCGTCTGCATAGCGCACATTTTCGCGAAGAAGCGCGGCGGCACTTTCGGCCATTTGCATTGTTTGCGCTTCCAAGGATTCGCGAACGCCTAAAACGCCGCGTCTTCCGTCAATGGTAGGGCGAATCCCGATTACAGGATACTCCCCTATATATCTTTTTCTTTCCATGAAATGCCCTCCTTTATTTTGATAGTTCCTAACTATAATTATATACTTGACTTGCCCGTTTTTCTTGTAGTATAATGAGAAAAAGTATAATTATTTATAGATAAGGGGCAGGATATGGCATATAATGAAATCGAGAAACGCGGCACAGAGGATTTTCCGTTTGCCTTTTTTCATTTAGACGAAGGAACACCCAGATATATCATGGCCGCCCACTGGCACGCAGAGATTGAACTCATCCGTGTTTTGAAGGGTGAATTTCATGTGACGTTAAATAAAGAAACATACATTGCCAGAGAGGGGGATATTGTTTTTGTAAATCGCGAAACGGTGCACCAGGGTATGCCGCATAGCGCAGTGTATGACTGTCTCGTCTTCCATGGCGAATTCCTCTACCAGGATGCGTTTGACAGCTGCGCCTTTATAAAAAGCCTACTCGAAGGCGAGTGTATAATCGATCCGTTTTTCCCTGCAAGCAAAAGTAAAACGTATGCCGCCCTCTCCTCCGTATTTGACGCGGTTTTATCAAGCGGCGCTTCGCGGAAGTTTCGCGTCATTTCCGCATTTTACGATTTCTTTGCTGCGGTGCTCGAAGAAAAACGGTTTGCTCGTTCGCTTGGGGGCAGCGCCCTTTCAAATGACCAGAATATACACGCACTAAAAAAGGGCCTGGCTTTCCTCCGGCAAAATTACGATAAACCCATTTCACTTTCGCAGCTCTCTGCTGCCATGCATAAATCCCCCGGATACGCGGGCAGCTTTTTTAAAAACATGACCGGCAAAACGCCGATGGAATATCTTGTGGCGTACCGAATCGAAAAAGCATGCCACAAGCTGAGAAGCACCGACCTGTCCGTAACGGAAATTGCGTTCTCCTCAGGTTTTTCGGATGTAAGCTATTTTATAAAAATGTTTAAAAAGGCCATGGGCATATCCCCTGGGAAGTACAGAAAAATGTGAGCATAAAAAAAGACGGCATCTGCCGTCTTTTTTATGTTTTCTATTATTCCTCGGAAAGGCTTTCTGCTTTCTGGTCACGACTTATTTTAATAAGCATCAAAACCGAGATGGCCGATATTACAATCCAAGATACAAACATGGGTGCATACCCGAAATTGGCAATGACCACGCCGTAAATCATACTGGCGACCCCACCGCCAAGATACGTAGCAAAATCCATGACGCCGCTCACGGAAGCCACATTCCCCGTTTTGAGATACGAAAGCGGGAAGATAGATAAAATGGACGTGTTAATCATGGATACCGCTGTATACACAAGGCTCAAAAGAATTACGGCCGTAAGCATCCCGATGCTGTTCACGCATAACAGAACGGAAGCCGCAATACAAACGAAAAAGCCAACTGCGGAAACTGTGTTTTCCCTCTCTCGGCAGAGCTTATACAAAAGCGGATACAGCGTTCTGCCGATAAAGCCGATGGTGGGAATTAAAAGAATGTAATACGACGAAGTGCTGAGATCCACTAAATATCTGTCTACGATAAACACCGTCATCCAAAGGCTTATGTTCTCCTTCATGACCCCGTGCATGACCGCCGGAACGGACATGGAAAGAATCGTCTTATCTTTCAATAATTTCCACATAGAAAGATGCTTTTTCGCGCCGGACGCCTGCGGCTTTATCCCCCGTGTAAAAAGGCAAACCAAAAGACCTAAAATTAACGTAAGTGCGCCCGGAACCACGAATGCAAACCGCACACCAAATCTTGTAATTAAAAACGTATTTAATATAATGGCCAGAATGTTGCCCATGGCAACAGAAGTAACCATGAGGGAAGTCTTGCGCTTGGCCTCCTCCCCTTCATACATGGCAGACACTACGCACAAAACAGAACTCCACAACATGGACTGTGCATAGGCGTTTGTCGTCCACAAAAGGAAGATGCCAATAAACGGCGGCAGAAAGCCAATGAAAATATTACTGATACCTGCGACCGCAAGCCCCACCGTGAGCATGACATACGGCGGCGTTTTGTCGCCAAGGCTACCATTTAAAAGTCTGCCCATGGCATAAATGGTGGAGAAAATACTCCCCAAAAGGCCGAGCTGCACCGTATCGAGTACATTTTCAGAAATCAGCGACGGGCCCGCCATGGAAAGGTTTACTCTTGCGATATATATGGATACGTATGCAAGATATACAATCAAAAATATAAATTTGCTTTTTTGCTCTCTCATCAGGAACTCCTTCTCTCTACTATAAGCAGAACGTGTCTTTATCATTGCAAAGTGTTACATTCGGTATGATTTTACGGCACTTTTCGAGTACGCCGTCATACTCATACAAAATGCCGCGGCCGTGATGCAAGAAACATACCTGTTTGGCATCATATCCTTTTTCCACAAGTTCCGCACACATTGCATCGGCCGCATGATGCCCCGTTTCTAAAAAGAGCATATCGCACCCGTCTTCAAGGAACTCCGCTATATCGGAAAGGCCTTTAATATCTGCAGAGTACACTATCTTTTTGCCTTCGGCGCGAATGCAGAACGAATAGGAAATCCAGCCTTCCTCGCTCGAGGGCATATGGTTATTATGGATGGCAGAAACCTCTATATTTTCGTCTTGTAGAAGCACACCTTCGACGATGCGTTTTTCAAGGGTTTTATAGCTGGTATTGTAATTCCCTTCGGCATTTTCCAAAATGGTCATAACGCCCGGAAAGGTTTTCGTATTCGGCATATGTACAGTAATATCTCCGTATTTCGGGACTGTGTTCGAAACGAGTGTAAGTTTATAGATAGTCCACAAAAGATTTCCGAGTCCACCCACATGGTCCATATGTCCGTGCGAGATGAAGATATCGGAAATCGAAAGAAGGTCAACACCCATAAGGTGCGCCGTGTACGCACAGGTTTCCCCAGCATCAAACCAGTATACTTTACCGTTTATTTCAACCGCAAGCGAAGTGTGATGCCTTTCCGGCATTGGCTCTGTTCCCGAGCAGCTACCGAAAACATAAATTTTCATATTTTTTCTCCTCATACTTAGAAAAACAATAAAATTGTAGAAACATTTTATTTCCGTTTGTTGTAAATCCACCATGTATACTATCATAAAAAAAGTATGGTGTCAAGAGGAAGAATAAAGGTTTCCGTGGGTGTTGACACGGTCAAAAGAGCTGCATATAATAAATTTTACATACAGCCTTTGAAGAAGCATATGCACTCTATAACAAACTTGTAAGGAGAGTATAATTATGAATTTAGCACAAGCAAAAGAGTACGCTGCCAAAAACATTCATAACCGCCCAAAAACCGACGGACGGTTGAGCGGTAAAATCGCTATCGTAACAGGAGGCGCTCAGGGATTTGGGTTTGGTATCGCCGAGCATATGTACCGCGAAGGCGCCTCCATTGTCCTTGCGGATATTAACGAAGACCTTGCCAGATCCGCTGCAGCCACTCTTGGCGATAACGCCATCGGCATCAAGGCGGATGTTAGCAGTCCCGAGTCCGTAGAAAGTCTGATGATTCAAACGGTAGAACATTTTGGCGGAATTGATATTTTAGTGGCAAATGCAGGTGTTTTAAAGGCGGGTAGCCTTGAAGACTTGACTCCCCAGCAGTTCGAATTTGTAACAAAAGTAAACTACGCAGGTTATTTTTACTGTGTAAAATACGCCTCCGAAATCATGAAAGCGCAGCATAAGGCTGCCCCTGAAAAATGGTTTGATATCATTCAGATCAATTCAAAATCAGGTCTTACAGGTTCTAAAAACAATTTTGCCTATGCAGGCGGAAAATTTGGCGGCATTGGTCTTACACAGAGTTTTGCACTAGAGTTAGTAGAATATCAGATTAAAGTGAACGCCATCTGTCCCGGAAACTTTTATGACGGTCCCTTGTGGTCCGACCCTGAAAAGGGGCTGTTTGTACAGTACCTGCAGGCAGGCAAGGTGCCCGGCGCAAAAACAGTAGAAGATGTAAAGAATTTTTATTTATCAAAGTCTCCTATCCACAGAGGCTGTACGCCTTGCGATGTGGCCAAAACTTTGTTGTACTGTGTAGAACAGTGCTACGAAACGGGACAAGCTCTCCCGGTCACCGGCGGACAGACCATGCTGAAATAGGAGAAGGTAGCTTTATGAGCATGTATGTAGATTTACAGGAAACCATTAAACTTTTAAATGTTCCCGATTGTGCGCAAAGGCTGCAAAATTTGAAAAATATTTTGGACCATGAAACGCAAAAGCCTGAAATAAAGCCTCAATATGCCAACAATCACATTCACACCCTTTATTCCTTCTCTCCCTATTCTCCTACCGCTGCCATTTATGTAGCGAGGGCAGAAGGGTTGCAGACAGCAGGTATTATGGATCACGACAGCATCGGCGGTGCGGAAGAGTTCCGAGAAGCAGGCAAAATTGCAGGCATCGGTACAACCTGCGGCATGGAATGCCGTGTGCATTTTTCCGAAACTGCACTTTGCGGACGACGGCTCAATAATCCCGACCAAGCGGGCATTGCGTATATGGCGATTCATAGCGTACCCCCGTCAGGTACAGCTCGCCTGCAAGAAGCATTTAGACCGCTTCTGGAAAGAAGAAATGCGCGCAACCGTAAAATGTTAGAAAACATTAACGCGCTCATGGCGCCCCACGACATCCATCTTGACTTTGAGGAGGATGTTCTTCCCTTGTCTTGGTATGCGGCAGGCGGCTCCGTGACGGAGCGACATTTACTTTATGCATTAAGTCTTAAAATCATAAGCATCTGTGGCATTGAAAACTGTGCGGAGTTTATACAGAACCAGCTCGGTATTCCGCTTTCACAAAAGCAAATCGGTATGCTCGGCGACCCCGAAAACCCCCACCTTCCCTATGATCTTTTGGGCATTTTAAAGGCACAGTTGGTTGAAAAAATTTACGTGCCTGCGAAAGAAGAATGTTTATCTCTCCGTGAAGTTGTAAAGCTCACGGACGAAATTGGTGCCATTTTGTGCTATGCGTATCTGGGGGATGTTACAGATTCTGTAACAGGCGACAAAAAGGCCGCAAAGTTTGAAGACGATTTTCTCGATGAACTTTTTGCGGTACTCTGCAAGGAGGGCGTAAAAGGAATCACCTACATGCCCGCCCGCAACACGGAAGCACAAATAGAACGCCTGCAGACGCTCTGCAAACGTCACGACATGCTAGAAATCTCCGGCGAAGATGTAAACTCATCGCGGCAGAGCATGATTTGCAAACAGCTTGCATTACCGCAATTTTCGCATCTTGTAGACATGGCTTGGAACCTTGTGAAAAGAGAAGCAACCGTGTAGCAAAATAGCGAGCTTCTGCTGGCATTTTCCCTTTATAAACCAAAAAACCCTGCACCTTAAAGGTGCAGGGTTTTCTATTTGTCTTAGCGATTTAAAATAAGCTTTGTAAGTTCAACGGGGTCTACAATTTCATCGCCTTTGTAAACGCGCATGTTACCGGATGCGATTTCGTCAATCAAAATAACCTCGTCATTGTTATACCCAAATTCGAACTTGATATCCCAAAGGTCAAGACCGATGGATTTAAGGTCATCTGCTACAACCTTTGTGATTTTAAGCGTCTGCTCCTTCATGCTCTCAAACATTGCAGGAGACATAACACCAAGGGCTGCGAGGCCTTCGCCCGTAACGAGCGGATCGCCCTTTGCATCGTTTTTAAAGGTACATTCTACATACCCACCTTCGAGGACGGTGCCGTCTTCAATGTATTCACCATATCTGCGGATGAAGGAACCGGTGGCAACAAGACGGCAGATCACTTCCAGACCATGACCGAATACTTTGCCCGGCAGAACTTCCATGGTAGCATTTTCCACATCCGCACTTACATAGTGCGTTTTAATGCCGGCCTTTTTAAGAAGGTCAAAATAATAAACAGACGTCTTAAGGTTTTCCTTACCAATGCCTTCAATAGTAAGGCCAACGCTGTTCTCACCCGGATCGAACTTACCGTCTTTTCCGGTGCAATCGTCTTTAAACTTCAGAAGAACATTACCATTTTCAAGGCTGTAAACATCTTTTGTTTTTCCTGTGTAAATCAATTCCATTGTGCATTCCCCTATCCTTTTGAAATTTCATATTATTTATTTTAGCATAAAAATTTCATTTTGTCTCTATTTTTTTTCAATTTTTTCATATTTTATCTTTTTGTTGAACAAATGAAGGCGCAAACGCTCTCGTTTTGGCATATTTGCATCATATGCACATCTTTTTGAAGCATATGTCCTCTCCGTTCACAAGTGCATCCGGAAGGCGGTATTCCATGACTATAGCATCCATCCACGTGCCAAACTTATCTTTTGCAATGCGTTCCCTGTAGCCTATAGTTCGAAAACCGCATTTCGTATGTAACCGCAGGCTGTTTTCATTGGTTCTGAATATGGAAGCGTACAGACACCAAAAGCCATTTCGAGGTGCTTCTTCGATTAGCTTTTTAAGTAGGCTTGTCCCCACGCCTTGACGCCGATGCTTTTCGTCTACATATACTGACACTTCCACCACGCCACGATAAGGTTCCCTTGCGGTAGTGGGACTCACGGCAACAAAGCCTGCAATTTCGCCATCGTGCAAAGCAATATATCTGCAAGTTTTATGGTGCGCTTCGTCCCATTCTTCCCATGTGGGGTATTTTTGGGTGAAGGTTGCTTTGCCAGAATCAATGCCTTGTTTATATATTTCAAAAACTCGATTCCAATCCCCGGGAATCATTTCGCGAATATCCATTATTTCCTCCGTACTTTTTAGTAGGCCAAAACGCCTTTTATGTAAACTTTTTAATTACTTTCCATTCTGCAACCAGCCGCTCTATAGACCAAGCGGCATTTGCAGGCGAAGTGGACGGCAGACACACCGCATCTCTGTTTATTTGTGCTTTTGTATACGTATTAAAGTATTTTTCCGCCGTTCTTCCGTTCACAAAAATCTGCCGGATATCTGCCTCTTTCAAAATTTTCGAAAGGGCATTCACTTTTACATTTTTGATTGAGCTATCTGCGCTTCCCTCAATCTCGCACGAAGCGATTACATCCCAAAGGGCAATGCCGTTTTCAAGGAGAAGCCGCTTTTTTTCTGCAATCGTCTCGGGTTCCTTACATTCGAACACGGCGGCAATCACCTTCCAAAAGCGATTTTGCGGATGCCCATAAAAAAACAGTTGCTCGCGAGATTTCACGGACGGGAAACTGCCCAAAATCAAAATTTTGGAATGCTTATTGTACAAAGGCGGAAATGGGTGGTGTAACATTTTGTCACCTCGTCATGAGCATATTTTATGATAGACTGTCAAGTCAATGATGGAAGCCCCACTTTTGTATGCAGGTACAGCCATCGCTTGTGTAGTATCCCTACGTTTTCTGTTTTCATATGTTGAGGTTGCAATTCTTATAAACGCAAAAACAAAAATAAAAACCAAAATAACTACTATGCCTTTTTTCATCGTGTATGCTCCTTTCCCGCTATGCAGAAAAGAGCATAAAACCAATCGTGTTTGTGGCAAAGTTTGCAAACATATGGATAAGCCACGAGACGTATATATTCCCCTCTTTTTCGTCACAAAAATTAAAAAGCAAACCGCCGACGAAAAGACCTGAAAGGGACAAAAGCACCACAGG
>JAZNJV010000077.1:0-8192 GCA_045578225.1 Clostridia bacterium | reverse complement strand
ATCTTCGCCGATGCGGAGCCATGCAATATCGTCACCAACTGTCCAAACCTTGTAGCCCTTTTCCTTGAGGTATGCCGGCGGAATGAGCATAGCGAGGTTTGTCTTACCGCAAGCAGACGGGAATGCTGCAGCGATGTACTTTACTTCGCCCTTCGGATTTTCAAGACCGAGGATGAGCATATGTTCTGCCATCCAGCCTTCCTGCTTACCGAGGTAAGAGGCGATACGAAGTGCGAAGCACTTCTTGCCGAGGAGAACGTTGCCGCCGTAAGCGGAGTTGATGGACCAAATGGTTGCATCCTGCGGGAACTGTACGATGTAGCGTTCGTCCGGATTTACATCCTTCTTTGCGTGGAGGCACTTTACAAAGTCAGGATTGTCACCGAGGCATTCCATAACCTTAGCACCTACACGTGTCATGATAGCCATGTTGAGAACAACATAAATGCTATCGGTAAGCTCAATACCGATCTTGGAGAACGGAGAGCCGATGGGGCCCATGGAGTAGGGAACTACATACATGGTGCGACCCTTCATGGAGCCGTTGTAGAGGTTGCGGAGTTTTGCGTACATTTCAGCGGGATCCATCCAGTTGTTGGTCGGGCCTGCTTCTTCCTTTGTGCGTGCGCAGATAAAGGTTCTGTCCTCTACACGAGCTACGTCATTCTCAGCTGTTCTGTGGTAGTAGCAGCCGGGAAGCTTTTCTTCATTCAGTTTGATGATTTCGCCGGATGCTACAGCTTCGCGACGAAGAGCTTCGAGCTGTTCTTCGCTGCCGTCAATCCAAACGATTTCGTCCGGTTTGCACATGCTGACCATATCGTCGAGCCATGCTTTGACACTCTGGTTTGTTGTCATTTCAAAAACACTCCTTTGCATAAGTTCAAATTTTCTTATGTTACAGTATACTACAAAATTTTGGCTTTTGCAATACTTTTTTGGAAAATTTATTTTATTTTAGAAGGGCATCGGATAGGGCGGAGAGCGTTTCAATAGAAAGCGTTTCACCGCGTACGGTGGGGGAAAAACCCATTGCTTCCACCGCTGCCGAAATTTCTTCCTTTGAGCCGAAACGGCCGGCGTTAGAAAGTCCGTTTACAAGCGTTTTCCGCCTTTGTGCGAAAACGGCTTTTACAAGGGCGAAAAAGTGCGCCTCGTCGCGCGGGGTGGTGAGTGGCGTTTGGCGCTTGGTGAGGCATAAAACCTCTGAATCCACCTTCGGGGGCGGCACAAAGGAAGAGGCAGGCACGCGGCAAACGCGGCTAACCTCGCAGCGGTACTGCACCGCTACCGTAAGCGCGCCGTAATCCTTGCCGCCGGGCGTGGCCATAATCCGGTCCGCCACCTCTTTTTGCATCATAACCACAATTCTCTCAAACGGAAGGTTTTGGCTAAGAAGCGCAAGGAGAATGGGGGTAGTAATATAGTAGGGGAGATTTGCCGCAACCGAAACGGGCATATCCCCAAAATGTTCTTTTATAAGGGCAGGCAGGTCGAGCTTCAAAACATCTCCGGAAACGATATGGGTATTCGGGCAATCTGCCAGCGTTTCCGAAAGCACGGGGAGAAGCTGCGTGTCAATTTCAATAGCCACAACCTTTTCTGCTTTCCCAGAAAGTGCCTCGGTCAAAACGCCAAAGCCCGGCCCAATTTCAAGCGCACCGCCGCCCGCGGGCACTGCGGCCTCGACAATTGCATCGAGCACCGAACGGTCATGCAGAAAATTCTGCCCGAGTGCTTTTTTGAGACGAAAATTATATTTTTCACAAAGTGCGCGTATATAGCGTGGATCGGCTAAATTTCCCAAAGAGATGCCTCCTTTTGCGGAATAAATAAAATACGAATGCCCTTTTCTCGGGCGTAGTGCACGGTGTATGCCGTGCCGCTTTTTTCGTTTTGGAGGTACGCCACGCATACATCGGCGTGGTCTACCAAATAGCGGTTTCGTATGTGCATACAGCCGGGGACGTACTTTTCAAAAAGACATTCCACACGGTCTGCTTTTTCCAAAATAGCGGTGTATGTTTCCCTTTGCCCGGGCGTCCAGCGTGCCGCCTGGTCACGGCAGGGGAGCACGAGCACGAGCTTTGCGTGGGGAAAGTCTCGCTTTTGGCGAAGAACCTCCTCGGCAACAAGCGTGTCAAACCCGAGCGCGCCGCCTGTGAGAAATTCTTCCGCGCCGCCCGCTAAAAGACCGCGCACCGTTTCCCGTATAGCGGTAAGAAGAGGCGCCAAATCTTTTTTCGGGATGATTCTGTGCCCCGTAAAACATACGCGAATCGGGTTCATACTTCTATATCTCCTTTTAGAAGGGGACGGGCGCAGTATTCGGTGGCGCCGTCCGCAATTTCAATTTTGCCGTTTGCCGTATCGATTAAAAGCGCGCGAAGCTCTTCACTTCGCCCTTCTTCCGTGCAAACGGTAATTACAGGCTTTTCTAAAAATTCCGTTTCTAAAATTTGAAAGTTTTTCTCGCGCAGAACGTGCTGGATTTTGGCAAGAAAGGGGTATTCTACCGTAATGGTAAAACGGGTGGAATAGACCATTTCGCAAATGCCGGACGAGAGGACCCCATCCGCCGCGCTTTTACCGTAGGCGCGGGCAAGCCCGCCGGCGCCGAGGAGTATGCCGCCGAAATAGCGCGTAACCACCACGCACACATCTGTAAGACCCTGGCGCGTGAGGACGTTTAAAACGGGAAGCCCGGCCGTACCCGAAGGCTCACCGTCGTCACTATAGCGGCTGATGTTGTTTTCACGGCAGATGTAGGCATACACGTTGTGCCGTGCCTCGCGGTGCCTAGCGCGCACAGAGGCTAAAAAGGCAAGCGCCTCGTCTTCGTTTTTCACAGGCGCTACCTGCGCGATAAAGCGCGAGCGTTTTTCTGTAAATTCGGCCGTAGCTTCCTTTGCCACAGTTTTATAATTTCGCACGCTACCGCCTCCTAACGCAGATATTTTTGAAACGCCGAGTACAGTGCCGCATCTGCCATGCAGGAAACGGCAATGCCGTCAGGCGTGTATTCTTCCGATAAAAGCTCGCCGTCTGTTCTGAGAATATGGAGAGCACCGCCGTCCGTATACGGAATCAAAAGATCCATGCGGCGGCGTTTGCCGGGCAGAAGGTCATCGAGTGTGCGTAAAAGCTCCGAAAGACCCTCGCCGGTTTTGGCAGAAATATATACGGATTTTTGTGGGTGTGCCGGACGCGGTGTAAAACCGGCAATGTCGCACTTATTATATACGGAAAGTATCGGCTTATCTTCGCAGCCAAGCGAAAGAAGAAGCGATTCCACAACCGAAATCTGGTTTTCCATTTCGGGATTCGAGGCATCAATCACATGTAGGAGAACATCTGCCGTAACAGCTTCCTCCAGCGTCGATTTAAATGCTTCAATCAGATGATGCGGAAGCTTTCGGATAAAGCCTACCGTGTCAATGAGAAGGGACTCGCGTCCGTCTTCCATCACGAGAGCGCGCACGGTGGGGTCAAGCGTTGCAAAGAGCATGTTTTCCGCTAAAACGCCGGCATCTGTCAGTGCATTTAACAGCGAGGATTTGCCGGCGTTTGTGTAGCCGACAAGCGCCGCGGTGGGCACTTCGTTTTTGCGACGTCTCGCACGAAGTAGCTCGCGGTGGCGCGAAAGCTCCGCAATTTCTTTTTCGAGTGCGCCTATGCGGCTTCGAATGTGACGGCGGTCCGATTCCAGCTTTGTTTCACCGGGGCCGCGCGTACCGATGCCGCCGCCCTGCCTTGAAAGCGATGCATATCCGCCCGTAAGGCGCGGTAAACTGTATTTAAGCTGTGCAAGCTCTACCTGCAGTTTGCCTTCGCCGGAAAGAGCACGCCCTGCAAAGATATCGAGAATGAGGGCGCTTCGGTCAATGACATGGCACCCCGTGATATTTTCAATATTTCGGAGCTGGGAGCCGGAAAGCTCATCGTCAAAAATGAGAAGATTTGCTTCTAAATTTTCCGCCATTTCACGAACTTCTAAAAGCTTCCCTTCGCCAATATAGGTGGCTTTGTCCACCGCGTCACGGTTTTGCACAATTTCCCCGAGCACAACGGCACCTGCCGTTTCTGCAAGCTCGGAAAGCTCATGCATGGATTCCTCTGTAGTATCGGCAAGCGCGTCCCGAAGGTCGCGATGTGCACCTACTAAAATGGCGCGATCTGTTTCTTTTTGGTTTTCGTACATAGCTTACAGGCTCCTTTCAATCCGTGGGAGCGCGGCCGGTAACAGGAGTGCCTGCAGAAGAAAATTTACAAGGGCCGGCCAGCTTTTTGTGACAACGCGTGCCACGAATGTACCACCGTAGGAAAAAGCAGTGATGGCGGAATTTAAACCGATATTTACAAAAATACAAATCACAAGCGAAACGGTTACAATGCGAATGGGCGTGGGACGCTTATATAAAAATGCCCCGTATAATACGCCACGCAGCGTAGCCGTCAGCGTAAAAAGGGGATTGAGTGCGCCGCCCTGCGGCAAGATAAGCGCGCGGATGATATCGGAAAGTGCGGCCACAAGCCCCCCGCCGAAAGGACCATACAGCATGCCGGAAACGGCTACGGGCAGAAAGCCGAGACTAATGCGGTCCTTCGAGGTTTCAAAAAGAGGCACGGGGATTTGTACAAAACGTGTTAAAATAATTTCGAGAGCAATTAAAAGCCCGGCAAAAACCAAGCTTCTTGTGGTGAGTTTTGTTTTCATGGCAAGACCTCCTTGCGGCTAGAAAATGCCGGATAATGAAAAAACGACGCATGAAATGCGTCGCCATAGCTGGAGCGAATGACGAGGCTCGAACTCGCTACCTCCACCTTGGCAAGGTGGCGCTCTACCAGATGAGCTACATTCGCATGTACAAGTGGTAGTATACCACAAAAAATCCACTTTGTAAAGCATTTTTTTAATTTTTTTAAACTTGTTTTTTCAGAAAAAGAAAAAAGAGCGTTTTTTCGGCATTTTTAGGGGGTCCTATGCTACCGGCAAAGGATTTTTGAAAATACCTTTGCTTTTTTCCTTATTTTATAGTATACTATAGGAAGAGTTTTTGAATTTTTTACCGAACAGGAAAGAAGGACAAGGTTTTGCAGGAAACAGAAAATATACTTGTTTTGGCGTCGGCCTCACCGCGCCGCCGTGAAATTTTAGAGGAAGCCGGTATTTCGCACATTGTGCGCCCGGCGGATATAGATGAATCTGTTTTTTCGGGCATCGAGCCGCGCCTTATGGTGCAGCTGCTCGCTGCCAGTAAGGCCGCTGCTGCGGTAGAGGGGGGCCATGAAATGGTGCTCGGCGCCGACACGGTAGTCGTCTTAGACGGCGAGGTGCTTGGAAAGCCGCGGGATGCGGAAGAGGCGATAAAAATGCTTTCTGCTCTCTCGGGTAAAACGCATTCGGTATATACGGGCGTTGCCGTGCTTTCAGGGGAAGATGGAAAGCTTATCACGCACTGCGAGGAAACGCGCGTTACGTTTCGCACACTTTCCAAAGCGGAAATTACGGCATACGTAGAAACAGGCGAACCGCTCGATAAAGCAGGCGCGTACGGCATTCAAGGAAAGGGCGGCGCGCTTGTCGAGAAGACGGAGGGGGATTTTCAAAACGTGGTAGGCTTGCCCCTTTTGGCCGTCAAAGCGCTTTTAAACCAAATGAACAAGAGATAGGGGATAAGGTATGTCTGGCTTTTTTAGAAGTAAATTCTTTGTCATTTTGGCCATTGTCACAGCAGTTATTTTAATCTTGATGGCGATATCCACCGTGCAGGGCGATAAAGCCGGCTTTGCAGGCGATGCCGTTGGTGCCGTTGTTACGCCTGTGCAAAAAGTCTTTCGAAGCGTAGGCTCGGCCACCAGTAATTTCTTTAGCCGCTTTAAGTCGAATTCCCAGTACAGGGAGGAAAACGAACGCCTTTTGGAAGAGGTGCAGCGGCTTTCTGACGAAACGAGAGAGCTGTATGCCCTTCGAAATGAAAACGAGAGGCTCCGTGGACTTTTGGGCGTTTCGGAAACGCACCCCGAATATGAAACGGTGGGCGCACGCGTTGTGGCAAAAGACCCGGGTGCGTGGTACAGCGCCTTTAAAATTGACAAAGGCACAAAAGATGGCATTTCAAAGCAAGATGTGGTGGTAACGGATCAAGGCCTTGTGGGATATATCTATGAAGTAGGAAGTACATGGAGCAATGTGGTTTCCGTTATTGATTCCAAAAGTGCCGCCGGCTGCGTAATCGAAAGAACGGGCGATGCAGCGGTTGTGGAAGGCAGCGTAGCGCTTATGGAACAAGGCGTTTGCCATCTTTCGTATCTTTCTCGCGATGCAGAGGTAGCCGAGGGCGATTTCGTAGAAACCTCGGGCCTTGGCGGCATTTATCCTGAAGGACTTTTAATCGGGAAAGTCAAAAGTCTTTCTATCGATCCGCAAGGACTTTATTATGAGGCAGTTGTAGAACCGGCCGTAGACTTTAGTCGCGTGTCGGAAGTTTTGGTAATTCGAAAGTAGGAGGCAAACATGCGGCATTTCCGGAAGGTGCTGGTGCTGATTCTCGCACTTGTATTTGACAGTACACTCGGCACATACATGGGAATATTCGGTATATCGCCGAGCCTTCTCCTCGTGGCTGTGATTGCGATGGCCATGGCGGGGGAAATGGAAGAAGCCGGGATATACGGCCTTTGCACAGGTGCACTTTGGGACCTTCTTTGGGGGCGCACCTTTGGTTTTTATGCCCTCATTTATATGTATATTGCCATCGCGGCGCGTGCGTTTTTGGAGCTTGTGTATAAGAACACGCCTCTGATTACCGCAGGTGTCACCTTTGTGGCGTCGCTTTTATGCGAAGCACTTTTATGCTTTGTTACCTTTACCATTTGGGGCGAAGGAAATTTTTTGTATAACTTTTTCCGTGTAATGCTGCCCACGGCGGCGTATACGGCAATTTGGCAGCTCCTTTTGTATCATCCGATTACAAAAATAAGCCGCCCGCGCACAGAAAGGGGGATACGGCTTTGAAACGATATCGCTTTATATATTTTGTGATTTTAGCATTTGCCTTTCTCGTTTTTGCGCGTCTTGTCGATTTGCAGGTAGTAAACGGAAAGGCATATCTCGAAGAAAGCCGTCTTCGGCTTGTGAAAACGAGTGCCGTCAAGGCGCCACGTGGTGAAATTCTCGATAGAAACGGGCGCGCGCTCGTCACAAACGAAACGGTGTTTGCTGTAAGGCTGTATAAAACAGAGGGCATGGAAGAGGATGAGCTTAACATGCTGATTTTGCGCCTTTTGGCGCTTTGCGAGGCAGACGGCGCTACGATTACGGACAGTTTCCCCGTGCAGGAGCATAGCTTTAGCATAAGCGGGGAGGCACTTTCGGAGTGGAAAAAGCAGTATTCGCTTTCTGGGGAGGCAGACCGCAGCGTGGTGCTCGCGCACTTTGCCAAGCGGTACGGCCTTAGAGGGGGCTTATCCGAAAAAGAACGGCGCGACCTTATCGGCCAGCGCTACGAGATGGAGCGGACAGGCTTTTCGACAGAAACCGCGTATACCATTGCGGAAGGCATTTCGCACACGCTCATGACGCAGCTTTTGGAACAGAAGATGGAGTTCCCCGGTCTTGTGATTGAAACATCGCCCGTTCGTCGGTTTGTAAACGGAACGACGGCGGCACATATTTTGGGGCAGACCGGCCGTATCTACAAAGAAGAATACGAGGCCCTTCGCGAAAAACAGTATTCGATGAACGATATTATAGGGAAACAGGGCATTGAGCGGTATCTGGAAGATTCCCTCCGCGGCAAAGATGGGCTTAACCGTGTGGAAAAAAGTGTGGACGGGCAGAGTATCCGTACAGAAACGGAGCGCGCGCCTAAAATGGGCGATAACGTAGTACTCACACTCGATTTAGAACTCCAAAAGAGTGCGGAGAAGGCATTGCTCGATGCCATGGCGTACGTGCGCGCAGAGAGTGTAAACGAGGAAGGCGACGGGGAAAACGCGGCATGCGGCGCTCTTGCGGCCGTCGATGTAAATACCGGTGAGATTTTGGCGCTTGCTTCGTGCCCCACCTATGACCCTGCTCGTTTTTATGAGGAGTATGAAACCTTAAGTGCCGATAAAAATCTGCCGATGTTCAACCGCGCCATCGGCGGCGCGTATGAGCCGGGGTCTACCTTCAAAATGGCCACAGC
>JAZNJV010000076.1:0-9103 GCA_045578225.1 Clostridia bacterium | reverse complement strand
CTCGGAATACGAAAGCACGGAAAGGCTGCAGCTTGACAACAAAAAGTTTGCTACCGATGTGCAAAACACGGCCAATGAGGCATATACGAGAGCCGAGGAGCAGAAGGACGCCATGGCGGTGAAAACGTTCGCAAACGAGCTTGACAAGGTTATCGCGATGGGTGTTGTCGATAAAAACGCCGCAGAGGTGCTCGGCATTCCCGAAGGCACCCTTACAAAAGACCAGCTGCAGTTTATCGATAAGCTTATGGCCTCGATAGAAGAGGAACGGCTGAAAGCGGAAGCGGCTGAGAAAGAATGGGAGCGCAAAAAAGCATATTTAAAAATGCAAACCGACGAAAAGATTCGCGCCCAAAGAGCCAAATAAGAGACTGTAAAAAAGGGAGGCAGACTTTTCGTGAAAATTCCTTTTTCAGGTTGAAAAAAAGAGGCGGTAAAAACGCAGTTTTTACCGCCTCTTTCGTTATGCCGCCTCGATGATTTTCACATTTGCCGCAGGAATACCCGTTTGCGAGGTGACAATGTCCACAATCTTCGCCACATCCACTTCGGAAAGGCCTTCCGTTTTCACAATTGCCGTTACGCTGTCGCCCGTAAGATAAATGACGGCATCGGGGAAGCCATGGGCCAAGAGCATCGTTTCCACCGTTTTTTCCGTTTCGGAAAGCCTTGCAATTTCCACCATCTCTGCCTCGGCCGCGGCGCGCGCTTCCTCGCCTGTGGCGGCATCGCGTGCAATCATCTGGAGAGAGGCTACGCTTTCAGAGCGCCCGATTTCTCTCTCAAGCCGCGCTTCGCTGAAAAAGTCGGTATCCGTTTCTTCGTTTTCCACAAGCTTTACCTCGCCGAGCATTTCCGAATTTGTAGGCACGGCATCGCCGTAAGAAAAGTTTAGATACCCCGCACATGCGACGAGCGCCGCAATGCCTACCACAAGAAGCTGTTTTCGTTTGACCACTATCATACTGTTCCATCCTTTCATTTTGCAGGGAATACGGCAATGGCGTGCGCAGGTGCCCCTGTGAGGGCCGAAACGGCTAAAAGAATGTTTCGGCGAACGGTAGCGTCCCCGCCGCCGTCTGCCACCACAATCACGCCGCGCACCCTTGGATACACCTCTTTTTCCAAAACGGCGTGCTCGCTATTGCCTGTGCCGAGCGTGACCACGGTTTCGCTGTCCCCGTTTGTATTTCGGGCGTGCACCGCTTCCGTGCCGCTTTCATAGGTGACCGCTACATGCACATTCCCAACGCCCCGAATTTGTGAAAGCACAGCAGGAAGGGTTTCGGAGAGCGTGTCACTTTCTAAAAGCGTGGCGGAAGGGGGCACCGTAGTCTCAGACTCTTTCGTGCCGCTTCCCCAAAAGACCAATAGAAGTATACAAATACTTACTATGCCGTATAAAAGCCAAATATTCTTCTTTTTGGACAAAAACTCATCCAGCTTTTCGAATTTCCACACGTTCGCGTGGCACCTCCAGTTCCGTGAAAATATAGTGCATAGCCGAAAGGCTTTCTTCGCCCGTGAGCACAAGGCGACGAATGGCGAAGGAAGAATCGAGCTCAATTTCCGAAAGCGTGCCGCCGCGTGCGGCAATTTCCTTTCCTATTCGCGCTTTGTAGGCTTCTTCCACGGCGTTTGTGAACCCGTCTTGGGCGACGGCGCTTTCAATCTCCGGCAAAAGGGAAGAAAGGGAAGGCGATGCGGAAAAAAGAGAGGGAAGCGGCAACAAAATTGCCGCGGTAACGGAAAGCGAAAGAATGGGAGAGGCGAATTTTCGAATGTTTCCTTCCGGCAGAAAAAAGTCACAAATAGAAGTAAAGAGAGAAAGCGCCAGAATGCGAACGAGATACGTCCTCACCGAAGCATCACCCCCATATCGCTAAAGCGCGTCAGCATCCCGAGCGAAAGCATCGACAAAACGCCGCATGCCGCCGTCATCCCCGAAAGCGCAGAAAGGACGTCCGCTATATCGGAAAGTGCCGAGGCGATGCGCCCATCCGCCGCATGCGCGGCAATCGAGGCGGAAAGGCGGTATAAAAGTGCGGCGATGGCCGTTTTGAGAACGGGATACAGCATAAGCAGAAGGAGAAAAAGAATGCCGGCGGCGCCGGCGGCATTTTTCACCGTGATGGCGGAGAGGGAAACAGCCTCCACAGACTCCGACAACAGGCTCCCAAGCACCGGCACAAGACTCCCCGCGGCATATTTAAGACCGCGCATCGCCACGCCGTCCAGCGTGCCGGCGGCATAGCCTGTTACGCTTAAAATGGCAGAAAAAAGCGTAAGGCTGCCGCAAATGGTCCAGAGGGCGGCACGCCGAATGGCAGAAGCGAGCGTTCGAAGCGGGGAGGCCGGCGTGAGGTTTCCCAAAACGGAAAGGGCAAGGGAAACGCTTATGGCAGGAAGGCCGACCCTTGAGACGAGAAGCGAACTTCCCGCAGAAGCGGCCAAAAGGGCAGGGTGCATTAAGGCCGCAGAGCCACTTCCTGCCGAGACTGACAAAACGGACAGCGCCGGAAGGGCCGCCGCGGTAAAGGTAGACATATCCTCCGCCGCGCCACAGGCCATGTCCGCTGCCGAGCTGCACGCCGTGACCGCAAGGCCCACCGCCGCAGCATACGAAAGGAAAAATCCCATCTCCCCGGCACCGCGACCGTTTCCCAAGCGCCCTAAAAGACTACACAAAACGGCGAGCGCAGCCGCCGTAAGGGGGGCGGCGACGGAAGCACGCACTTCCCCGAACACAAAGCGGCAAACCCCTTGCCAAAGGCGCGAGAGAAACCCCGCATCGGTGCCCGAGGAAAGGGAGGCCACCGCCTCCCGAAAGCTAAACCCCGAAAGAATTTCTTCCACATGGGAAAGCCCTTCGCTGCTTACGCCGTCCGCCGCGTCATATATCGGCTCGGCGAACGCTGTGAGCGGGAAGAATAAAAGAAGAAGAAAGATCAGTTTTCGCATAAAACACCTCAAGGAATTACGGAAAGCACAGCGCTAAAAAGCGACGAGATAATCGGCATGGAAAGGCCGAGAATCATAAGCTTTCCTGCAATTTCAAGCTTTTGCCCGAGCGCGCTCTCGCCCGCGTCGCGGCACAAAGAGGCGGCACATTCCGTAACGAGCGCGATAGATACAACGCGCAAAAGCGCGCCGAATGTAGTCGCATCCAGTCCTGCCGCACGCGCAAGCTCGGTGCCGTAGCCGAGAATATCCCGAAGATACGGCAGCGAGGACAAAAGAAGAATGCTGCCGCCTCCAAGGCTTACTAGGAGGGCGAAAGGACTTTTGTTTTGCTTAAGCAGCAAGGATAAAAACGCCGTGATAACGGCGATGGCGGAAAGCCGCAGAATTTCCAAGGCCAGCCCCCCTACAGCCCGAAAATGCTTTTAATCATTTCAAAAAGCGCTCCGATTTCTTTTACTAAAATCATAAGCACGACCACAAGGCCTGCAAGTGTTGTCATCATGGCCTGCTCCTCTCTTCCGCTTCTGACGAGTAGCTGATGCAAAACGGAAACAATAATTCCGATGGCGGCAATTTTAAAAATTAAATCTACGTCCATGCCTTCTCCTTATATAAGTAAAATCACAAGCGTTATGCCAAGGAGCACGCCGCCGCTTCCGTAAAGCCGCGCAGTGCGCGCGATTTCGCCCGAAAGGGCATCGGAAAGCGTGGCGATGCGTTTTGTAGTGCGGCGGATGTTCGAAAGCTGGCCCTCGGTGTCCTCCGAAAGAAGGCCAAGCGCAAAGCTTTCTAAAATTTCCCACTCTGCCTTTTGCACATGTTCTTTTTCAAGTGCTTTTAAAAAGGCGGTTTCGGCATCGTGCACATCTAAAAGCCGTGCCGCCTCTGAAAAGAGAGCACAGGGCGCGCCTGCACGCATAAAGGCCATGGGCAGAGGCACCGCATAGGCACGGATTTCGCCTTCTAAAACAGAAAGGCCGTCCAAAAACTGCCTGAGGAAAGAAAGCCTTCGCCTATCCTTTATAATGCGGCTTTGCCCGATGGCGGCCGTGCAAAGCACAAGAAGAACACATATAAAAAGGCGACCCATGTACGCACCTCCTTGCTACTATATATGAACGGTTGTCCATATATATGCCGGAAAATCTTGACAAGCCGCTACGCTTTTGATATGATAAAAGCAGAAAATACGAAAGGAGAGGTTTTGTATGTTTTGTGAAAATTGCGGAAAGCCGCTTCTCGAAAACGCCAAGTTTTGCACTTCGTGCGGCGCGGCGTGTGAAGCCGTTGAGGAGGGCGCTCCTTTGGAAGGGAAGGCCCCCGTGCCGAAGAAAAGAGGAAAAAAGGCGGCGCTTATCGGCGTCTGTGCGCTGGTGCTCGTTTTGGCACTCGGCATTTCGGCGTTTGCTTCGCCCGTTATGGGGAATTTCTTTGCAAAAACCTTCTCTTCTCCTGAAAAATATTTTACATATGTACAGAAAAACACAGTAGAGAAGTTTGCCAAGGCATTTGGTGAGGAATTTGACAGAGCAAGGAAAAACACAGGCATCACGGAAGGAAACGCAGAAATTTCTCTTGAAATCGGGGAGGATTTGTATACGCTTTTGGACGCAACGGGCGAACCCGAATACAGAGAAGCCATAGGCTGGATACGGTCCCTAGGGCTTCGCGTCGGTGCTAAGGAAGAGGAAATGGTAATGGCGAGTGACGCTACAGTTTCCCTAAACGGCGTGGACCTTCTTTCCGCGAACATGGTGATGGATGTAGAGGAAGCCATGCTCTACTTCCTCCTGCCCGAGCTTAGCCAGACGGCTATCGGCGGGTCTTTGGAGTACGATGCCAACGAAATGCAGGAAGCGCTCGAAATCGGAGAAGCCGTTTTGGAAGCCTTGCCGGAGGGCAAGGTGCTCGAAAAGCTGATTACGAAGTATACGACACTTGCGGCAGAGGAAATTCGCACCGTCAGCCGTAAAACGGAAACCGTGGAAGCTGGCGACGTGCACCAAAAGATGACCGTGCGCTCGGCAAAAATCAGCGAAAAAACAGCTACCCGCAGCGCTAGGCGCGTTTTAGAGGCACTTCTTGAGGATAAGGAAGTAGAAGAAATTTTGCGAAATATCGCAAAGCTTGAGATGGTGGACGAGGATCCCGATGCTTTCTATGCAGAATTTATCGAGGAAACGGAAATGGCACTCGAAGAACTTGAGGAGATGGAGCCTTCCACCGACGAAATGTTTAAGATAAAGCTGTATGCAGACGCCAAAGGCGAAGTAAAAGGCATCGCCATTTTGGAAAACGCCGTGGAATTTTTCCTTCGTGAGACGGAGCGAGGCGGCAAGTTCGGTATAGAGCTTGAAGCCGATTTATATGGCGACACCTTCGGCTTTGAGGGCTATGGCGATAAGAAGGGCGGAAAGCTTACAGGGTTGATTTCTATCCGCGCGAAGGGTTTTGACATTCTCACGCTCTCCCTCGAAGGGGTAGACGAAGAGAAACTCGAAAAGGGTCTTTTGGAAGGCAAGGTTGTGATAGAACCCACTTCCTCTGTTTCCGGCCTTTTGGATTTGGCAGGAAGCTCTGAACAGGTAATCGTAGACTTTTTGAAGAAGGTATACGTAGAAATCGAAGGCAAGGATATGACGGAGAAGGGCGGCACGCTTTCTGTTTCCGTCCGTGCGGACGATGCGCACTACGGCACCGTAACGCTTCGCGCTGGAGTTGGCGGCGGGCCGGAAATCCGTTTCCCCGAAACGTATGTCAATGCAGAAAACAGCGCTGATATGCAGGCATGGGCCCAAAACGCAAACCTTTCCGGGCTTTTAGAAAAGCTTCGCGCCGCAGGCGTACCCGAGGCGCTTCTCGCCCAGATACAGCCGCCGGTGGCGGCGATGCCCATGCCCTGAGGGTAAAAGATACATGATACGGCTGCCCGAAAGGGCAGCCGTTTCCTGCCATACACAAAAAGAAAGAGGAGCAAAACATGAATAGCGGCATTCGTCTTGAAAACATTCGAAAGAAGTACGGCAAGAAACCCGTGCTTCGCGATATTACGCTTTCGGTAGAACGCGGCACCGCGGTGGGCATTTTAGGTGGCAACGGCAGCGGCAAATCTACGCTTTTGCAGATTTTAGCCGGTACCACGCGCGCAGATGGCGGTCAGTTTTTGTATACAGGAGAGTCTCTTTTTGCCGCCCCCCGAAAAAGGGAGCAGCTTTTAGGGTATGTGCCGCAGGGCATGCCACTTTTTGAGGAGCTTACAGGAAGAGAAAATCTTCGCCTTTGGTACTCGAAAGAGGAAATGGCGGCTTCGCTCGAAGACGGCGTTTTAGCGCTTCTTTCGGTTGGCGAATTTTTAGATGTGAAGGTTTCGCGCCTTTCCGGCGGCATGCAAAAGCGCCTTGCCATCGGCTGCGCCGTGGCGCACCGGCCGGAGATACTGCTTCTCGATGAGCCGAGTGCGGCGCTCGATTTGCCCTGCAAGGAAAAAATTGCAGAGTATTTGCGCGCCTTCAAAAAAGAAGGCGGCACTGTGCTTCTCGCTACGCATGATGTTTTGGAGCTTTCGCTTTGCGATGCGTTGTATATTTTAAAAGACGGGGTACTTACGCCGTTTTCGTTTGACGGGGATGTTCACCGTCTTGTAAGGAGCCTGTAGCATGAAAAGAAAGTATTTTGCGCTTCAGCTTTGCCGCGCAAAGCGGCTTCTTCCTTCGGTGCTTCTCGCCGCGTCCATTACGCTTTTCGGCATCGGCCTTGCCGCGGCTTCGCTTCTCCACGCAAATACAAACGGCGAGGCGCAGAAAAAGGTCGGTATCGGCATTGTGGGTGACATTTCCGACACGTACCTCGGCGTCGGCATTTATGCGCTTCAAAATATGGATAGCTCTCGCTTTTCCATTGCCTTTTTGGAAATGGAAGAGGCGGAGGCCGCCCGCGCGCTAGCCGCGCGCGAAATCGAGGGGTACGTACGTGTGCCGGCGGATTTTATAAGCGGCATTGTAAGCGGCGAAAACGTGCCGGCTACATTTGTTATGCGCGGTGGGCCCGAGGGGTTTGGCACCATTCTCACCTCGGAGATTACGGGCGCGGTATCCGGGCTCGTCACGGAAACCCAAAAGGCGCTTTATGCGCTGCAGGATCTCGCAAGGGATGCGGGGCAGACCGAGGGCATATGGGACAAAGTAAAAACACTCAATATCGAATATATAGAAATGATTTTAGGGCGGCATGAGGCCTACCGCGTCGAAACCATCGGCTTTTCCGACGCCGTATCCTTCGGCGGGTATTACATTGCAGGGCTCTATGCCTTCGCACTTCTTTTGTGGGGGATTGCCGCCAGCCGCTTTTTTATCGGGAGACGACGGGAGGCGGAGCGCCTCCTTGCCGCACGCGGCATCGGCGGCGGCGTGCAGGTGCTCTCGGAATATGCGGCGTTTTTGTGCGCCACCGTTTTTGCCGTGCTTCTGTTTGCCCTGCCGCTCGGGGCGGTGGTCAGCCGCTATGATTTCGGCATTCGCGAGCTTTTCGGCGCAGGCTTTTTCTCGCCTATAGCGTTTGTGCTTTGGAGCTTGCCGGTGATTGTACTGTTTTCGGCGATGCAGTTTTTCCTCTACGAGGTAACGAGAAGTACCATTGGCGCCATTTTACTGCAGTTTCTTACGGCCATAGGACTTGGGTACATTTCAGGCTGTTTTTACCCTATCACGTTTTTTCCGGCCGTGGTGCAGAGAATCGGGGCGGCTACGCCCGTGGGAATCGGTCTTTCGCATCTTCGAAGCGGCCTTGCCGGCACAGGGGCCGTGCAGGTGGGCGCCATGCTCGTATACACGGCGGCGTTTCTTGTGCTGGCGGCGAAAATTCGAACAAGAAGTCTTTCGGGGGATGTGCGATGAAAAATACAGTTCTTTGGTTTTGGGGTCTGACAAAACGGCTTCTTTGCCGCCGCGGGTTTTTGGCAGGGCTTCTCCTTCTGCCGCTTCTTTTGCCGCTTGGCAGCGCCATGATGCGTGGCTACAGCGGTGTTTTGCACATTGCCCTTTGCGCGGAAGAGGGTACGGCGCGCGGCAAGGAAATCGTGGAAACGCTTGCCCGTGAGGAAAGCATTTTAGAATACACCTTGTATGCCTCGGCGCAGGCGGCACGCACCGCCGTTTTGGAAAACCGCGCGGATGCCGCATGGATTTTTGAGGCGGATTTTGACACAGGTCTCATAAAATACGCCGCCAAAAAGGCAAGAAGACTGCCGGTTTTAGTCGTGGAACGAGAGGAAACCGTGCCGCTGCGGCTTTCGCACGAAAAGCTTTACGGCGCTTTGTATCCGCATATCGCAAGGGAGACCTATACGGCATTTGGAGAGGCTGAATTTTCGGGAGAAGCCCCCCTTCGCTACTATGAAAGCACGGAGGGCGGGCGCGAGGTTATCCGCGTCGAGCGGCTCTACGGGAGCGAGACGGCGGGGCAGTATCTTACGGCGCCGCTTCGCGGGCTTTTGTCGCTTGTCGTGATGCTTTGCGGCATGGCGGCGGCGATGTATTTTCTCGAGGACGTACAAAAAGGGCGCTACGATTGGCTTTCGCCACAGCGCCATAGCCGCCCCGCACTTTTTACGTGCCTCGGGGCACTCCTGCTCGGTGGCACAGCACAGCTTTTGGCGCTTTGTCTCGCCGGAATGGCAGGTGCGTTCTTATATGAGGCGGCGTGCACGGCGCTGTTTATCTTTTGCGCTCTCGGATTTTGCATGGTGCTTTGCGCGCTTTTCCGTCGCCCGGGCATCCTCGGCGCGGCCTTGCCGTTTTTCTTCGTCACAATGCTTGCGCTTTGCCCCATTTTCTTCAATATGAAGATTTTGCGCCCCGTGCGGCTTCTTTTGCCGCCGTATTATTATTTGCAGGCGGCGGCAGACCCGCGCTACCTTTTGTATATGCTGTTTTATGGCGTGTGCGCACTTTTGGTAGCAGAAATCGGATTTAAAACACAAAAAATCGAGCACACAAAAGGTCGAAAAACCGCATAAAAACGGTACTTTGAAAAAAGTTTTGGATTTTTTTCAAAAAAAGCTTGACAATTCGCCGGGGGCGTGGTAAACTATTAAAGCTGTCGCGGTTGACGGCGCCAAGAATTTTAAAAAAAGTCTTGACAA
>JAZNJV010000075.1:0-2392 GCA_045578225.1 Clostridia bacterium | reverse complement strand
CGAGCGCGAGGCCCTTTGCCGTGCCCATACCGATGCGTACCCCTGTAAAGGAGCCGGGACCGGCGGAGACGGCGATAGCGTCCATTTCCTCTATTTTCTTGCCTGCGGACGTGAGCGCCTTGTCGATAAGCGGCAAAAGCGTCGCCGAATGTGTAAGGCCGCAGTTTACAAATTCCTCACTTAAAAGTTTATCGCCCGAAAGGACGGCAGCGCCTGCGGAAAGGGCGGCGCTTTCAATTGCCAAAATCTGCATTTCGTTGCCCCTTTTGTTATTCTTCATCAGGCGCACTTTTGCCGTAAATCGGCAAAACGACCCGAACGGTTGTGCCGCTTCCGGCACTGCTCGTAATCTGAATACGGCCGCCGTGCGCCTCTACAATCTCGCGCGCGATGGCAAGGCCGAGCCCTGTGCCGCCCATTTTGCGGCTTCGCGCTTTATCTACGCGGTAAAAGCGCTCGAAAATGCGGGGAAGGTCGGCTTCGGGAATCCCGATGCCCGTGTCCTTTACCGTAATGACGGCTTCCGTAAGCCGTGCCTCACATTCCACCTGCACTCTTCCGTGCACGGGTGTGTATTTTATGGCGTTTGATACAATATTGACAAGCACCTGCTCAATCCTGTCCTTATCGCCGTTTACATCGGGAAGGAGCGGTGCGCGGTTTTCAAACGTAAGCGTCTGCTCGCGCTTTTGTGCCTCGAGCGTAAGGCGCGAAACCACGCTCTCCGCAAGACGCGGCAGAGAGAACGGTTCTTTTTTGAGCGCGCGCCCGTAGTCAAGCTGGGAAAGAAGGAGAAGGTCGCGCACGAGGCGCGTCATCCTGTCTGCCTCGCCGCAGATAACGGAAAGGAAGTTTTTCTCCATACTGCCTTCCTCCGCGGCTTCGAGAAGTGTTTCTCCGTAGCTTTTTACGTTTGTGAGCGGCGTGCGAAGCTCATGCGAGACATTGGCCACGAACTCTCTGCGCGATTCGTCAAGCCGTTGCTGCTCCGTAATATCCTGCAGCACCACCACAATACCGCTTGCAGGGCCCTTCTCGGGCAGCAGCTTTGCGAAGTAAGCGCGGATATGGGCGCCGCCTATCGAAATGATTTTTTCAACCGCCTTGTCCGTTTCGAGATACAAAAGTGCGTTCATCGTAAGCCCCGTGCCGAGACGGGCAAAGAGCGTGTCAAACGGCTCGCCGCCTTCCCCGAGAGAAAGCATCCTTTGTGCCGCAGGGTTGATATGGAGTACCTCACCCTCTCTGTCAAACGCCATAACGCCGTCCGCCATGAAGGCGAGAATTGTTTCTACCTTGTTTTTTTCGTTTGCAATATCGAAAAGCGTTTTTTGCAGCTCCGCCGCCATAGTGTTAAACGAAACAGTAAGCTCGCCGATTTCATCGTCATGTTTTACTTCGATTTTACTGTCAAAATCCCCTGCCGCAATCTTTTCCGCGCGTTTTTTCAGGGTGGCAATCGGCGCGGTAATCGTGCGCGAGAGGATGAGGCCGAGGAAAAATGCAAGGCCAAAGCCCAAAACGAGCGCATAGAGAATAATTTTAAAAATACTCTCCATAATGCCGTAAAGCTCTTCCTTGCTGTCACTTACATACACAATGTGGCGCACAAGACTGCCTTCCCGAACGGGGTAGGCATAGTCCATTACCCCGGCGCGGCGGTCAATCGTGCTGCCCACCTCGCCCGCCATCGCCGCGAGAATATTTTGCGAAGCGGTGACGGACACGGCGCCGTCAGTCGCGTACAAAACGCCTGCGTCACGCCCCGAAAGAATGTAAAAGTTTCGGTACGAGTCCACCCCGATACGTCCCGAATAGTTTTCAAGCACCGTGCGAAGCGCCTCCGCGGGATTTTCTGCGCGCGAGGCCGCCGAAAGCTGTGCCGTAAGCTCCTCGGTAAACACCGTTTCTTCCATTTGCGTGCCGAACTCGGTGTGATAATATTCGCTAATGTTACTTAAAAGGAACGTTCCCACGGCAAGCATAACGGAGATAACGAGCAGCAAAAAAACCGTAAGCACCTTCCACTGAATACTTTTAAACATCAGTTTGCCTTCAAATAGTACCCTACCCCGCGCTTCGTCACGATATAGCGCGGCTCGGCCGGATTTTCTTCAATTTTTTCGCGGAGACGGCGAATTGTTACGTCCACCGTACGCACCTCGCCGAAATACTCATAGCCCCAAACCTGCTCGAGGAGGTTTTCTCTTGTAAAAATGCGGCCCGGCTGGCTTGCGAGGAATTTTAAAAGCTCAAACTCACGAAGCGTAAGCTCCACAGCCTGCCCGTCCTTCGTAATCTCATAGCGGTCACACAAAATGCAAAAGTCGCCAAAGCGAATGACCTCACCGCTCTTTTCCTCGGTGTTATCTATGCGGCGAAGGTGTGCCTT
>JAZNJV010000074.1:0-10792 GCA_045578225.1 Clostridia bacterium | reverse complement strand
CAAAATGAACAAGGAAGTAATCATTTCAATAGAAGGTCAGGAAATGGTGCCCGAACTTGTTCAGGCGGCGCTTTCGTATCCTGTGTTTGTAAAGCCTGCCAATGCAGGCTCGTCCCTCGGGGCGTACAAGGTTTCTACGGAAGAGGAACTTGCAACTGCACTTTCCGGTGCCTTTTCGTATGATGATAAGGTGCTCATTGAAGAATTTATCGAGGCGAGAGAAATAGAATGTGCCATTTTGGGGACGGAAAACCCCGAGGCTTCTGTTCTTGGCGAAATCGTGCCCGAGGCAGAGTTTTATGATTATGACGCAAAGTATGTAGACGGCACATCGCGCCTTCTCATTCCCGCGCCGCTTTCCGAAGAAGAAAGCGACCAGATTCGCGAATATGCCGTTCGCGCGTTTCGCGCTGTCGGCGGTTCCGGCTTTGCACGGGTGGACTTTTTTAAGGATAAGAAAACCGGCCGTATTGTGATTAACGAAATCAACACGATTCCCGGCTTTACGGAAATCAGTATGTACCCGAAGCTTTGGGGGGCCACAGGCGTGCCGTATTCTGTGCTTATCGACCGCCTTATCGAGCTGGCATAGCTGCCAGAACTTAACTTTGCAATTTTGAAAGTTGTGTGATATACTTATATATACCATGACTACATATGAGGAGCAATCAAAATGAACAAGGAAGTAATCATTTCAATAGAAGGTCAGGAAATGGTGCCCGAACTTGGCGAGGAAAATATAACGGAGCTTGTGACGGAAGGGAAATACTATAAAAAAGGGGACAAGCATTACATTTCCTATAAGGAAACAGAAGTTACGGGTTTTGAAGAGACAACCACCATGCTCAAAATTGAAAAGGACCGTGTTGCACTTACAAGGTACGGGCAGGTCAATACGCATATGGTGTTTGCACCGGGCGAAAAGCATGTCGGGTATTACGATACGCCCTACGGAAGCTTTACGGTGGGCATTGTATCGAATGACGTCAAGGTAGAATTTAAAAAGCACAGCGGTAAGATTGATATTCATTACATGCTGGAGATTGATAACAGCACCAAGGCAGAGCATACGCTTTCGCTCAATGTGCGCGAAGCCTAATGGAGAAAATGAAAAGTGGAGGAATAAGAATGTATACACAGGAGAGAGTTTTACATACGGTAGAAAATTTGGTAAAGGAAGCCATCACACGTGCATTTCCCGAAGCGGAGATGCCGGCATTTTTGGTGGAGGCACCGAAGGCAGACGCACATGGTGACTTTTCGACCAATGCGGCGATGCTTTTAACAAAGCCCTTACGCCGCGCACCGCGCGATATTGCGGCCTCCATTTTGGAAAACATGCCGAAGGATGACCTTGTGTTGCGTACAGAGGTGGCAGGCCCCGGCTTTATCAATTTTTATTTAAACCCGAACTGGATTTACGGTACACTTTCCGATATTGAAGAGCGCGGCGAAGATTTTGGCCGCGTTACCGACGGGAAGGGCAAAAAAGTCATGGTGGAATTTGTAAGCGCCAACCCCACAGGCCCGATGCATATGGGTAATGCACGTGGCGGCGCTATCGGCGACTCTCTTGCGGCCCTACTCGACATGGCCGGCTGGGAGGTAAGCCGCGAATTCTATTTAAACGATGCCGGTGCACAGATTGAAAAATTCGGGATGAGTCTCGAAGCACGGTATTTGCAGATTTTAACAGGCGTAGAAGATTTCCCTGAAGACGGGTATCAAGGCGTAGACATCACAGAGCTTGCACAGGAATATGTGGATACATATGGAAACGGCCTTTTGGAGGTAGAAAGCGCTGAACGCCGCCGCACACTTGTGGAGTTTGCACTTCCGAAGAACATTGCCAAAATGCAAGCCGATCTTGCAAAATACAGAATTTCGTATGATACATGGTACAGAGAAAGTGAACTGTATAAAAGCGGCGAAGTGGAAGAGACGATTACCCTTTTGGGGGAACGCGGCTTAACCTATACGAAAGAAGACGCCGTGTGGTTTAAGAGCACCGAGTTTGGTGCCGAGAAGGACGATGTTTTGGTACGTGCAAACGGCATTCCCACATATTTTGCAGCCGATATTGCGTACCACAGAAATAAGCTTGCCGGCAGAAACTTTGATTTGGCCATTAACATTTGGGGCGCTGACCATCACGGCCATATTGCCCGTATGAAGGGCGCTATGGAGGCACTCGGTATTTCCGGCGACCGTCTCCATGTTATCACTATGCAGCTTGTGCGCCTTGTAGAAAAAGGCGAGGTTGTGCGTATGAGTAAGCGCACGGGGCGTATGATTACGCTTTCTGACCTTTTGGACGAAATCGGCGTAGATGCCGCCCGTTTCTTCTTTAATCTCCGTCAGGCCGGCAGTCACTTTGAGTTTGACCTCGGTCTTGCGGTAGAACAGTCCAACGATAACCCTGTATTTTATGTACAGTATGCATATGCACGTATTTGCAGTATTTTGCGCCTGATGGCAGAAGAGGGCAAGAATGTGCGCCCTGTTTCGGAAATTGACACCGCGCTCCTTTCGGATGAGCATGAACGCGCGCTCATTAAAAAGCTCGCAGAGTTTCCGGAAGAAATCCGCGTAGCTGCGGCGGCGTTTGAACCGTCTCGCATCACACGTTACGCCATGGATACGGCAGCACTCTTCCACAGCTTCTATAATGCATGCCACGTACGAACAGACGATGCAGAGCTTTCCGCGGCGCGGCTTGCCCTTGTGGAGAGCACACGCGTGGTACTTGCGAATGCACTTCGTATGCTTTCTGTTTCCGCACCGGAAAAAATGTAACGAAAGAAGGAAATAGCCGTGAAAAAAATGTGCAGGCGTATACTTTCCGTTGTGCTCGCGCTACTTTTACTGTCTTCCACCGCATGGGCCATGGAGCTTACAGGCGAGCAGGAATATGCGTTTATACATGACCTTGTAGATTTCATTTCCCAAAATGCAAAATTCCCCAAACCGGAAGACGAGCTTTTGGATGTCGCGTTTCGGGAGCGCCTTACAAACCCCGATTCCGGCTTCAACGGCATGGTGGCGGCGGTTATGGGGTCGCTAGACGAGCATAGCGGATATATGAACGAAGAGACATATACAAAGTTTGTAGATAATAGCGTTGTCGGCACTTTTACAGGGATTGGTGTTACTATAACCGAAAATGACGGCGGCGTAGTAGTTGTATCTACCTTCCCGGGTTCCCCGGCAGAAAAAGCCGGTATTGTAAGCGGCGATATTATCGTTTCGGTAGATGATGAAAATATGGAAGGGAAGGGCATGGAAGCCATACGGGAAAAAATTGTAGGCGAAGAAGGCACCACGGTAAAAGTAACCGTGCGCCGCGGTACCGATACGCTTTCCTTCACGGTGCTCCGCGCGGCACTGGGCACCGACCCTGTCACCTATGAGATTATGGATGACGTAGGCTATATTCGATTTACTTCTTTTAATCCGAAAGTTGCAGAGGAAGTAGGCAATGCCGTAGCTTTCTTTGAAAAAGAAGGCGTTAAGAACGTGATTTTAGACATTCGCGACAATAGCGGGGGAGAACTCAATTCCGCACTCGATATTTGCAGAATGTTCGCCCCGAAAGGCGTCATTATGCGCGTGGAGTATGGCGATTCGCGTTTTAATCAGCTCCACTATAACGAAGAGGATAACCGCGGCAAATTTAAGCTTGCGGTACTTGTGAACGAAGCAAGCGCTTCCGCTTCCGAATTTTTGGCAGGCACTTTGCAGGATACCGGTAGTGCCACGGTAATTGGCACAAAAACTTTCGGCAAAGGCACCGTGCAAACGGCCCTTCGCATTATAACGGGTGGTGGTATCCGCCTTACGATTGCCGAATATAAAACAGCCGGCGGCAGAGCGCTTCACCATGTGGGAGTCATGCCGGATCTATACGTAGAAAACACATGGGCACCGGCGGATGTTTCGTATATGGCACCGATGGAATTCGTGCCCGAATGGAAAAAGGGAGATAGCGGTGAGGCGATTTTGGCAATTGAACAGCGCCTTGCATTTTTGGGATATATGGAAGAGGCGGACACTATATATGATGCGGAAACCGAAGCAGCACTTCGTGTGTTTCAAGCACAAAATAGCCTTACGGCTACAGGTGTTGCCGATATTTACACACAAATTAGCCTTAACGCAATAGACTATACTGCGCCGATGGAAAATGACGATCAGCTGGCGCGTGCATTGGAGTTTTTACATGAAGCAGCTTAATGTAGGAAAAGTCAAGATTGGCCCAGGGTGTCCCGTGTCTGTGCAGACGATGACCACCACGGATACGCACGATACCCAGAAAACCGTAGCACAAGTTCGCCTTTTGGAAGAGGCAGGTGCGGATATTGTGCGCCTTGCGGTGCCGGACATGGCGGCGGCGGAAAGCTTTGCCGAAATTAAAAAGAAATCAAACGTGCCGCTTGTGGCAGATATCCATTTTGATTACCGCATTGCGCTTCGGTGCATAGAGGGCGGCGCGGATAAAATTCGTATAAATCCAGGCAACATTGGTGCGCCAGAGCGCGTGCGCGCGGTAGCGGAAGCTGCCAAAAGTGCAGGGATTCCCATTCGTATCGGCGTAAATGGCGGTTCTCTTGAAAAAGAAATGTACGAAAAGTACGGCCATACGGCGCTCGCTATGGTGGAAAGCGCAAAGTACCATGCTTCCCTTTTAGAGGAAGTGGGGTTTTCGGATATTATTATAAGTCTTAAGGCATCGAATGTGCAAAAAACTGTCGAAGCCTATCGCCTTATGGCTGAAAGCGCAGAGTACCCTTTGCATGTGGGCGTTACGGAAGCCGGCACGGCATACGCAGGCCTTATTAAGTCCGCCGCAGGCATTGGTAGTCTTTTGCTAGATGGCATCGGGCAAACAATTCGCGTTTCTCTTTCGGCACCACCCGAGGAGGAAGTACGCGCCGGTATCGCACTTTTGAAGGCGCTTGACCTTCGGAAGGGCGCCGAGCTTATTTCTTGTCCCACCTGCGGCAGATGCCGCATAAACCTCATGCCCATAGCCCGGGAAATGGAAGCGTATCTTTCTAAAATCGATACGCCTATTCGCGTAGCAGTTATGGGGTGCGCCGTAAACGGCCCCGGGGAAGCGCGCGAAGCACATGTGGGCGTAGCCGGCGGAGACGGAAAGGCCATCTTATTCCGTCACGGCGAAATTGTAAAAAGTATTCCGGAAGATCAAATTCTGCCCGTTTTAAAGGGCGAAGTGGAAAGGATTATCAAAGAGTGGAAGTAAACGGCACAAAGGCAATTACAGAAGCTTTCAGCGGCGCTCCGATACCGAAGGACGCCGCTTCCTTTCGTGTGTCGAAATTACGCGTCAATGCACCACGGCGAGAGATGAGCATCGCGTTTTTACTGCCGCACATTCCGGCCTATAGTGAAGTGCGTACGCTTTCGAAAGTCCTTACCGAGTATTATGCACTCCAGAAAATAGAAATGGAGTTTTCCTTTTCGGCTCTGCCGCCCAAAGAAGAACAGGCGGCGGCGCTTTCCGGTTTTATTATTGGGCGGCTTTCCGATGAAAAGCCCGTTCTCGAATATGTCCTCAAAGACAGTACTTGGCAAGAGGCGGGCGAGACGCTTTCCGTTTGCATTCACCATGGCGGTGCGGAGCTTTTAAAGTCGGAATCGGCGGCTTCGGAAATTGCGAAGCTATATTTTGCCTATACGGGGCGACGTGTCAAGGTTGCCTTTACGGAGGAACTCGAAACTGTAGATTTATCGGCTAAACCGCTTCCTAAAATTTCCCGTCCCGCTGCGGCACCTTCCGAGGTGGTGGCCGTCTCCGGCGACGGAGTCATCCTCGGCAAAATAATTGACAGTGAGCCTACCCCTATCAAAGGGATTGACGAAGGCAGCGGCCGATGCACCGTGTGCGGGGAAGTGTTCGCGGCCGAGGGGCGTGATATTAAAGAGAAAAAGCTCTTTACGTTTAATATTACAGATAAGACAGATTCCATCACCTGTAAAATCTTTCTTGCGCCGGATAAATATGCTACGGTGTCCGCAGCCGTCAAAAACGGTGCCTATGTTCTCGTACGCGGCAACGCCGTTTTTGATTCCTTTGCAGGTGAGGTCGTCATCCGCGTGCAGGATATTGGCGCTGCGAAAAAACATGAGAAGGAAGATATCGCGTCTGAAAAACGCGTAGAACTCCATGTCCATACACAGATGTCGAGTATGGATGGCGTGTCCAGCGCAACTGCTCTTGTAAAAAAAGCCATTCAGTATGGCCATCCCGCTATCGCCATTACGGACCATGGCGTCGTGCAGTCCTTCCCTGAAGCATATAAGGCGGCAAAAGGATCGGATTTAAAGGTCATTTTTGGCGTAGAAGCCTATTTTGTCAATGATATAGGCGCTTCCCTTTACAAAGGCAAATCTTGGCCGCTTGGCGGCGAAATGGTCGCTTTCGATATAGAAACCACGGGCCTTAGCCCGAAAACGGAACGAATCACCGAAATTGGCGCCGTGAAAATTCGCGATGGCGTCATTTGCGAAACGTTTTCTACCTTCGTAAATCCGGAAAAACCGATTCCGGCAAAAATCGTAGAGCTTACGGGCATTACGGATTCCATGGTGGCCACCGCTCCCAAAGAGGAGGAAGCAGTTCGCGCATTTCTCGCGTTTTGCGGTGATGCACCGATTATTGCCCACAACGCCTCGTTTGATACAAGCTTTATCCGCGCGGCCTGCACGCGCATGGGCGAAGTATATGCGCCTTCTGTGATTGATACACTCGTATTTTGCCGCGCTATGGTTATCAGTAAACGTCAACATTCGCTTGATAAGATGGCAAAGTATTTCGGCGTGGAAAATCCCTCGCATCATCGCGCGGTAAACGATGCCGAGGTATGCGCCAAAATTTGGGCGGCACTTTCGAAAGAGCTGGCAGGGAAAGGAATCGAGGACCTTGCCGATATTGATAAAAAAATGGCCGGAAATGTCGATCTTAAAACACTTCCGGCGTATCATATGATACTGCTTGCCAAAAACCGCCAGGGGCTTTTTAATCTCTATACGCTGATTACAAAGTCGCATATGGACTATTTTCATAAAACACCGCGCATCCCCAAAAGTGAACTCGTGCGCTACCGTGAAGGCCTTTTGGTGGGTTCTGCCTGTGAGGCGGGTGAACTCTTCCGCGCCATGGTGGCGGAGGAGCCGGAGGCAAATCTTTTAAAAATTGCGGATTTTTATGATTATCTCGAGATTCAGCCGATAGGGAACAACCGGTTTATGATTGAAAACGGCACTGCGGCAGACGAAGAACAGCTTCGCGATTATAACCGCCGTATTGTGACGATGGGCGAAAAACTCGGAAAACCCGTTGTGGCCACGGGTGACGTACACTTTTTAAATAAAGAGGACGAGGTGTTCCGCCGCATCCTGATGGCCGGAAAAGGCTTTGACGATGCGGATAATCAAGCACCCTTGTATTTCCGCACCACAAACGAAATGCTCGAAGAATTCGGGTATCTTGGCGATGAAATGGCAAGAAAGGTTGTTATTGAAAACACCAATCTCATTTCCAATATGATTGAAAACGTGCCGCCGGTGCCGAAGGAAAAATGCCCGCCGGAAATTGAAGGCTCGGATACGGATATTATGAACATGAGCCGCGAAAAGGCAGAACGTATTTACGGCTCGCCGCTTCCGGAAATCGTACAAAAACGCATGGATAGAGAGCTTGACAGTATCATCAATAACGGCTTTGCTGTTATGTATCTCATTGCCCATAAGCTTGTAAAAAAATCGAATGAGGATGGGTATCTTGTCGGCTCGCGTGGTTCTGTAGGCTCTTCCTTTGTGGCCTTTTTGTCGGATATTACGGAGGTAAATGCGCTGCCGCCTCATTATGTATGTCCCGAATGTAAGTATAGTGAATTTGTGGAGAATGTGACGGGGTCGGGGTGCGACCTTCCGGATAAAATTTGCCCGAAATGCGGTGCCCAGCTTTATAAGGACGGGCACGATATTCCGTTTGAAACCTTCCTTGGGTTCGATGGGGATAAAGCACCGGATATCGACCTCAACTTCTCCGGCGACTATCAAGGTACGGCCCATAAATATACAGAGGTGCTCTTTGGCGCTGAGAATGTATTTAAAGCGGGTACGATTGGTACGCTTGCGGAAAAAACGGCGTACGGCTATGTGCGAAAGTATTTTGAAGAGCGCGGGCAAATGCTTCGAAAAGCAGAACTGGATCGCTTAACCCTCGGCTGTACCGGTGTAAAGCGCACAACCGGTCAGCATCCGGGCGGTATTGTTGTTTTGCCAAAAGGACGCGATATCAATGAATTTTGTCCTGTACAGCATCCGGCAGACAAAAGCGATAGCGACGTAAAGACCACGCACTTTGATTACCATTCCATTGACGAAAACCTTTTGAAACTTGATATACTTGGGCACGACGACCCGACCGTAATTCGAATGCTTGAGGATTTGACGGGGCTCGATGCCAAAACGATTCCGCTGGACGATAAAGAGACGATGAGCCTTTTTACGGGCAAGGAAGCCTTAAAGCTTCAGACGGATATTAAGAGCACCGTAGGCACACTCGCGATTCCCGAATTCGGTACGGGATTTGTACGGCAAATGCTTCTCGATACAAAGCCCAAAACGTTTTCAGACTTAATCCGTATAAGCGGCCTTTCGCATGGTACGGATGTATGGCTCGGCAATGCACAGGATATCGTTAAAAGCGGCACGGCCTCCCTTTCCGGCTGTATTTGTACGCGCGACGATATTATGTTGTATCTCATAAGCCGGGGCGTAGCTCCAAAGCTTTCCTTCACCATTATGGAATCGGTGCGTAAGGGGAAGGGCCTAAAACCCGAATGGGAAGAGGATATGCGTGCACATGCGGTGCCCGAGTGGTACATCGATTCGTGCAAAAAAATCAAGTACATGTTCCCGAAAGCGCACGCGGCAGCGTATGTAACGATGGCGTTTCGCATTGCGTACTGTAAGGTGCACCATCCGCTTGCGTTTTATATGGCGTATTTCAGCGTACGTGCCGATGACTTTGATGCGGCACTTATGACGAACGGGCACGCCGTTGTGAAGGCCAAGATGGAGGAAATCGCGGCGCTGGAAAACAAAACGCAAAAGGATAAAAACGTACTTTCAATTTTAGAGGTTTGCGACGAAATGTACGCCCGCGGGTATTCGTTCTGCCCGATAGATCTGTATACATCAGATGCGGAAAAATTCCGCGAAGTGGACGGCAAAATCTTGCCGCCGCTTACGAGTATGCAGGGGCTCGGCGTCGCCGCCGCACATAACATTGTGGAAGCGAGAAAGGATGGCGCGTTCCTCTCTATTGATGATTTGGTCCAGCGAAGCGGCGCCAATAAATCCGTCATCGAAATTATGACGAAAAGCGGCGTGCTGGATGATTTGCCCGAGATCAGCCAAACCACCCTCTTTTAGAGAATAGAAAAAGGGGACTCTCAATGCTTTGAGAGTCCCTGCTGTTTTTTGCGGCTTATTTTTAAAAAAGTTCTTGACAAAACGAATTGTCCGTGCTATACTATACAGGTGCTAAAGATGCTGTCCTAGCTCAGTAGGTAGAGCACTTCCTTGGTAAGGAAGAGGTCGGCGGTTCAAATCCGCTGGACAGCTCCAAAAATTCCAAGAACCTTGGTTCTTGGAATTTTTATATGTCAAAAGATGACCATAAGTTTTTTGAAAAAAAGAGAAATTTTCTCTTGACATTTATAGACGCACATGCTATAATAAACGGGTCATGGGGGTATAGCTCAGCTGGGAGAGCGCTTGAATGGCATTCAAGAGGTCAGCGGTTCGATCCCGCTTATCTCCACCATTGCCCGCGTAAGCGGGCGTTTTAGTCTACATATAGGGGTATAGTTCAGCTGGTAGAGCAACGGTCTCCAAAACCGTGTGTCGTGGGTTCAAATCCTACTGCCCCTGCCAAAAATAAAGGATGCACTTTTGTGCATCCTTTATTTTGTTTTGTTTTAGAAGTAGGATTTGAAGCCTAAGAGGGGAGCGCGCGAGAAGAAAACGATTGAGAATCGTTTTCCGCGTGCTGGTGCGCCGCCCGGTACCAAAGCCGAAGGCTTTGGTGGGCAAGCACGGCAGATTGCAAAGCAATATGCATCCTACTGCCCCTGCCAATATATTTGGCTCAAACACTGGGTTTGAGCCATTTTTTATTGTCAAATTTCAAGAGCAGTAATCTTCACTTTTTTGAGCATCAAGAGCAATTTTTAGTAATTTTAGATTACATTTCTGTTGACGGCGCATGGTCTTGAGACTCAAATCAATTTGCCTGAAATGAGCATCAATTTCGCATACGGTCGCATCTGTTTCGGAGCGTTCCGTCTGCTACATCATCATTTTAGCATCACTTAATTTCGTCAATTCTATCAATTTCGCCTGTAGAGAACAATTCTGCAAAAATATTTTTAATTCTTGCAGATATCATTTCCCCAAATACAATTTGGCTTTCCTTTGGTTACTGTATAACACATTTAAAAGTTACGGCACGGAGAAAATCCGTGCCTTTTTATCCATATAGAATATAATGCTTTTTAAAAATTTATTTTTTATTTTTGTATATCAGAAACGAATACACAGTCGGAATAATAACAAGTGCAAAGATTATTGCCATAAACAGAAATGTTAAATTAAATAGTCCTGCTATCGTCATTATAATACCGCCTGCTATCCAAATCTTTCCTGCAAGTTTGTGTGTCTTATCCCAATTTTCTTCATCGTGTAATGTCCATGGGAG
>JAZNJV010000073.1:0-3812 GCA_045578225.1 Clostridia bacterium | reverse complement strand
ATTGCGTCCCGAAGCTTAATATTTAAAACATTCGGCACAAGCTTCGCAACGGCATCTACCTCTGCATACGGCATGCCTAAAACGCGACCCACGTCGCGAATAACCGCCCTTGCCGCCATCGTTCCAAACGTGATAATCTGCGCCACGCGGTCGGCCCCGTATTTGCGGTTTACGTACTCAATAACCTCCGGGCGACGCACATAGCAAAAGTCAATATCAATATCGGGCATGCTGACGCGCTCCGGATTTAAAAAGCGCTCAAAAAGAAGCTGATAGCGAAGCGGGTCCACATCCGTGATATATAAGGAATAGGCAACGATACTGCCCGCCGCAGAACCTCTCCCCGGCCCTACCGCAATGCCGTTTGATTTTGCGTAGTTCACAAAATCCCATACAATCAAGAAATAATCCACAAAGCCCATATTGTCGATAACGCCAAGCTCGTAGGAAAGGCGCTCCAAAGCTTCCTCCGAAGGCGTGCCGTATCTCTCGTAAAGACCTTTTTCGCAAAGCTTTTTCAGGTACGAAAAAGCCTCCTCCTGTCCCGGTACATCATATTTTGGCAATAGGCGCTGATGGAAGGTGAAATCAAAATTACAGGCATTGGCAATTTTTTCTGTATTCGAAATTGCGGTGGGAGCATACGGGAAAAGCGCCGCCATCTCCTCGCCGCTCTTTACGTAAAATTCTTCGCCCGTAAAACGCATACGGTCTGTATCGCTTACGTTTTTGCCTGTTTGTATGCAAAGAAGAACGTCCTGATAGCGGGCATCCTTTTTCTCAATATAGTGTACGTCATTCGTAGCTACAAGCTCGACACCAGTTTCCTCCGAAAGCTTTAGAAGAAGCGGATTGATTTTTTTCTGTTCCTCAATGCCATGATCCTGAAGTTCAAGGAAGAAATTCTCTTTGCCAAAGATTTCTACATACCGCTCGACGCGCATTTTGGCATCGGCATAGTCACCACGCATGAGCGCTCTGGGAATGTCGCCGGCAAGGCAAGCGGAAAGTGCAATGAGGCCCCCGCTATTTTCACGCAGCGTTTCAATATCTACACGCGGCTTATAATAAAAGCCTTCTGTAAAGCCTACGGATACAATGCGAATCAGATTTTTATAGCCTTCTTCATTTTTTACGAGCAAGACAAGATGGCCTATCTCCTCTTCGCGCCCCGCCGTTTTCTGCGTGCGGTGCACATCGGTTGTATAGACCTCACACCCTATAATGGGCTTTATGCCTTCTTCTTTTGCGGCATCGTAAAAATCAATGACGCCGTACATCACCCCGTGGTCCGTAAGCGCAATGGCTTTCTGCCCGAGCGCTTTGGCACGCTTCACAAGGTCACGAATACGGCATGCCCCGTCTAAAAGGCTGTATTCGCTATGCACATGGAGATGTACAAAATCCATAGGCTTGTCCTCTCTTATATAATACCTCTTTCGAGTTTTACTTTCAAAATACGCGTGACGCTCGCATTGAGGCGTTCTTCCGAAATGCGTCCGCTTGCGACAGCACCGCGAAGCGCATCTACCGCCATTTCGAGGTTTTCGGGCATAAGAAGCATGTCCGCCCCGGCTTCAAACGCGGTGAGTGCCGCCGCGCCTGCGGAATAATGGTTTGTGATGGCTTTCATGGAAAGAGAGTCGGTTATAATAATATTCGTGTAACCGATACCGTCACGAAGGATTCTCTTCATTACGTTTGTGGACATGGAGCATTCCATATCGGTTTTAGTAAGGTCACGGTTTACCATGTGGGAAACCATAACGAAATCGGTAAAGGCATTGATGCCGGCTTTAAACGGCAAAAGCTCCGCCGCCTGCATTTCCTCGAGCGTGCGGGTACTTCTGGCTCTGCCGCTGTGCGTGTCGCTCATGGCACTACCGTGCCCCGGAAAATGCTTTACGGCACTTGCCACGCCGCCGTCATGAAGCCCTGTCACAAGATATGCCACCATATCGCTGACGAGTGCGGGATCCGTCCCAAAAGAGCGGGAGCCGATTTCCGTATTATTTTCATCTATAAGCAAATCTGCCACCGGCGCAAAATCGGTATTAAACCCGAGTGCACGGATTTCCGTACCGATAGTTTTGCCGATTTCATAGGCACGCGTAGGGTCGCCACTGTCGCCCACTTCGCGCATGGTAGGCTGCTTTGTAACCCCAAGCCCGTCCACACCAGAAAGGCGCGAAACATCGCCCCCCTCTTCATCTACCGCCGTAAAAAGCGGAAGGTGCGACGTGGCTTGCAGGTCGCCAAGAAGCTTTGTAAGCTGCTCTTTATCCTTGATATTATCGCCAAAAAGTACAACGCCCCCAACAGGTTTCTGGGAAAGGCCCTCCCTTGTGGCATCAGAAACGGCCACGACATGGCTTTCGCCTGCCAGTGCCTCCGGCGTGACGATAAAGAGCTGATATAATTTTTCCTCTGTAGTCATTGACGCCACGAGTGTTTTCGCCGCCGCGAGCGGATCCTCTTTTTGAATCGTATCCACATTCACAGGCGGAAGTGTTTCGTTTTGCGGTTCTTCCCTTTTGCAGGAAACCGTGGGCAGTACGCAAAAAAGTGCTAAAATACACGCCAATGCTTTTTTCATATTGATACCCCTTTTATCGGTTTACTTTTGAGAAAAGGGCACGCAAAGCCTTGCGTGCCCTTCTTTTCACACTGTAAGCTCTCAAAGCGAGAGATTATTGGTGATTTGCGAAACATTCGCTGCAATAGATCGGCCTATCATTCTTCGGAATGAAGGGAACCTTTGCTTCCTTGCCGCAAGCTGCGCAAACAGTTGTGTGCATTTCGCGATTTTCACGAAGTGCCTGCTTCTTTGCGATACGGCATTCTTTGCAACGCATGGGCTCATTCTGGAATCCTTTTTCTGCGTAGAACTCCTGCTCACCAGCAGTGAAAACGAATTCCTTACCGCAATCCTTGCAAACTAATGTTTTGTCCTCGAACATAATGATCTCCTCACTTTGATAAATGTTACCCCTTACCGGAGTCGAACCGGCTCATCTGCACCTTTGGCACAGCGTTCTCCCGGAGCCTTTTAGGGCATATTGTATATTAAAGCCTTGTGGCCTCATTTCGTTTGGAGCGGGTAACGGGGATCGAACCCGCACAGCCAGCTTGGGAAGCTGGAACTCTACCATTGAGCTATACCCGCATCATTGTGGATACCGTTCCACGTATTTCAGGATTTTATGCTTGATACGTTGCAGGGCATTGTCAATAGATTTCGGTTCTCTTTCCAGAATTCCACCAATCTCCTGATACGACTTTCCCTGGATGTACAACACGAGCACTTTGCGCTCAAACGCGCTTAAAAGATTGGCAAGCTTAAGTCCTATATCGGAGAACTGCTCCCGATGAATCAGGATTTCCTCCGGGTCTGCCGTTTTTTCCTCGTGCCCGACCACGTCCAAAAGCGTCATTTCATACTCTTCAAATCCAAGCGGACGGTTTAGGGACACATACGTATTGAGCGGCGCATGCTTTTGGCGCGTAGCCATTTTGATGGCCGTGATAATCTGCCGGGTGATGCAAAGCTCCGCAAAAGAGCGAAAGCCCGACTGCCTATCCTCTCTATAATCCCGCACTGCCTTGAAAAGGCCAATCATACCTTCCTGCACGATATCTTCATGGTCTGCACCAATCAGAAAATACGTTCTTGCCTTCCGGCGCACAAGCGCACGGTACTTGGAAAGCAGATGTTCCATAGCCTCATCATCGCCTTCTTGCGAAAGCCTTGCGAGTGCCTCATCGCTTAAAGCCTCCAGACTTTCCGGACGCATCTCGTTTTGCATTCCATA
>JAZNJV010000072.1:0-7142 GCA_045578225.1 Clostridia bacterium | reverse complement strand
TGTTCGTTGCCTCGGTGCCATCACGCGTGACCGTCTTGAAGCCGTTCGCGAATCCGATGCGATTTTGCGTGAAGAATTTGCAAAGAACGGTCTTGAAGGTAAGGTGTGGCAGTATTTTACCGCTGTACCGGATATTAAATCCGTCGGCGTTTCGAATGACGCACGCACCTATGCATACCCCGTAATCATCCGCGCCGTCAATACTGTCGACGCGATGACCGCAGAGATTGAAGAAGTTCCGTTCTCCGTTTTAAAGCATATTACCGAGCGCATTACGCACGAAGTTCCGGGCGTAAACCGCGTTCTCTATGACCTTACACCGAAGCCCACCGGCACGATCGAGTGGGAATAAATTTCGCGAAAGACAACCCATACAACTTAATACATTCACACAAAGTGTCGCGCAAGCCGCATGGGCGTGCGCGGTGAAAAGGGAATGGGGTGCGAATCCCCTGCGATACCTGTCGGTGTGTGCACCGAAGTTTTTGTATCCGTCGGCGAAAGCCGGTCATTGGGAAACTGAGAAGGCAGGGTACAAAAATGCGGACATTTTTGTCTATATGGTGCGAGTCACAAGACCTGCTTTGATGGCATCCCGTACGTGCCGATGGCATAGGGGTGGCGTTTTTGTTTGCGTTTTTTAAACCGCAAACAAATTGTGATGCATCACAGGAAAACACAGCTGTGGTAATTTTTATAAAATTACCGCAGCTTTTTATTGTCTGCGGTATGAGAGGTGATAAGAAAACAAAGATACCGTATCCAATCAAATTGAGAAAGGACAATAAGAATGAAAGTAAAAAGAATTTTATGTGTACTCATATCGGTAATTATGATTATCGGTATAGCATCGACCACACTTGCAGAAACGATTGAGAACAATCAAACCCATGATGAAAAGGATATTTATGCGGACATACTAAGTCCCGGGGTCGGGAGCGCAGAGGCGTATCTTCGCGAACAACTGACCACGCTACATGCAGATGGCGGCGTTTCATACGGCTTCGAATGGTACATTATCGCCATGCTTCGAGCCGGAAAGGAAGTGGATGCCGCTATCCTTGAGGAATACTATGCGTCTGTAACCGAAACTGTAAAAAACTGGGATGCAGATGTGGAGCCAACAGACATAGAAAGAGTAGCTTTGGCACTCACTGTTATGGATAAGGACATTACAGATGTTGAAGGGATGAATGTACTCCAGTTTCTCTATAGCAGCGAAAGGCTTAATGAGGGTGCAAATGCACTTGCGTATGCCCTTATTGCCATTTATGCAGCGGGGAGTGAAATCCCAAACGATGCCAAATGGAAAGAGAGCGACATCATTACTGAACTTTTGAAATTTCAGACAACAGACGGTGGATTTGGGCTGCAGGATAGCAATGCCGCTTCGGTAGATGTGACTGCGATATGTGTGCAAGCGTTATCGCCATATAAGAACGAGGAATCGGTAAAGAGCGCCATTGACAAAGCCGTTGTATATTTGACCGACCATATTTCAGCTGCATGGGATTACGCAGAGAATGCAAATTCCACCGCACAGGTTTTATTGGCACTTGCAACACTTGGAATGGATGTCACAAACGCAGAAAATGGATTTGGAAGCGATACGCAAGAGAATATACTCACCGCGCTTGAAAAATACCGAAATACAGACGGAAATGGATATATTTTCGGCTCTTCCGTCAATCCAATGGCTACGGTTCAGGTCATGCAGGCGTATGATGCATACCGAAAAGCGCAAAAAGAAGGAGTCTTATATTGGGATTTTAGCACAGACGGCAAAACATATAATGACAGGGCTACAAGTGAAGATACCGAGCCGGAGGAAAACGAGGCGGCATCTGCCGATGTATATGTAACGATTGTAGATGCCGGCAAAATTGTTGCGGACCAAAATGGCGACTATGTGGCACAGGCAAAAGTAACAGTTAGCGATCTGGATCAAAGCGGCACACTCTCATTTGACGAAGCCCTATATGCCGCACACGAGGCGTATTATGATGGCGGCGCGGCAGAGGGATATGCATCGCATACAACTGCCTACGGATTATCCCTTGCAAAGCTTTGGGGCAAAGGCAGCATAGAGGCCCCGACTTCGGCAGGCTACTTCCTTAATAATGCAAGCTGTTGGAGCCTTGCAGATCCCATAAAAGAGGGTGATCATCTTGTGGCATTCAATTACTACGATACCATCGGATGGAGTGATGCCTATTCCTATTTTAGTGAAAATGAGATAGAAGTCGAACGGGGCACGTCTGCTACGTTAACCTTAAATGCCCTCGGATATGATGCAAATTGGAATACAGTTTCCTTGCCATGCACAGGAGCAAAAGTTGTGTTCCTTGGAAGTAATAATAGCGTACAGCAACCATTAACCACAAATCAAGACGGAGAGGTAACCATTCGTTTCACAGGTGCTTCCGGTGCGGGAAGTTATTATGTAATGGCATATAAGGAGGATTGCTCCATTGTTCCGACTGTATGTAAAATCAATAGTATAGCGAACAGTGGAGGGGACGCGGGCGGCAGTACATCCAACAATATTTTTGTTTATATAAGGGTGGCAGACCCTAGTGGCAGCACATATTTGGAAAGAACCATTTATTCGATAAAAAAGGGGACGACGGCAGATGAAATTCTGGAAAAAGTCGGCTTGGATGCAGATGTGAAACATAGCGCGTATGGCACGTATGTTCATGCAATCGAAGGTTTGGCGGAATTTGATAAAGGGCCGGAGAGCGGCTGGATGTATCGTGTGAACGGAAAGTTTTCCAGTCATTCTGCATCTTTATATACGCTATCTAACGGAGATTATGTAGAGTGGCTGTATACCAGAAATCTGGGCAAAGATCTGGGGAATGATTTCCGAGGCGGTTCTTCTTCCGGAACGAGCAGACCAAAAGAAGACAAAACGGAACAACCGGAAGAAACAGAAGAGACACCGCAAGAGGAACAAAAACCTATTTTCACGCAAGATACATATGCGGATATAACGCCGAATGATTGGTATTATGAAGCGGTAAAATTTTCTTATGAAAACGAGTTCATGCAAGGAATAGGTAAAAATTTTGCACCGAACAGCAATATGACAAGGGCAATGCTCATAACGATTCTTTGGCGGCTTGAGAGAGAGCCCGTCGTTAATTATCTTATACCTTTTGAGGATGTAAATGCTGACGAATGGTATGCGGAAGCAGTTCGTTGGGCGGCAAGTGAAAACATTACACAGGGCATGGGCGACAGCCTTTTCGGGGCAAATGACGAAATCACCCGTGAGCAGATGGCAACCATCCTTTACAGATATGCACAGAAAAAGAAACTGGACACAGAAGGGAAAAGAGAAACAGGTATAAAAGCGTATAGAGACAAAGAAAAAATTTCCGAGTATGCAGTGATAGCCATGGAATGGGCGGTTGACTTTGGCATTATAAAAGGTAAAACCGAAAACACCCTTACCCCTACCGACACGACAACTCGTGCAGAAGTTGCAAGCATGTTGATGAGATTTTGTCAGGGGATTTTCAAATGAGAAAAGTAAAAATACTATTTTTAAGTTTTATAATACTTGTGGGGGCGGTGGCTAATGTTGCCGCCGCCTGCAGCCTTGAGGATACAGCAAAGTATTTGATAAATGCGATTCAAAATCCCACCGTTGCCTCTGTAGGTGGGGAATGGGCGGTAATAGGCCTTGCAAGAAGTACTGTAAATATTGACAGCGCGTATTTTGAAACCTATTATACGAATGTACAAGAGTATGTGAAAGCGAAAGAGGGTATTCTGCATGCAAGAAAGCACACGGAGTATGCAAGAGTAGTCATCGCGCTTTCAGCAATCGGAAAAAATCCTGAAAATGTTGCAGGATATAACTTGGTAACACCACTTCTGGAGTATGAAAAAACGATATGGCAAGGGATAAACGGTTCTATATGGGCAATGATTGCCCTAGATAGCGGGAACTACGGGACACAGGAAATCAGAGAAAAATATATTGCTCGAATTTTAGAGAGTGAAAAACCAAATGGTGGCTGGGCGCTTTCGGATGCTGAACAGACTGCCGATGCGGACATTACGGCAATGGCGTTGATTGCGCTTTCAAAGTATCAGGACAGACAGGAGATTCGTGCTGCCATAGATAGAGGCATTTCCGTTTTGGCAGACATGCAAAATGAAAACGGGGGATACGCTGCATATAACATGGAAGCCGCCGAAAGCGCAGCACAGGTGCTGACGGCGTTATCCGCTCTCCATATCTCTTATAAGGACGCTCGGTTCATAAAAAATAACAAGACGGTACTGGACAATATATATTCGTTCAAGCAAAAAGATGGTAGTTTTTCGCATACAGACACAACAAATCTTATGGCAACAGAACAATGTTTTTATGCTTTGGTTGCCGCGAAAAGACTCGAAGAAAACAAACCACCGCTCTTTGATATGCGCGATGTCATAAAAACGAATGATGCGCAGGGTGGGCGGCTTGACAAAAATGGGCTTGTCAACATTTCGGAAATAAAATTTGAAGGCAAAACCTTTTCGGATATTATAGGGCACAAGAACCAAAGGGCGATTGAAGAATTGGCAAGGCGAGGTATTGTAAATGGAATGCGCGAAGATGCTTTTTTGCCTGACCATACAATGACGAGAGCAGAGTTTGCCACAATCACCGTAAGAGCGTTAGGAGTACCTATAGAAAACCTTTCTGTATTTCAGGATGTTCGAACTACGGATTGGTTTGCGAAATATGTAAACACCGCATATAGGTACGGCATTGTAAACGGAGTTTCAAAAACAGAGTTTAATCCGCTGGGAACTATTACTGTGGAACAGGCTTCGGCAATGGTTTGCCGCGCCGCCGAATTATGTGGCATGGAGAATAAACTGGATGATATCGCTGCAGAAAAAATCCTGACCGCATTTTCGGACTATACAACTATTTCCGATTGGGCAAAGCCGAGCGTTGCGTTTTGTGTGGAAGCCGGTATTTTGGATAAAAGGGAAGTGGAAATCCAGCCGCGTGCAGCAGTAAAAAGATGTCAGATTGCTGATATGCTATACGCACTTTTGAAAGGAGCGGGCCTACTATGAACTTTATAAAAAAACACAAGGCAAAAAGTATAACAGTTGTTTTGATAGTAGCTGTATTGGCCATTGCTTTTTTCTGTGGCGGCAACCCGCCAAATCAAAAATACGGCATAGACGCACCCTTCAAAAACGAACCCGTGCATGTTCTTAAAGAAGACCGAGAGGCGTCGCTTCCCTCTGCTTTGGAAAACACGCAGGAAGTCTCCGGTGAAGACAAGCCTTCCTATTTCGAAGATAAAGAAATACACGGCGATCCAAAAACAGGCGGGAATACAGAGGCTGCGGGGGATGTTCCTGCCGATATCCCTTCTATCGTAGAGCCGGAAGACCCCGAGGCTATAAAGAATCCGTTAACCTGCACCTTGTCCATTCGCTGTGATACTGCTTTGGGAAAAGTAAGCGAAAAAGCCGATGTAATTCCAAAGGATGGTGTTATCTTGGCTGAACAAACCGTTGTGTTTTACGAGGGCGAAAGCGTCTTTGATCTTCTTTTGCGTGAATTAAAAAAGAATAAGATACACTTGGAATTTGTGAATGTGCCTATATATAACAGCGCCTATATTGAAGGGATAGCCAATCTTTATGAGCTGGATTGCGGAGAGCTTTCCGGATGGATGTATAAGGTCAACGGTTGGTTCCCAAATTACGGGTGTTCCCGATATCTGCTAAAAGCGGGTGACAGCATCGAATGGGTATACACCTGCGATCTGGGTGCAGATGTAGGCGGTACGTATGCTGCGAGGAATGGAAATTAAAATGCGTGAATTTAAAACCTATCACCCAATTGTCAATTTCATATATTTTGTATTGGTAATCGGCTTTTCCTGCGTTTTTATGCATCCTGTGTGTCTCGGCATATCTCTTATCTCGGGATTTACCTATTCCGTGATGCTAAAGGGGAGAAAAGTGATTAGAACAAACGTGCTCTATATGCTCCCGATGCTTCTTATGATGGCGCTTATAAACCCGCTTTTTAACCATGAGGGCGTTACCGTGCTGGCATATTTCCCAAGTGGAAACCCGTTAACGCTCGAATCCATCGTTTACGGCCTTTGCGCAGCCATCATGATTGTAAGCGTTATCTGTCATTTTTCCTGCTACAACGAGGTGATGACAAGCGATAAATTCATCTATCTCTTCGGCAAAGTTATTCCGGGACTTTCGCTTATCCTTTCTATGACGCTTCGCTTTGTGCCAAGGTTTTCGGCACAGCTAAAAGTCACTACAAACGTACAGCGTACGATGGGGCGTGCTGCGTCTGAGGGGAGCCTCTCAAAACGCATAAAAAACGGACTTGCCATTTTGTCGATCATGACAACGTGGGCGCTTGAAAACGCCATTGATACGGCAGATAGCATGAAGGCCCGCGGGTATGGTCTCCCGGAGCGGACGGCATTTTCCGTTTTTACGTTTGACAACCGGGATAAAAAGGCACTTGCCTCTATTTTGCTTTTGGGAGCGTATACGCTTACGGGAAGTATACTGGGTGGGATGCGCTTTCGGTATTTTCCCTCTATACAAGCAGCAAAGATTTCTCTGTTTGAGATAAGCGTATTTTTGGCATATGCGCTTCTTTGTATATGCCCAATATGCATTGAAATTCGGGAGGAGAGAAGATGGAAAGCATTACAGTCAAAAATGTAAGTTTTACATATCCAAACAGAAACGACGCGGCGCTCTTCGATATAAGTTTCACGGTAAACGCTGGGGAGTTTGTTTTGCTTTGCGGAAAATCCGGATGCGGCAAAACCACGCTACTACGACTTTTGAAGGCGTCGCTAGCCCCTTTTGGAGAGAAAAGCGGAAACATATATTTCGAAGGCCGAGAGGTAGCCTCTTTAGATGCGAGAGAACAAGCTGCCCGCATTGGCTTTGTTCTGCAAAATCCCGAAAACCAAATCGTAACGGATAAGGTGTGGCACGAGCTTGCCTTTGGTCTTGAAAGCCTTGGGTACAAAACGCCGGAAATTCGTGCGAGAGTCTCTGAAATGGCATCGTTTTTCGGCATACAGAATTGGTTTCATAAAAAGGTGGAAGAACTTTCGGGCGGACAAAAA
>JAZNJV010000071.1:0-9695 GCA_045578225.1 Clostridia bacterium | reverse complement strand
CCGGATAACGGCTATCTTATGCCATGGGCAGAGCAAGGGGTGCTTCTTTTAAACACCGTCTTGTCTGTTCGCGCGGGCGAACCGAATTCGCATAAGGATAAAGGCTGGGAAACATTTACGGACGCCGTCATCGATGCGCTTAGCAAACGTGAAAAGCCCATGGTTTTCCTTCTGTGGGGCGCAAATGCCCGCAAAAAAGCAGAACGTGTAGACCGAAAACGGCACCTGTGCCTTTCGGCACCACATCCAAGTCCGCTTTCCGCCTATAACGGCTTTTTCGGGTGTGACCATTTTAAGAAAACCAACGATTTTTTGATCGAAACCGTACAAAGTCCAATCGATTGGCAGATACCGAATTTAAAGCCTTAAATTCGAGAAAAAAGTGAAATTCGTATTTGACAAAATGCTCACAATGTAGTATAATAATACCATACGGAGTCGTTTGACTAGGCAGGAGGCGTAATTAGATATGTACAGCATCGGCGACAAGGTGGTTTACCCCATGTACGGTGCAGGGATTATCGAATCTATTGAAGAGCAGGAGTTTCAGGGCGAAGTAAATAAGTACTATGTTATGAAGATGCCCATGGGAGACCTTAAGGTCATGATTCCCATGCTCAATGCTGAAAAAATTGGTATTCGTGACGTAATTGACGGTAAAGAAGCTGACAAAGTAATTGGCGGATTTCGGGAGCTCGAAACAGAATGCGAAAACAGCTGGAACAAACGCTACAGAGAGAACATGCTGAAAATTAAGGGCGGCGATGTGTACGAAGTGGCGCGCGTTGTTAAAATGTTAATGTGTCGGGACAAAACAAAGGGTCTTTCTACGGGCGAAAAGAAAATGCTGACGAATGCCAAACAGATTCTTGTAAGTGAGCTTGTCCTTGCAAAGAATATTACACAGGAAGAAATTGAACGCATGTTTGAAGAAGCGCTCAATTTGGAATAGAAAAATAGAAAGGCTGGGCTCGGATGCTTTTTGGCAAACGGCCTCTTTGTGCATGAAGGAAAAGATTACAGCCATTATTCCTGCTGCGGGCAGGGGGCGCCGGATGGGCGCAGATACAAACAAATTATTACTGGAGGTTTCGGGTCAGACAGTGCTTTCACTTACGCTCGATGCCTTTGAAAGTTGTCCCCTCGTTGACGAAGTGCTTATAGTCGCAAACGAACAGGACATCTTTTCATATAAGGAGATAGTTTCCGAAAAGCCTTTTAAAAAGGTGCGTGCGATTATCCGCGGCGGAGAAACGCGGGCGGAGAGTGTGTATCGCGGCCTTCTCGAAGCCGAAGGGGCGGACATCGTTGTGATTCATGACGGTGCACGCGCGTGCATCACGCCCGAAATTATAGAAGCCGTTATAGAGGGTAGCCGTGAGACAGGTGCCGCAATTGCGGCGGTGCGCGCGGTGGATACGATAAAGCGCACGGAGAGGGACGTAATACTAGATACGCCGCCGCGAGAGGCGCTTTGGCAGGCACAAACGCCGCAGGTGTTCCGTCGGGAAATTTTAAAAGCGGCTATGGAAACGGCAACCGGCACGATTACGGATGATGCGTCTGCGGTGGAACAGGCAGGCGGTCGTGTAAAAATTGTAGAAGCAAACTATCAGAACATTAAAATTACAACCCCCTTCGACCTTTTGGTGGCGGAAGCCATACTAAATCAAAGGAGAGAAATGGGATGCGAATAGGACACGGATTTGACGCACATCGCCTTATAGAGGGCAGAAAGTTATTCCTGGGCGGTATGGAAATACCATATGAAAAAGGGCTTTTAGGCCATTCGGATGCCGACGTACTCCTCCATGCACTTATGGACGCTTTGCTCGGCGCTGCGGCATTAGGTGATATCGGAAAGCTTTTTCCGCCTTCGTCGGCAGAGTTTAAAGATATACGAAGTACCGTCCTTCTGAAAACAGTAAAAGAAAGGCTTTCGGAAGCGGGGTACACCCTTATAAATGCAGATGTCACCGTTATTGCGGAGAAACCGAAGCTCGCACCGTACATAGACGCAATGCGAAAGACGATTGCAGAAATTTTAGAAACCGATATAGATGCCATCAGCATCAAAGCCACTACAACAGAAAAAATGGGCTTTACGGGTAGGGAAGAAGGCATTGCAGCGGAAGCTGTTTGTCTTTTAAATAGAGAATAAAGGAGAAGGAATATGCATTTTTCGTACGCATACGCAAGCGAGTATATTCGCAAAGAGGAAATGGAAGCGCTGGCGCCCTTAGCTCGCGCTGCACACACACTTTTACATGAAAAAACAGGCCAGGGCAACGATTTTACAGGTTGGCTCGATTTGCCTGCGGCATATGATAAAGATGAGTTTGCCAGAATTAAAAAGGCCGCGCAGAAAATTCGCGAAACGGCAGATGTTTTGATTGTCATCGGCATTGGCGGCTCGTACCTCGGCGCAAAAGCAGCCATTGAAATGCTGGGGCATACTTTTTACAATACGTTGCCGAAGGAAAAAAGAAATGGCCCTCAGATTTTCTTTGCAGGGCATAACATCAGCGGTACATATTTGCATGAGCTTTTAGAGATGATCGAAGGCAAAGAAATTGCCGTAAACGTCATTTCGAAATCCGGCACAACCACAGAGCCGGCCATTGCGTTCCGCTTCTTCAAGGACCTTGTGGAGAAGAAGTACGGCAAAGAAGGCGCTCGCGAACGCATTTTTGTTACAACGGATAAAAGCCGCGGTGCACTCTTTGGTCTTGCCAAAGAGGAAGGCTATGAGCGCTTTATCATTCCGGATGATGTCGGCGGCCGTTACTCTGTTTTAACGCCTGTAGGTCTTTTGCCGATTGCCGCAGCCGGCATTGATATTGATGCTATGATGGAAGGCGCTGCTGCAGCCATGAAAGAGTACAGCGAGCCGAATCCCATGGAGAATGATTGCTATTCCTATGCAATTGCAAGAAATGTTTTATACAGAAAAGGCAAAACCACAGAGGTGCTCGCAAATTACGAGCCGAATCTGCACTTCTTTGCAGAGTGGTGGAAGCAGCTTTACGGCGAAAGCGAAGGCAAAGACGGTAAGGGTGTTTTCCCTGCGGCGGTAGACTTTTCTACGGACCTTCATTCCATGGGTCAGTATTTGCAAGACGGCGTTCGCAATTTGTTTGAAACGGTCTTGCACGTAGAAAATGCGCGTGCAGACGAAACTGTTCCGGATATGGAAGGCAATGCGGACGGACTTTCGTTCCTTGTAGGCCGCACGATGGACTATGTAAACAAGCAGGCGTTTTTGGGAACAGCGCTCGCACATACGGACGGTGGCGTTCCGTGCCTCGTGATTGAAATTGACCGTCTCGATGCCTATAACTTCGGCAAGGCCGTATACTTCTTCGAAAAGGCTTGCGCAATCAGCGGGTACCTTCTCGGCGTAAATCCCTTTGACCAGCCAGGTGTAGAAGCCTACAAGAAGAATATGTTTGCGCTTCTCGGCAAACCCGGCTTTGAGGAGGCGGGCGTAGCGCTCCGCACGAGACTTGAAAATTTTTAAAAAAGTGAAAAACAGTTTTCGGGCTGTTTAAATAAACAATGAAAGGTTGGCGAACAATATGTTAAGAGTAATTCTCGGCGAAAAAGGAACGGGCAAAACCAAAATGCTTCTCGACAGCGTACATGCTGCTGTAGAAAGCGAAAAGGGGAATGTGGTATTCATCAATAACGGTGCCCGTCACATCTTGGACGTAAGCCACAAAATTCGCCTTGTTGACACTTCTGAATTCTCTGTAGAAAGCTATGCAGAGTTCTACGGACTTTTGAGCGGTATTTTAGCACAGAATTTTGACGTGTCTTATATTTTCGTAGACAGCATTACGAAAATTGCAAAGGGCAGCGACGAAGAGCTTGAAAAGTTCCTCGAAAAGGCAAACGCACTTTGCGAAAAGTTTGAAGTGCAGATGGCAATGACATTAAGCTGTGCCGCACAGGATGCAAGCGATAAAATCAAAGCATTTGCATAATGCACCTTCGCTAAAAGACAGAAAGGAATGTAATTTACCATGATGTACCAGAGTACCCGCGGTGCGGCGGCGGTTTCCGCTTCAGCGGCGATTGTAAAGGGCCTTGCGCCCGATGGCGGCCTGTATGTGCCGGAAAACTTTCCGAAATTGCCGCCTATTGAGACGCTGATGCCGCTTTCGTATAAAGAAAGAGCCGGCGTGATTTTATCCGCTTTTCTTTCGGATTTTACAGCCGAAGAAGTTGAAGCCTCGGTTTCGGCAGCCTATACGGCAGAAAAGTTTGGCTCTAGTGCGATTGCGCCGCTTACAAAGCTTACGGACAAAACACATGTTCTGGAGCTTTGGCACGGGCCTACTTGCGCGTTTAAGGATATGGCATTACAGATTTTGCCGCATCTTTTGACGGTGTCTATGCGCAAAAACGGCATTTCCGACGAGGTTGTCATTTTGGTAGCCACGAGTGGCGATACCGGTAAAGCAGCACTCGAGGGCTTTCGTGATGTAGAAGGCACGCGCGTTTTGGTCTTTTTCCCGCGGGATGGTGTAAGCAATATCCAGAAATTGCAGATGGTCACACAGGAAGGAAACAATGTGGGCGCGGAAGCGGTAGAGGGCAATTTTGACGATGCGCAAAACGGCGTAAAAGCCATCTTCCAAGATGCGGAATATAACGCATTTTTGAAGGAAAACAACATTGTTCTCTCTTCTGCAAATTCTATCAACTGGGGCCGTCTTGTGCCGCAGATTGTATATTACGTTTCTTCCTGGGTTACCATGATGGAGCGTGGGGAACTTGAAAAAGATGAAACCTTTAACGTGGTAGTTCCCACGGGTAACTTCGGCAACATCTTAGCCGCGTATTATGCGAAAAAGATGGGTGTGCCGATTGGTCGCCTGATCTGCGCTTCCAATGCGAACAACGTACTTACGGAGTTTATCGATACGGGGTATTATAACAGAAAACGCGATTTTCATTTAACAATTTCCCCGTCGATGGACATTTTGATTTCGAGCAATCTCGAGAGATTTTTGTATGATATTTCCGGAAAAGACACGGAAAAGGTGAGTGGTTGGATGCGTACGCTTCGTGAGGAGGGTGCCTATCGCGTGGATGAGGATACGCTTTCGAAAATGCAGGAATTCCTTTTTGCAGGCTCCTGTGACGATGCGGCTACCTTGGAAACCATTCGTGAAACATACGAAAAATACGGCTATTTGGTGGACACACACACGGCTGTCGCGCTTCGTGTGCATAAGGCGTATGTAGAGAAAACGGGGGATACCGCAAAAACCGTAATCGCCTCTACAGCAAGCCCCTACAAATTCGGCAAGAGTGTACTGGGCGCCCTTGGCGAAGAGGTACCTTCTGACGATTTTGCCATTTTGTCGGCACTTGAGAAAAAGAGCGGTCTTCCCGTGCCGAGTGCACTTGGAAGTCTCCGCGAAAAGAAGGAAAGATTTACAAAGAACTGCGCACCGGATAAGATGCGCGAGGCTGTAAAAGAACTTTTAGAAATATGACCGGGTACCGCCCTGTAGGCAGTGAATCTGCGTACAGGGCGGCGCGGCATGTTTGGGGTTAGTAGCAACTTCCGCATTTGTCGCGGTCTACGAAGGTGGCACAAAGCGTGCCCTCGCAGCCCGTGCCGGAGCAGGGACTTACCTCAATGGCTTCTGCGCGACACTTTCCGTCCGAGTCGTTAAAGTGACAGCTTTTCACGCTGCATTTTACATCGCGAAGTGCTTTTTCGTTTTTCTGAATTTGCATGGATTTTACCCTCCTTCATTTTGGCTTCGAATATAGCTTGCACAAAAAAACAGTTTGTTATACTAAGGGAGAATTTGTATGGCGATATTTGCCATGTCTGATTTGCATTTGCCGCTCGGCATTGATAAGCCAATGGATGTGTTTGGCGGCGGATGGGAAAATTATGTAGAAAGAATTTCCGAGAATTGGAAGAAAACTGTACGTGAGGGCGATACAGTTTTAATAGGCGGTGATGTTTCATGGGCGACGTATCTCGAAGAAGCATTGCCGGATTTTCGTTTTATTGAAGCGCTTCCCGGTCGCAAAATTATTTCGAAGGGAAACCATGATTATTGGTGGACAACGGCCACAAAATTGCGTGCTTTTTTAGAAGAAAATACACTTTCCACCATTACGTTTTTGCATAATAACAGCGTGCTGGCAGGCGGGTACGCCATTTGTGCCTGCCGTGGCTGGAAATCCCCGTTTGATTCTGACTTTACGGGGGAAGATAGGAAAATTTACGAGCGCGAAATGGTGCGTCTCGAGCTTTCTCTTAAAGAGGGCGAAAAGCTTTCCGAAAAGAGAATTGTAATGATGCACTATCCGCCGGACGTGGGTTTTCAGGAAATTTTAGAGGAATATAACGTGGAATTTTGCGTGTACGGACATTTGCACGGCAAAAACGCGTGGAATAAATTCGCACAAAGTGAGAGAGATATACTCGTTTCGGCAGATTATCTTGCATTTTTGCCGAAGTGTATTGTGAAATAGAAAGGGAGGACTCCTTATGGCAATTACAATGCAGGAAATTGAGCATCTTGCAAAGCTTTCAAAGCTGGCACTTACCGATGAGGAAAAGGAAAGGCTGACAGGGGAGATGCAAAGCATTTTGGCTTTTGCGGACAAGCTTTCCGGCCTTACCACCTCTGTAGATCCTACCATGTTTGCAGGTGAGGGAAAGAATGTTTTTCGCGAGGATGAAATTCACCCTTCGCTTCCTACAGATGCGATTTTACAAAATGCACCCCAAAAGGATATGGGATGCTTCGTCGTTCCCAAAACGGTAGAATAGGAGGGAGAACGCAATGAACGAGCTTTTAACACTTACAGCGCATGCGCTGTCAGAAAAAATACAAAACAAAGAAATTTCGGCTACAGAGCTTACGCGCGCACAGCTTGCGCATATTGAAAAAACGGAGACTTCTGTAGAGAGCTTTGTTACTGTTACAGGGGAAAAAGCACTCGAAAAGGCCGAGGCGGTAGACGCTAAAATTGCACGAGGAGAGGCTCTGTCGCCGCTCGCCGGCATTCCTGCCGCCATTAAAGATAACATCTCCACCAAAGGCGTTTTAACGACATGTGCCTCGAAAATGCTGTATAATTACGTGCCGCCGTATGATGCTACGGCCTATGCACGACTCGACGAAGCCGGCACGGTTATGGTCGGCAAGGCGAATATGGATGAATTCGCCATGGGTTCTTCCACAGAAAATTCGTATTTTAAAAAGACAAAGAATCCGCGAAACACTGCGCATGTTCCGGGCGGCTCCTCGGGCGGTTCCGCGGCGGCTGTTGCGGCAAATGAAGCTGTGTTTGCCCTCGGGTCTGACACGGGCGGCTCTATCCGTCAGCCTGCCTCGTTTTGCGGCGTTGTGGGTATGAAGCCTACATATGGTCTTGTTTCGCGCTACGGCCTCATCGCCTTTGCGTCCTCGCTTGACCAGATTGGCCCGATTACAAAAGATGTACGCGACCAGGCACTCGTGCTTTCGGCTATTTGCGGAAAAGACGATAAGGATTCCACTTCCTATAGAGGTGAGGTGCCGGACTTTTTAGGCGCGCTTACAGGCGAATGCTGTGGCATGCGAATCGGTCTTCCTAAAGAATATTTGAGCGACGCGGTAGATGTGGCCGTTCGCGAGGCGGTGCTTTCTGCTGCAAAAGCGTACGAGGCGATGGGGGCAGAAATTGTGGAATGCTCGCTCCCGATGCTTGACTACGCGCTCGAAGCGTATTATCTCATTTCTTCCGCAGAAGCAAGCTCAAACCTCGCCCGATATGACGGGGTTCGGTACGGTTTCCGCGCCGAAGGCTGCGATGACCTTGAAAAACTGTTTTTAAAAACACGAAGCGAAGGCTTCGGCAACGAAGTAAAACGCCGCATTATGCTCGGCACCTTCGTTTTGAGTAGTGGTTATTATGATGCATATTATAAGAAGGCACAAAAAACACGCACACTGATTTGCGAAGATTTCGCACGTGTGTTTGAAACAGTGGATTGTATTTTGACACCCACCTCGCCGTGCACGGCGTGGAAGTTTGGCGAGAAGTCGGCTGACCCTGTGCAGATGTACCTCGCAGATATTTGTACGGTTTCCGTAAATATTGCGGGCCTTCCGGCACTTTCCATGCCGTACGGTGAAGATGCCGCGGGGTTACCCATCGGCATACAGCTCATTGGCGGCAGAATGCGGGATGCGGATATTTTACGTGCCGCATACGCCTTGGAAAAGGGAGGGAGATAGGCATGAAGTACGAAACCGTTATTGGTCTTGAAGTGCATGCAGAGCTCAGCACAAAGACTAAGATTTACTGTAATTGTGAGAATAGCTTCGGCGGCGATACAAATACGCGCTGCTGCCCCGTGTGCATCGGTCTTCCGGGCGCCCTTCCGGTTTTAAACAGAAGGGTTGTGGAATACGCTGTGCGGGCAGGCCTTTCCATGCACTGCGATATCGCACCGTATTGTAAGCAGGATAGAAAGAATTATTTCTACCCCGACCTTCCAAAGGCCTACCAGATTTCCCAGTTTGACATTCCGCTTTGCGCGGGCGGTTATGTGGAAATTGATACGGAAGATGGGATGAAAAATATCGGGATTACCCGTATCCACATCGAAGAAGACGCCGGTAAGCTTTTACACGCAGAAGGCGCAAACTTCTCGCTTGTCGATTATAACCGCGGCGGCGTTCCGCTGATTGAAATTGTAAGTGAGCCGGATATGCGTTCGCCCGAGGAGGCAATGGCCTTTTTAGAGACCATTAAGTCCACTCTCGAGGCCATCGGCGTTTCCGACTGTAAGATGCAGGAAGGCTCACTCAGATGTGATATCAACGTTTCCGTGCGCCCGGAAGGACAGAAAGAGTTCGGTGTTCGCAGCGAATGCAAGAACGTAAACTCCTTCCATGCGGCCGTGCGTGCCATTCGGTACGAGAGAGACAGACAAATTGCAGTCCTCGAAAGCGGCGGCACGGTAGAGCAGGAAACGAGACGGTGGGACGATGCGAAGGGCGAAAGCTTCGTAATGCGTACGAAGGAAGAAGCACATGACTATCGCTATTTCCCAGAACCTGACCTTATGCCGATTTATATGGATGCCGAAGAAGTAGAAGCCATTCGCGCGTCTCTGCCCGAGCTTCCTTCTGAGAAAAAGAAGCGCTATGTCACAGCATACGGACTCCCGAAATACGATGCAGGCCTTCTCGCCGCATCGATAGGTCTTGCCAAGCTTTTTGAAGACGCGGTGGCGGCAGGTGCCGCGGCGAAGACGGCGTCTAACTGGCTCCTTGGCGAAATTAGTAAGATTTTAAATGAAACCATGCTCGATGCTACGGATATCCCCTTTGACGGCAAGGCGCTCTTTGAGCTTATCGACCTTATCGAAAAGGGTACCATCACCGGCACAATTGCAAAACAGGTGCTGCCGGAAATGTTCAAGGGTGAAAAAGGGGCCGCCGAGATTGTTTCTGAAAAGGGTCTTGCGCAGATTAGCGACGAGGGCGCCATTATGGAAATGATCGCGGAAGTGCTTCGCCAGAATGAAGCGGCTGTGGCAGATTTTCGTGCCGGCAAAGAGAAAGCCATCGGCTTTTTAACAGGACAGGTCATGCGCGCTTCTCGCGGAAAAGCGAATCCGGGTGTAATTCAAACAAAACTTCGCGAAGCACTCGAAGCGCTTC
>JAZNJV010000070.1:0-12542 GCA_045578225.1 Clostridia bacterium | reverse complement strand
TCGATTTCGATTTCCTTATCGTCTTCGAAGTAAGTGAGAAGGTTAGCAGAGAAGCTTTCGATCTGGTCTGCAGCGATTTCGATGATTTCGTTTCTGCCGGATCTCTTTGCAACAGCAAGGAGAACGAGTTCGCCAGTTTCTTCATCTTCTGCAACGTATGCAGATACTGCACAGCCAACGAGAGCTGCTGCATTGGTCTTGCCTTCTGCAACGCCAGCTGCGATGTCTGCTGCGAGATCTGCATCAAACTTTGCAGTTGCGGTGGAAGCATAACCATTGATCTTTGTTACATCGATATCGATCTTGTCATCTTCTGTATCGATAGTAGCCTTTGTAAGGTAAGAACCCTTTACATAGCCTTCTACCTTGTTTACCTTGAGGTAATCTTTGAGAAGAGTCTTGTCTTCGATAACTTTGAATTCTTCATCGCCTGTTGTGTAGTTTTCCTGTTCCATAACGTCTACATCGAGAGCGTTGAAAACGAGGCGAGCTACTGCGGAGCGCGGTGCATCTTCACCGGGCTTTACGGAAACACCCTTTGTGATGTTTTCCTGTGCAGCAATGATCATGTAACCAGAGGGGTAACCACCCTTCTTGTCAGCTTCCGGTGTGCGGCCGAGAGCTGCAACGATCATCTTAATAACCTGCTCGTACTTAACTGCATCTTCGGGACCGAAGTTGCCGTCGCCGTAGCCGTTGATGATGCCGCTCTGCTGAGCGAGGTTTACATAACCGGCTGCCCAGTGATCAGCGGGAACGTCAGCAAAAATTGTGCCGCCTGCTGCACTTGCAGCTTCGCCAAGAGCGCGGATGCGAGCAATGATTGCTGCAGTTTCTGCTCTTGTGATACCCTTTTCCGGGTTGAAGTTGCCCTGGTCATCACCAATCATGATGCCGAGAGCGTTCAGGGTTTCTACTGCTTCTGCGTAGGATGCATCGTCAGCTACGTCCGGGTAAAGGGCGCCTGCGCTAACAGCTACGCTGAGCAGCATCGTAAACATAGTTACGAGTGCCAGAACTTTTTTGAGATTTTTCATGTCTCAAAGCCTCCTTAAAAATTTTTTATTCGAAAGAGATACGTTTTTTGGCACGCGCCGCATCTCTTTCAACTGCGACTGTGCATGGAAAATACGGAGTATTTCCCTTACAGGATTGATTATAGCACCCCTCATTTCATCCGTCAAGCGTTTTTTACACTTGTAACATAAATGTAAACTTGTAACCAAATCATTGTCACAAAAGGGGCTTTTTCGCCAATCCTAACGACTAGTATACGGTATTTTGACAAGTTTGTCAAGGTTTTTGTCGAAAATTTATATCCCTTTCGCATCCACTTTCGGATATATGCGTGAGTTTCTTCCTTATTATTATACGCGCACGCGCGCGCGTAAGAACCCCGGAAAGCCGAAATATCCCTTGACTTTCCGCATTCCCTTTGCTATAATAAAGGAAAATTACACTATATTTGGGAGGAATCACGTATGAAAACACCCCTGTCTATTGATTTAAACGGTAAAGTCGCAGTTGTTACCGGTGCTGCAGGCGTTCTTTGCAGCATGTTTGCAGAAGCACTTGCCGCAAACGGCGCCAGCGTTGCCCTTTTGGACCTCAACGGCGAACGCGCAAAGGAAGTTGCCGCAAAAATCTGCGCTGAAGGTGGCCGCGCCATCGGCATTGAAACAAACGTACTGCAGAAGGAAAGCATCGAAGCCGCCCGCGAAGAAGTTCTTAAAACGTTCGGCCCGTGCGATATTCTCTTAAACGGCGCCGGCGGTAACAATCCGCGCGGTACTACCGATAAGGAATACCTCTTCCCGGAAGATGTAGACAACGAAGAAATCAAAACCTTCTTTAACCTTGACCCGAAGGGCGTGGAATTCGTGTTCAACCTGAACTTCCTCGGCACTCTTCTCCCCACACAGGTTTTCGCAAAGGACATGATTTCGAGAAACGCCATCATCGTAAACGTTTCTTCGATGAACGCTTTCTGCCCGCTGACGAAGATTCCGGCATATTCCGGCGCTAAGGCCGCAATTTCGAACTTTACACAGTGGCTTGCCGTACACTTCTCGAAGGTTGGCATCCGCGTAAACGCAATTGCCCCCGGCTTCTTTGTTACAAACCAGAACCGCGCACTTCTTTTGAATCCCGACGGTACATACACCGCTCGCTCGCAGAAGATTCTTTCCCAGACGCCCATGGATCGTTTCGGCGAAGCAGAAGAGCTTCTCGGTACGCTTCTGTGGCTCTGCGACAATGGCGCTTCCGGCTTTGTAAACGGCGTTGTAATTCCCGTTGACGGCGGCTTTGCAGCCTACTCCGGCGTATAATAAGGAGGAAAACCATGATTTACGAGAGCGCAAAAGGTCTTTCTGAGGTGGAGCTTCGCGAGGCGCTCGCCGCTTCCATCGAAGGCAAGAATCTTAAAAAAGTGCTGATTATTCCGCCGGACTATACGCGCATGTATAGCGGCGCCGGCGATATCACACGCATTTACTATGAGCTTTTAAAGGATACGTGCGAAATCGACATTCTCCCCGCCCTTGGCACCCACGTGCCGATGACGAAGGAGGAGTGCACCGCCTTTTTCGGCCCCGATGTACCTTTCGACCGTATTTTAGTCCATAATTGGAAGACCGACGTTGTAAAAATCGGCGAAGTGCCGGCGGAATTTGTTTCCGAAGTTTCGGAGGGTCTTGTAAATTCGAAGATTGATGTAGAGGTAAACCGCCTCATCATGGATCCTTCCTATGACCTTATCATTTCCGCAGGGCAGGTTGTACCGCACGAAGTTGTAGGCATGGCCAACTACTCGAAGAATATCTTCGTGGGTTGTGGCGGCAACAGTATGATTAACAGCTCCCATATGCTCGGCGCCTTCTACGGCATGGAGCGCATTATGGGTAAGGACTTTTCGCCCGTGCGCCGCGTCTTTGACTATGCGCAGGAAAACTTCCTGAAAGATGTACCGCTTCTTTTTGTGCTGACCGTTACCACAAACGTTGGCGACGATGTTTCCATTCACGGTCTTTACATCGGCTCGGAAAGAAGCTACTTTGAAAAGGCTGTCGCAAAAAGCCAGAACACGAACTTCACGTTTGTGGACGAACCGCTCAAAAAGGTCGTCGTATATCTCGATCCGCGCGAATTTAAGAGCACCTGGCTCGGCAATAAATCCGTGTACCGCACGCGTATGGCGATTGCCGACGGCGGCGAGCTGATTGTGCTGGCCCCGGGCGTTCACATGTTCGGCGAGGATGCGGAAAATGACCGTCTTATCCGTAAATACGGCTATGTGGGCCGCGAAAACGTCTTGAAACTTGTAGACGAGAACAAAGATTTGCAGGAAAATCTCTCGGTGGCAGCACACCTTATCCACGGCTCTTCGGACGGACGCTTCTCCATCACCTACTGCACAGAGAAGCTTTCCGAGGAAGAAGTACGCGGCGCGGCATTTTCGTATATGCCGTATAAAGAAGCGGCCGCCCTCTACGACCCTGCTGTTTTAAAGGACGGATACAACACCCTCCCCTCGGGCGAAGAAATTTACTATATTTCGAACCCCGCACTCGGTCTTTGGGATGTAAGAAAGTAAAATGTAAACTGAAACAAAAAGCCGCGAACTGCGGCTTTTTTGTTTCCATATATAAATGACGCTACCGCAAAAAGTTCTTGACAAAATCTAGGGCGTGTGATATACTTAACCTCGTTATACATACGGGCTTGTAGCTCAGCTGGGAGAGCGCTGCGTTCGCAACGCAGAGGTCGAGGGTTCGATCCCCTTCAGGTCCACCATAACAAAAAGGCATCCGTAAGGGTGCTTTTTTGTTATGGCGATTATAAAATAAGGGGATCGAACCCCGAGGGGGCGCGAGCCGTAAAGAAAACGATTGAGAATCGTTTTTAGGCAAGCGGGGCGCGTCGGGTACCGAAATGCGAAGCATTTGGGTCGACAAGCTCGGCAGATGCAAAGCATATGCTTCCCCTTCAGGTCCACCACGTCGCAGCAAACTGCGCTGCGCTCAAAATGACCACTCATTAGAGTGGTCATTTTTCATATGCTACGTTGCTGCTCCTTCTCCCCGAAAAGCCACGGCTTTTCGGACGCGGCCATAGCGGAGCTACGCGTGATTACCGATGCCAGCAAAGAAATTGCAGAACTGGCGCTTCGTGCCTTTGAAACGGACGATGCCGAGGCCGCGTTTGATATCGAGCCTTTAGAAGAGCTTATGGACATTTTAAAGGAAAAACTCCGCTCCGGACATATTGCCCGTCTCCAGCTTGGGGACTGCAGTATCGGCGCCGGGTTTATCTGGTCCGACCTTTTAACGAATTTGGAACGCGTTTCCGACCATTGCTCCAATATCGGCGGCTGCATTCTGGAAACGGCGCACCATGCCTTGAATTTGCATAAGGGTCTGCATACGCTCCGCACCGAAAGCGAAAAATTTAAGGAAAAATTTGCACAGTACTCGGAAAAATACGCAATCCGGTGATTTTTAAAAGACAAGCTTCGGCTTGTCTTTTTCCTTTTTAGAATTGACGGAGCGAGAGGGTTATGGTATACTGTAGGCAAAAGAACGGAAAGGACGTTTACGTATGAAACAAATTCCTGAAATTTGCAGTGCAATTTACGAAAGAATTGCCTCGCACCATATTCGTCCCCTCGCAGGGAAAAAGCTGTTTGTGATTTCCTCGCAATATAACGGCCTTTGGCTTGAGCATGTGTACGATGCCGTTATGTTTGCCAAAATGGATAAAGCCTATCTGCCGCTTGCCAAAGACACAATTGAAGTTTTCATCGAGCACCAAAAGGACGGACAGTACCCCTTCCGCATTGCGGAAATGGATGGCGTGCTTTCTGTGGAATACAGCCAAGTTCAAGAGTGCGTTTCGTTCCTTTCGCTCGCACTTACAGTTTCCGACATGCTTTCGGACCGCGCCTTTGACGAAAAAGTTTTCGAAAGCGGCAAAAAGTGGATTTCGTGGCTCGAAACATACAGAATGACGCGGAAAACAGGTCTACTTGAAATGTTCGTCGGGTTTGACACGGGGCATGACTATAGCGGCCGCCTCGAAGGGCTTTCCTGCATTAAAAAGCAGTTTCTGCCCTCGGGCGAAGCGGCGCCTGCCTCCCTTTTGCCGCCGAATGATAATGTGGCACCGATTCTCGCGGTGGATATAAGCTGTAATTTCTTCGGCAATCTCATGGCGCTTTCGCGCTTTGCCGAAAAGCTCGGGCAAACGGACGAAGCCGCCGCATTTCGCGAAAAAGCAGCCGAAACAAAGCGCGCGCTTTTTACGCACTGCTTCTCAAAGGAAGATGCTTTCTTCTACGATGTGGATAAAAACGGCAATCTGCGAAAATATCTGTCCTCCACCATTTTTCACCTCTTTTTAGAGGGTGTTTTAGACCCCGAAGCGGACAAAGAACTCATCGACGAAATTTACACACGCCACATGAAAAACCCCGAAGAATTCTGGACGCCGTATCCGTTCCCCTCGATGGCGATTTCAGACGAAAGCTGTGCGCGGCGCATCGAGTCAAACTGCTGGGGATACTATACCCAGGGTCTCATCGCCCTTCGCGGCACGCTCTGGATGGATAAGTACGGCTTTTCTGCCGAGTATGACTATATCTGTGAAAAGTGGCTCGAGGCTTGGGCGCGGTCCTTTGGCACATTTAATCTCGGGCAGGAGCTTGACCCCATCACAGGCGACCCCACCCCCTCATCCGAGTGGTATTCGAGCACGATGCTCATGTTCCTTTACGCCGCCAAAAGGCTCGGGAAAATAAAATAAAGGAGAAAAAACATGCTGGATTTTACATACTATGCGCCGACGAAAGTATTTTTCGGGCGCGACACGTATAAAAAAGTAGGCGAAATTATAAAGAGCTACGGCTTTTCGAAAATTATGCTCCAGTACGGAAAAGGGAGCATTAAAAAAACAGGCCTTTACGACGCGGTGATGGCATCTCTTGCAGATAGCGGCATCGAGGTCGTTGAAATGGGGGGCGTGTCGCCAAACCCCACGCTCGCCTTTGTGCACGAAGCGATCCGCGTGGCAAGAGAAGAAAAGGTAGAAATGATTTTAGCCGTTGGCGGCGGCAGTGTTTTGGATTCTTCCAAAAGCACCGCCACGGGCACACTGTATGACGGGGACGTGTGGGACTTTCACACCAAAAAGGCCTTCCCCCGCGCCGCGCTTCCCGTCGGCTGTATTTTAACCCTTTCGGCCGCAGGGAGCGAAATGAGTGCCTCCGCCGTTCTTACGAATGAAGAAGTCTCTGAAAAGCGCGGCTCGACGAGTGAATATAACCGCCCGCTTTTTGCTATCTGCGACCCGACGCTTACCTTCACCGTAAATAAATATCAGACAGCGTGCGGCATTGTGGACAGCATGACGCACACGATGGAGCGGTATTTTACGCCCGTGCCCGCAACGGAAATTACCGACCGCGTGGCCGAAGGCATTTTAAAATCGATTATTTCGGCGGGGCGCATTCTTATGCAAAATCCTGAAGATTACGACGCCCGTGCGACCGCCATGTGGGGCGCGAGCCTCTCGCATAACGACCTCACGGGCTGCGGCCGCCAGCATGCTTTATGTGTTCATCAGCTTGAGCATGCCCTTTCCGGCGCGCACACCGAGATTGCCCACGGCGCAGGCCTTGCAGTTTTGTTCCCTGCCTGGGCGCGCTACATTTATAAGGAAAACATTCCGCGCTTTGCCCAGTTTGCAAGAAGGGTTTGGGACGTGGAAAATACCGACGATGAAACCGCGGCACGTGAAGGCATTGAAAAACTGGCGGCGTTCTTCGCTTCTCTCGATATGCCCACCTCGCTTTCCGATTTCGGCATCGAAAAAGAGGAGCTTCCCGCGCTTTCCGCCCTTTGCACCTACGGCAAAACGCGCACCATCCCTTCCTACCACGCGCTCGACGCCTCGGATATTGAGAAAATTTTTGCAATTTGCTTATAAAAAATGGAACCTTTGCTTGACAAAGGTTCCATTTTTTTGCTATATTGTATAATGAGGGGATTTGGGATTCCCAAGATGTGAATGCGAAAGGGGCAAATTGCAAACTGCAAGTTGCCGGGAAGGAGACAAGATGGACATTTTTATGATTTTAAGCCTCGTTGGCGGTCTCGCACTATTCCTGTATGGTATGGATCTTATGGGCGACAGCCTTAAAAAGCTTGCGGGCGGCAAGATGGAATCCGTGCTCGCACGGCTCACTTCTACGCGCCTTAAGGGCTTTCTTTTGGGTCTTGTGGTGACGGCGGTAATCCAGTCCTCTTCTGCGACGACTGTTATGCTCGTCGGCTTTGTAAACTCGGGCCTTATGCGCCTCGGGCAAACGATTAGCATCATCATGGGCGCAAACATCGGTACCACGGTCACGGCGTGGCTTTTAAGTACCGCGGAAATTGACGGCACGGCCATTTTGTTAAAGCTTTTAAAGCCTGAATCCTTCACACCAGTCCTCGCGCTCATCGGTCTTCTTATGACGATGATGGGCAAAACCGATAAAAAACGAAACACGGGGAACATGCTCCTCGGCTTTGCCATTTTAATGTTCGGTATGGAAATGATGAGCGGTGCGGTGGAAGCGCTTCGCGATAACCCCACCTTTACAGGCCTTCTCACCATGTTCAAAAACCCCATTATGGGCATTTTGGTCGGTACCATATTTACCGCCGTTATCCAGTCCTCCTCGGCTTCTGTCGGTGTTTTGCAGGCGCTGGCGCTCTCCTGTGTAATCCCCTATTCTTCCGCAATTCCCGTAATTTTAGGCATGAACATCGGTACGACGATTACGCCGATTATCTCTTCTATAAGCGGCAACACCGAATCGAAACGCGTGGCGTTTACGTGCCTCTACATTAAAATGATTGGCGTAGTTGTTGTAACGGCCGCCTTCTACCTTTTGCACCGTTTCATCGGCTTTTCGTTTATGGAGACGCCCATCACGGCTTTCCGCATCGCCGTGGTGCATACGCTCTTTAATATTTTCTCTACCATAATTCTCCTGCCGTTTTGCGGTGCCTTTGAAAAGCTTGCAGTCCTTACGGTACGTGGCAAGCACGAAGAGGAAGAGACAGATGCCTTTGCCACTCTTGACGACCGCTTTCTCCAGATGCCTTCCTTCGCTGTAGAAAAGTGCAAGGACCTTGTAGGGGAGATGGCGCGTATCTCGAAGGAAGCGTTTGACAAGGCCACGGGCCTTCTCACCTCGTACGATGAAGCCGTCTTTTCGGAAGTCGGCGCCCTTGAGAAAAAGGTGGACCGCTATGAGGATAAGACGAGTAACTACCTCGTAAAAATCGCAGGCAGCCAAATGTCCTCGCGTGACAGTAAGGTGGTAACGGAGCTTCTCCACTGCGTCGGCGATATCGAAAGAATTTCCGACCATGCTTTAAATATCGCAGAAGCGGCAAACGAAGTATACACAAAAGAAATCAGCTTTTCGGAAAAGGCGAAGGCGGATCTTGCGGTTATCACCGCCGCCGTTTCCGAGATTTTGGATCTGGCTATCTCTTCGCTCGTAGAGGAGAATATCACGCTCGCAAAGAGCGTAGAGCCGCTCGAGCAGGTGATTGATAACTTAAAGCGCCAAATCAAAAACGGGCATATTTCACGCCTGCGCGTGGGCGATTGCACCATGGAGCTCGGCTTTATTCTGTCGGACCTTGTGACAAACCTCGAAAGAATTTCCGACCATTGCTCGAACATCGCCGTCTGCTTTATTGAGCTTTCGAACGATTCGTTTGAAACGCACGAATATTTAAGCCGCGTAAAATCGGGCGAGGAAGCGGGATTTGCCGAGATGCTCGATGCATACGCGAAAAAATACGCCCTTTCCTAAAGGTACTTTTGGCAGAATTCGAAACTTTTTCGAATTCTGCCTTTTCCTGTACAAATCAAGGCCCGCGTGCTATAATGCCTTGTAAGGAGTGATTCAAAATGCAAACAAAAAGCCTTCGCACGGACCGCGAAAGCATTCTGTTATTTGCCGTTGTTTTTCTCATGTACACTCTTGTGTATATGACGAAAAACTGCTTTTCCGCCGCCATGGCCGCCATCGTAAACGAAGGGAGTATGACGAAGTCGCAAACGGGCCTTATTTCCGCCGTTTTCTATCTCATTTATGCGCCGTTTCAAATTATCGGCGGCGCGGCGGCTGATAAAGTTTCCCCCGCGCGCCTTATCACCTTCGGTATTTTGGGCGCCGCTGTCATTAACCTTCTTGTCTTCTTTGTAGACGGGTACGTGGCGCTTCTCGTTCTCTGGGGCATCAATGCCGTGGTGCAGTTTGGCATCTGGCCTTCGATTTTCAAAATCGTCTCCGCACAGCTTGCGCGGCCTTATCGGAAGAAGTGCCTTTTTTACATAAGCCTTGCCTCTACCTGCGGTCTTTTGATAAGCTACCTTTCCGCCGCCGTGATTACAAACTGGAAAACGCATTTTCTTTTCTCTGCCCTCGTGCTCTTTTCGGCAGCCGCCCTCTTTTTCTTCGGCTATCGGGCGGTGGAAGGGAAAATGGTGGCGGAAGCGCAAGAAGAGGCGGCCTCCTCTGCCCCCGCAAAAAGCGGAAAATGGCGCGCTATGCTCCTATCTGGTCTTCCGCTTCTTCTTATCGCCTACTGCATTCTCGGCGTTTTGCAGCTTGGCATTAAGGCGCTTTTCCCCGTTATGCTGATGGAATCGTACGCGGGGTTTCCGCCGTCTCTTGCCAATCTTTCAAACACCGTTTTGATTTTGGCGGCGCCTCTCGGCGTCTTTTTGGGGCGTGTGCCCGCCTTCTCGAAGCGTTCGCCCGTCTTTGTGATTGCCGCCGTGTTTTTCGCCTCGCTTTTTCTCCTGTTCCCGTCCCTTTTTGTGGGCACGCTTTCTCCCCTCCTGCTCATTTTCACGCTCGCCCTTTTCATGGTGGCTGTGCAGCTTCTCACCGTTTTCTTCCTGCAGGTGCCGGCCGCCTTCACGTCTTTCGGTTGTGCGGCGACCGTATCGGGCATTTTAAACTGCATGGCAGCACTTGGTATCGTCATTGCAAACTACGGCTTTGCACGCATTGCCGAGCTTTTCGGCTGGAGTGCCGCCACACGCGGCTGGCTTCTCCTGACATTCTTCGCGGCCGTCCTTTCTCTACTCGCCCTTCCGTTTTGGCGAAGATTTACAAAAGACAAGAAGGAAATCTAAAAAATATGGCGAAAATGGTTGAAAAAATTTGTGCAGTATGATACAATGTAGATAAGTATAAGGAAAGGACGGGCTTCCCATGAGAAGAAAACTGATTTGCACTCTTTTAGCAACCCTTTTAACCCTGCCTATGGCGCTTTCTGCCGTAGCTTCCACCTTCCCGGATGTGACGGAGACTTCGTTCGCCTGGGCGCTTGACGCTGTCGAGGAAATGGTAGAGGACGGCATCATCAAAGGCTACACCGATAACACCTTCAAACCCGAGAGAACCGTTTCGAAAGTGGAATCTTTAGTACTCAGCGCACGTATTTTAGGCTACACAAACAAAACACTCTCTCCCTTTACCGCATTTGCAACCGAATTTTATGCGGATATTTTAGAAAAATACGAAACGCCGTATAAGGGCGAAGTATCCTTCCTCCTTTATAAGGACGTAATTTCCGAGAAGGAGCTTTCCTTCTATATCGGCGGCGATAATGCCACCACCGGCATGAAGCGCTATGAAGTGGCCAAGCTTTTAACCCGCACCATGGGCGGCGAGGCTAAGATTGATTTAGATGCTTCCACCGCGGAATATACAGACTCTTCTTCCATCCCTGCCGATGCAAAGCCCTATGTTCGCTTTGTAACGGACGAAGGCATTATGAACGGCATGGGGGACGGCAAGTTCGGCCCGATGGAAGATGTAAACCGTGCACAGATTGCTACGCTTCTCTATCGTCTTCGCGGCAAAATGCAGGAAACCTACCTTTACGGTACGGTGCGCGAGATTGACGCAGAGCTCGGTACAATCGCCCTTCTCACCCCTGCCGGCGCAGAAAAGGTTGTAACGGTTATGGACGAAGCCGCAACCGTAATTAAAAAGGACGGCTATAGCGAGTCTCTCTCCCGCATCGCTCCGGGCGCGGAAGTGCTCGTAACGCTTCGCGGCGGCGCAGTTTCTATGGTAGATGCCATTTCTCATGAGCCCGATGAAGTTTTTGAAGGTGCCATTTCCTCTTTGAACATAAGCGGTGCAAAGAAGGAAATCACCGTATATCCGATTGACGATCCCGGTGCAGAAAAGAAATATACCATTTCGGAAGATGTTTCCATCACATACGAAGGCAGCATCGCCACTTTCACAGACCTTAAGCGTCTGCAGGCCGTAAAGCTGCAGGTACGCGGCGGCGAGGTTGTGGTGATTGAAGCCAGAGAAAGCGAAAAGACCATTAAGGGCACGATTGAGAGCATCTCGCTCGAGCCGGTCCTCGCCTTCTCCATTCGCCTCACAAATGGCACAGTAGAATTGCACCCCGTTTCGGAAACCGTAACGGCAAAGCGCAATAACACAAGCGTTGACGCAAGCGAAATCCTCGTAGGTGACAAGGTAACCATCACCCTTCGGTATGACCGCATTGCCGTGGTAACCGCCACAAGCAGCAAGTTCATCACGCAGGGCACCATCGAGGAAATCACAATTGCAAAGCTCCCGTCTCTCAAAATCCGCGCCAACAACGCCGTAACGAGCTACAGCCTCTCGCGCGACTGTGTGTATACGATTGACGGTCAGAAGGGCGAGATTTACGACCTGCGCCTTGGCGCCAATATCACCGCAAGTGTAGACAGCGAAACGATTGTTTCTCTCACAAGCACCGCACCCGCGGAATCGGCAGCCATTACAGGTGTAATCGAGAATATCAATACCTCCTACGGCTTCTTCACGCTGACCACGATGGAAGGCGACCAAACAAAGAGCATTCAGGTGTTCACAAAGCGCTCGAACCTCAAGATTTTAAACAGCGCTGACGGTACCGGCAAAACGGTGCGTGACCTTAAAGCGGGCATGAAGGTTTCCGTAACGGGTCTTACCGCAAACGGTGCCTTCGAGGCAACCACCATCGTCATATTCCCGAACTAAACTGAGGGGATGTAAAAAGACCGCAAAAAGGCAAAGGGGAAATATTTACTTAGCCTTTGCGTTATAAAAAGTAAAGTTAAGACGTGCAGGGACTCTCCAAATGGAGAGTCCCTTTTAAATATATGCCTTTTAGCGGAGCGCGCCCTGCGGGGGTATCACAAGAAAGCTTTCTAAAATACCGCTCACAGGGCCCTTCGTCTGGAGAGTTGTTTCTTCTTGCTATTTTTGAGAGCGTATGTTATAATGATTTCAAGCAAAGCTTGAAAATCGTCGATATAAATCTCTTACGAGATGCATATCCTATCGACAAAAATACTTAGCATATCCATGGGCACCACAAGCCGCGCGCCGCACTTTTCGTGCGGAACGCACAGTGGCAGCGAATAAAGCTTTTGTAAAGAATTTCACATAAGAAATGCACACCTTTGAAAGGAGG
>JAZNJV010000069.1:0-3196 GCA_045578225.1 Clostridia bacterium | reverse complement strand
CGCCGTCAACCGCGACAGCTTTAATAGTTTACCACGCCCCCGGCGAATTGTCAAGCTTTTTTTGAAAAAAATCCAAAACTTTTTTCAAAGTGCCGTTTTTATGCGGTTTTTCGACCTTTTGCGTGCTCGATTTTTTGTGTTTTTCTTGACTTTATGCTCTTATACATATATAATATTCGTAACATACGCAAGGAGTGATCTTTATGCTATACAATCGTTTCCCCGAAGGAAAAACAAAATGTTTTACGCTTAGCTACGATGATGCGAACTACGCCGACCGCCGCATGATTGAAATTGCAGACCGATACGGCGTGCGCGTCACCTTTCATTTAAACAGTGCGCTCCTCGGCGTGCCAAACCGCGTTCCGAAGGAAGAAGTGCCCGAGCTTTACAAAAACCACGAGGTTTCTATGCACACGGCAACGCATCCGCGGCTTACTTCTCTGCCCCTGCCGCTTGCGCTTCGGCAGATTACAGAAGACCGCGCAGCGCTCGAAGCGATTACGGGGAAAATTATCCGCGGGATGTCCTATCCGTACGGCCCGTATAACGAGGATATTTTACATATGCTGAAAAGCGCGGGCGTTTGCTACTCGCGCACGATAAAGTCCACACACAAGTATCTCTGGCCGGAAGATTTCCGTGCCTGGGATCCTACCTGCCATCATAGCGAAAATGCGCTTGAGCATGTGAAAGAATTCATGGAAACGCCGAGCCATGGCGACCTTTTGTATATCTGGGGGCACAGCTACGAATTCAATGAAAATGACAATTGGGATCTTTTGGAGGAAATCTGCCGCATGGTAACGACCGATGCCGGCGACAAACCCGAGCAAAAGGCAGACACCGTTTGGCTTGCCACCAATATTGAAATTTACGATTACATCACGGCCATTCGTCGCCTTATCGTTTCCATGGACGGCAAAACCGTGTATAACCCTTCTGCCCTAGACGTTTGGGTGGAAGAAAAGAAGGAACCTATCAAAATCCCTGCCGGGGCAACGGTTCATCTCTAAGCCTTTTCGAAAGGGCCGCACAGTGTGCGGCTCTTTTTACGTCTCAAAGGTATAATACACATCGACCACATCATCGGTAATCACAATTTTGTCCACACAGCTTTTTATCACCTTTTTCTTCTCTCGCATGGAAAGGTACGGCCAGCTATCGCGCACTGCGCTGATTTCCTCACACGTTTTCTGCCGCGCCAATTCTGCTTTTTGCGTGGTTTCTTCCTCTTGGATGCGCGTTTCGAGCGCGGAAATTGTTTTTTTCTGTTCCGCAATTGTTTCCAAAAGCATCTCATCGCCGCCATCCCCGTACAAATCGTACAGCCTTCGAAGCTTTGTGCGTGCCGAAGTGCGCTGGCTTTTTAGAATTTCCAAAACGCTCTCGCCCTTTTCTTCCCCCGCTTCTCTTCGGACGGAAACGGAAAACAAATCGTCTAAAACAATGTCTTCAATTTCCCATGCGCTATGGCGTTTGTTATCACAATTCGGGTCGCGCACGAGGTGCCTTTTAGATTTATCGGCAGAATAGCACACAATTTTGCAGTCCGTCTTGCCCCACTTTTGATAGCGCATTTTTGCGCCGCACTTGCCGCAAACGAGAAGTCCTGTTAAAAGATACCCGCCGCCGCTTATTGGGCGGCGCGCGCGGGCGCGCATGGCCGCCATCGTCTTTTCGTATGTTTCAAGGCTAATGAGGGGCGTGTGTCTCCCTTTGTACTCGACGCCGTTATACACAATGTATCCTGCATTCGTCTTCCGTTTTAAGATTTGTAGCGCTAAATGCTCATAGCGAAGGCCGAGAATCTGCGCAATTTTATCGGTGGAATAGCCAGCGAGATATAAGTCATACGCCCTTCGTACTGTGTCCGCATCGGCGTTTGGCACAAGTATCCCTTTTTCGCGGTCGTAATCGTACCCGAAGGGAATTTTACCGCCGCCCGGCCAGTAGCCGTTTTTCACGCGTTCCTGCATGCCCATGCGCGTGCGCTCCCGTATGGTTTCGCGCTCAAGCTGCGCGAAGGCGGACATAATACCGAGCATGGCACGCCCTATAGGGGTGGAGGTATCCATGTTTTCGTTCATGGAAATGAACGTAACACCATGAGGATTAAAAACATCTTCTATTAAATAGAGCGTATCTTTTTGTGAACGAGAGAGACGGTCCAGCTTATAGACAATGACGTGCGAAACTTTCCCATTTTGTACGTCCTCGATAAGACGGTGCATTGCCGGGCGGTCTATGTTACTGCCCGTGTAGCCGCCGTCAATATAGAGCTCCCGATTTTTAATTTCCCTTGCCGTGCAAAACGCCGAGAGAAGCTCTTGTTGCGCGTCAATAGAATACCCTTCTTCCCGTTGCCCCTCCGTGGAAACGCGGATATAAATTGCCGCCTTTTTCTCCATTATGCCTCTTCTTCCATGGCGCGGCGGCGGCTATCTGCCGCAGCCACAGCCTCGCGAATGGCCTCGTTTTCTACAAAATGCGGCATGGATTTAATCTTCTCTCCGTTGACATAGCGGTTAATACGCATACAGTCACTCCTTTCCCTTTCCAGTATTGCCCGAAACAGGAAAAAGAATACATGGAAAATATCGCAAAAAACGGCGATAAATGGTTGACACACCTTCGCCCTTTGTGATACAATATCTACAAATATATAATACACGGAAAGGATGATTTTCCTATGAAAAAAGCAGACATCGGTCTCGTCGGTCTTGCCGTTATGGGCGAAAACCTTGTTATGAACATGGAAAGCAAGGGCTTTACCGTTGCGGTATATAACCGTACAGCAGACAAAGTAAAGAACTTCGTAGAAGGCAGAGCCGCCGGCAAAAACATTATCGGCACCTACTCTCTCGAAGAACTCGCCGCAAATTTAGAAAAACCCCGCAAGGTTATGCTTATGGTAAAAGCAGGCCAGGCTGTAGATACTATCATTGAGCAGCTTCTTGAGCACCTCGAAGAAGGCGATATTATTATCGACGGCGGTAACTCCCACTTCCCGGATACCATTCGCCGCGCAGAATACGTAGAAAGCCGCGGTCTTCTCTATGTAGGTACCGGCGTTTCCGGCGGTGAAGAAGGTGCTTTGAACGGCCCGAGCATGATGCCCGGCGGCTCTCCGGCAGCTTGGGAATATGTAAAGCCGATTTTCCAGGGCATCTGTGCAAAAGTAGAAGACGGCACT
>JAZNJV010000068.1:0-13046 GCA_045578225.1 Clostridia bacterium | reverse complement strand
CATTACAGCCAAATCCCATACACATCGTAAGTGCCTGTTTGCCGCAAGCGCGGCATTTTTGAAAACATTTATCGAGATTAAAGGCCACGCGCGGCAGATAGCCGAAATCTTCCAAAAGTGTAAATAGCGGGAAAAATATAGCCATCGGCGGCAGCATGACGGAAACCACCCAAGCCGTGACCCGATAGGCGCCGAATACAATCATGTCGCGTAGCCACAGGGGAAGTACACCAAGCATCTCGCAAAGCGGTTCCTCAAGACGAAACAAGAAATCTGAAAGCCACGCCGAAGGGTAGTTTGCACCCGCAAGCGTAATCCAGAAAATCCCCATAAGAAGCAAAAACATGAGCGGAAAGCCGAGTGTTTTTCCCGTGAGCCACTTATCAATTTTTCTATCCCTTGCGATTGTGCCCTCGCGCGGCGTACGCAGTACCGCGCTACTGATTTCTTCCGCAAGGCGCACGGTTTCGTCGATATCGGAAGTGCTCTCTTTAAAGGGAAATCCCTTTGGAGGCTTTTCTGTAACGGCTTTTACGGCACTGAGAAGGGCAGAAAGTCCCGTGCGTTTTCGCGCAGATGTGCCGACCACGGGGACGCCGAGTGTTTCCGAAAGCGCCGAAAGGTCTATTTCGATATGTTTCTTTTTCGCTTCGTCCAAAAGATTGACGCAAATGACCACGCGCGAGGTCACAGCCAAAATTTGCAGCGCCAAAATGAGATTTCGCTCAAGGCATGTGCCGTCGCACACAACGACAGTAGCATCCGCTTCGCCATGCAGAATAAAATCGCGCGCAACCTCTTCTTCCGCGGAATGTGCAGAAAGAGAGTAACTGCCGGGTAAATCTACAATAACAAAGCCCGTATTCCCTTCTCGTGCGTAGCCTACGGCGCTCGTCACCGTTTTGCCGGGCCAATTCCCTGTATGTTGTCGAAGCCCTGTAAGGGCGTTAAAAACTGTGCTTTTTCCTACGTTTGGATTGCCCGCCAGTGCGACCACGATGTCTGACGGGTCTTGCTTTTTTATGTCAATGCCGCAATCAGCCGCGGCTTTTCCGACGGATTGATTTGTAAGTCCCATTCTCTACCCTTCGCTTTCTACCAAAACTTTTGAAGCATCTTTCTTTCGAAGGGCAATGACCGCACCGCGCACAAGATATGCCGTGGGGTCCCCTAGCGGACTTTTTCCGAGACAAGTAAGAACGGTACCGTCCACAAGACCAATGTCACGAAGACGGACGCTCATGCTATCCTGCCCGGAAACTTTCTTAACCCGTCCCCGTTCTCCCTCCGAAAGCTCATACAGATACATTTTTCTCATCTCCTTCCTTTTCGCTCTCATTTCCAAGATATGTCGAAAAGAAAGTTTTGGCTACTCGTAAGGTGCGGGAAATGGCAAAAGGACCTGCAGTATCTGCAGGTTCCTTTCCGTATATTATTCTACTTTTAAAACTTCAGAGGCCGCCTTTAAAATGGCGAGCTTTCCGCTTTCGTATGTAAGACCACCCTGCATGTATGCCACGTACGGCGGACGAATCGGCCCGTCTGCACTAATCTCTATGGAAGAGCCTTGTGTAAACGCACCTGCAGCCATGATAACGGCATCGGCATACCCGGGCATCGCCCAAGGCTCGGGCGAAACGTGCGAATCTATGGGAGATGCCGCCTGAAGGCCCTTACAAAACGCAATGACACGTTCGGCACTTCCAAAGCGAATAGCCTCAATAATATCGCTACGCATATCCGCAGGACGGGGGCATACATCATAGCCGAGTTTTTCCATAAGTGCCGCGCAGAAAACAGCGCACTTTACCGCCTCTGCCACAACATGTGGCGCTAGGAAAAAGCCGAGATACAGGTCTTTCATAACCCCGAAATTGGCGCCACCGTGAAGGCCGAGGCCTGGAGCTGTAAGGCGGTCAGCCGCAAGGCGCACATACTCCGCTTTTCCTGCAATATAACCGCCGGAAGGCGCGAGACCGCCGCCTGGGTTTTTAATAAGAGAGCCGGCAAAAAGGTCTGCAAAAGCAGGTTCCTCGGTGCCTACAAACTCCCCATAGCAATTATCCACTAAAATCAGCACATCGCTTCGTCTTACACGGACAAATTCGGCAAGCTTTGCCATATCTTCTACGGAAAAGCTTTCACGCCAAGCATACCCCTTGGAGCGCGTGACAAATACGGCACGTACCTTCGGGTTTTGGAGTGCTTCTTCTATTTTTTCATAATCAAAGGTATCGTTTTTAAGATCGACTTTTCCGTACGAAATGCCAAATTCCTTTAAGGAGCCGCCCTCTTCGCCGCAAATCACATCTATAAGCGTGTCGTACGGGTCACCTGTGACAGAAAGAAGCATGTCCCCCGGGCGAAGCACGGAGAAAAGCATGACCGTAAGCGTATGGGTGCCGGAGATAAAGTGCGGACGTACAAGTGCGGCTTCGGTACCGAACACATCCGCAAAAACCTCGTCCAAGGTATCGCGCCCCATATCGTCATACCCATAGCCGGAAGTCGGCATAAAATGGGCAGCACTGATTCTATGCTTTCGAAACGCTGCAAGTACGCGCGCCTGATTTGCGCTTTCCCGCCTCTCAATTTCAGAAAACAAGGGGCGAAGCCGTGGCTCAACGGCTTGTGCCGCCTCGACCGCGCGCGAATCTATTCCAAGTTCTTTTAGTACCTCGTTCAATTTCCGTACACAACCTCTCGTGATAATACCTCAATATTTCCGTTTTTCAGCGCGTTCAAGGTCTTTTCGGGGTCCTCGGTACAGAGAATGGCCACCGCGCCATTTGTAAGACGCGCAGTAAAGGCGTAGAGATATTCGATGCTGACCTCAGCCGCATCCAGCACCTGCATAACCTCAGCAAGACCACCGGGGGAATCCGTAAGCGGAACGGCAATTACATCCGTAAGGCCAAAAACCACGCCAGCCTCACGAAGCGCCGCGGCAGCTTCCTCAGGCCGATTTACGATTAAGCGCAAAATGCCAAAATCAGTGGTATCGGCAATGGACATCGCCTGAATGTTAATATGCTTTTCTGCGAGAATACGGGCAATTTTGGCCATGCGACCGGGTTTGTTTTCCACAAAAACTGAAATCTGCTGTACAAACATGCGATTTTTCTCCTTTCTATGATAACAAACGCTTATCAATTACACGCTTTGCTTTGCCTTCGCTTCTGGCAATAGTGCCGGGCTCTACGAGGCGAACTTTAGCGCTGATGCCAAGCACGCTGTCAAGACGGCTGCGGATTTTTGCACCAATATCCTCGAGTGTGCGTACTTTATCGGAAAATACGCTCTCGGAAACTTCAATCTGCACTTCCATACTATCGAGATTATCTTTTCTGTCTACAATAATCATATAGTGCGGAGATGTATCGCCCACATCGAGAAGAACACTTTCAATCTGCGACGGGAATACGTTAACGCCGCGGATAATAAGCATATCGTCGGTTCTTCCTGACGGCTTTGCCATACGAGCATGCGTTCTGCCACATGCACACGTGCTATGATTAAGACTCGAAACGTCATGCGTGCGATAGCGAAGAAGCGGCAAGGCTTCCTTGGTAATGCAGGAGAATACCAGCTCGCCGTTTACATTGTCTCCCATCTGCTGTTCTGTTTCGGGATCAATGATTTCCGGCAGAAAATGGTCTTCCCAGATATGGAGACCGTTTTTATATTCGCAGTCCATAGAGACGCCAGGACCCATAACCTCGCTAAGGCCGTAAATATCATGTGCATCAATGCCGAGGCTGCGCTCAATTTCTGCGCGCATCGGCTCGGTCCACGGTTCTGCACCGAAAATACCGGTTTTCAGTTTCAGTTCGCTCGGGTCAATTCCTGCTTTCTGCAGCGTTTCTGCAATATACAAAGCATAAGACGGCGTGCAGCACAAAACAGTGGTGCCAAAATCTTGCATGACCGCAACCTGCCTTGCCGTATTGCCTGTGGAGGTAGGCACAACCGTAGCGCCGATACGTTCTGCGCCGCCATGCGCCCCAAGGCCGCCTGTGAAAAGGCCGTAGCCATACGAAACCTGCACCACAGAGCTTTTATCGGCCCCTGCCATGGTAAGGCAACGTGCCACAATTTCCGACCACACGTCCAGGTCATTTTGCGTGTATCCCACAACCGTCTGTTTGCCGGTGGTACCGGAGGAAGCGTGAATACGTACAACCTCGTCCATAGGTACCGCAAAGAGACCGAAGGGATATGTGTCGCGAAGGTCCTGCTTCGTTGTAAAGGGAAGCTTTACAATGTCGGCCGCTGTTTGAATGTCCCCAGGCAAAACGCCAATAGCGTCCATTTTTGCGCGGTAGAAGGGCACATTATTATATACGCGTTCCACGGTACGGCGCAGATTTTCAGACTGAATCGCGAAAATCTCGTCGCGCGACATGGATTCTATCTTTTCATTCCACATCTTGCTCATCGTTATCACTCCTTATATCCCAGCGTAAACGCCTTTTGGTTAATCTCCAAAAACTTAGGCGGCACTGTGCGCTCAATTGCAGAAAGCCATGCTTCCTTTGGAATGTCGGTATGCGCGGCGAGAACGCCGATTAAAACTACGTTTACAGCCTTTTCGCTACCCGCTTCCCGTGCCATGGAAAGCGCATCTTCCGCTACAACATCAATGCCCATAGCCGCGATTTTCCCAAGGATATCCGAAGGATATTCCATTTTTCCGGTGATAACAGGCATCGGGTCCGTTTTTTGTGTGTTTACGAGAAGCTTGCCGCCTTTTTTGAGGTACGGCAGATAACGATACGCCTCCAGTTCTTCAAAGGCCAAAACGATATCAGCTTCCCCTTCTTCGATAATGGGAGAATATACCTTTTCTCCGTATTTTACATAGGTAACAACGCTACCGCCGCGCTGGGCCATACCGTGCACCTCAGATACTTTTACATCATATCCCCCATCCTGCGCGACGCGCCCGAGGATTCTGCTTGCAAGAAGTGTACCCTGTCCGCCTACACCGGCTATCAAAATATTCATTTCGTTTCCTCCTTTGAAAGCGCACCGAACTTACATACGTTCATGCAAAGGCCGCAGCCGTTGCAAAGTGTGGTATCAATCACAACGCCGTCTTTAAAGCTTATGGCAGGGCATCCTATCTTCATGCACATCTTGCACTTTTTGCATTTTTCGGCGTCTACTTTTACAAAGCCGTTGTATTTCACGCTCTTAAGAAGGGCGCAAGGACGCTGTGCGATAATCACGGAAGGTTCATCTTTGGAAACTTCTTCTTTTACAACCTTCTCAAATGTATCTACATCAAACGGGTCTGCAATTCTTACGCTATCAATACCGATTGCATGACAAAGCGCTTCCAAATCTACCTGCTTTGTGGGTTCACCTTTTAAGGTAAGACCCGTGGTGGGGTTTTGCTGGTGCCCTGTCATACCCGTGATGGAGTTATCCAAAATAATGGTTGTAGCCGTGCCTTTATTATACACGACGTTGATAAGACCTGTAATGCCGGAATGCATAAAGGTACTATCGCCGATAATCGCAACGGTTTTCGGATCTTTCCCTGCGGCCATTTCCATGCCGTGTGCCATGCCAATGCCGGCGCCCATGCACACGCACGTATCAATGCTTTCAAGCGGTGCGAGTGCGCCGAGCGTATAACAGCCAATGTCGCCCGTAACGCGAAGGCCTAATTTTTTCAGCACATAATGCATGCCGCGGTGCGGACATCCCGGGCAAAGCACCGGAGGACGAACCGGAATGGCCTCCTCGGCTTTCTTCACTTCGGCCGGTGCTTCTCCTAAAATCTTTTCGCGAATCATGGCCGCCGTAATTTCGCCGCGAATCGGCAGAAGGGACTTGCCCTCAACCGCAATACCAAGGCGCTTTACATGGTTTTCAATAAACGGGTCGAGTTCTTCTACAACGTAGAGTTTTTCCACGTTTTCAGCAAACTCACGAATGATTTTTTCCGGAAGTGGGAATACCATGCCGAGCTTTAAAAAGCTTGCATTCGGGATGGCTTCCTTTGCGTAGAAGTACCCGGTGCCGGCAGTGATAATGCCGATTTTCTTGTCGTTATATTCAATACGGTTTAAGTCAGATGTTTCTGAAAATGCCGCCGCTTTCTCGAGGCGTTCTTCTACTGCCACATGTCTGCCGCGTGCCATAGCCGGCATCATGACATACTTCATGGCGTCCTTTTCATACGGCTTTATGCCGACTTCTTCTCTCTCCTCCAGTTCCACAAGGCTCTGCGAGTGTGCAATGCGCGTGGAAAGACGAAGAAGCACAGGCGAATCAAATTCTTCGCTGAGTGCAAACGCTTTTTTCATAAATTCTTTGCATTCGCCACTATCCGAAGGCTCGAGCATTAAAACCTTTGCACTTTCGGCATAATGACGGCTATCCTGCTCATTCTGCGAGCTGTGCATGCCTGGGTCATCGGCAACACATATAACAAGGCCACCACGCACACCCGTATAACCAACGGTAAAAAGCGGGTCGGCCGCTACGTTGAGGCCTACGTGTTTCATACAGGCACAGCTTCTCGCGCCTCCGATAGAGGCACCGATAGCCACCTCAAGCGCCACCTTTTCGTTCGGCGCCCATTCCGCATATATTTCATCATACTTTGCGGCATGCTCTGTGATTTCCGTACTCGGTGTACCCGGGTAGGAAGAGAAAACCTTGGCGCCCGCTTCATAGGCACCACGGGCAATAGCCGCATTGCCAAGTAATAACTCTTTCATATTCTCCACTCCTTTTACGCTTTCTTTTGTATAAAACTGCACCAAAGCTTCTACAGTTCAGTGCCTTTGAGCTTTTCACTCTGCTCATTGGTAATGAGCGCATCGATGACTTCGTCAAGGTCTCCGTTTAAAAATGCCTCTATTTTATAAATGGTAAGGCCAATACGATGGTCACTGATGCGGCCTTGTGGGAAGTTATACGTGCGAATTCTCTCGCTTCTGTCCCCTGTACCAACCTGACTCTTTCTTTCCTGCGCAATCGAATCATGCTGCTTTTGTTGCATAAGGTCATAGATGCGGGAACGCAGAATCTTCATGCCCTTATCTTTGTTCTTATGCTGGCTCTTTTCGTCCTGGCAAGAAACTACGATACCGGTTGGAATATGCGTGATGCGAACGGCAGAGTCCGTCGTATTTACGCACTGGCCACCCGGGCCGCCGGCGCGGAAAACGTCGATTTTCAAATCGTTTGGATTGATTTCTACTTCCACTTCCTCGACTTCCGGGAGCACCGCAACGGTTACGGTAGATGTATGGATGCGGCCGCCGGATTCTGTGGCCGGCACGCGCTGCACTCGGTGCACACCGCTTTCAAACTTCAGGCGGCTGTATGCCCCCTGCCCCTCGATCATAAACGAAATTTCTTTAATGCCGCCAATGTCTGTTACATTCGAGCTCAGCACCTCGATTTTCCACCGTCTTGCCTCGGCATACATGGAATACATGCGGTATAAATCCGCTGCAAAAAGGGCCGCTTCATCGCCGCCTGCGCCGCCGCGAATTTCCACGATAACGTTCTTTTCATCATTCGGGTCTTTCGGGAGAAGCAGGATTTTCAGTTCTCCGGAAAGCGCTTCAATCTTATCCTTGGATTCCTCAATTTCCGACTGCAGCATTTCTTTAAAATCCTTGTCGGTTTCCGTTTCCAGAAGAAGCGTTGCCTCCTCAATGGTTTCTTTTGCAGCCTTGTATTCACGGTATTTATCGACAATGGGCGTAATATCCGAATGCTCTTTGCAAAGCTTTCGCCACGTCTCCTGATCCGCAATTACGGCGGGGTCGCTGATCTTTACGCTCAGTTCTTCATGTCTTGTTTCAATAAACGATAATTTCTCAAACATCGACTTTCTCCGTTCTGTTTCCATTTGATATAGTATTATATCACAAAGTGCCCGTTTTGTCAACGAAAAGTGCGCATTGCAAAAACAAGAAAAGCACTTTGGAGACCACCGCTTCCAAAGTGCTTATTTCTTATTCTTCCCCTATGATTTTATACATGGTCGCTGCGTCGTCCTTCGTGACGTGCTCCCGAAGCGAAAGCACCTCCGCCCGTACGGTTTTACCGCCAAAGCCAATCTCGATAATATCACCGATTTTGACCTCTGCACCGGCTTTTACAACTTTATCGCCAATCTTTACGCGACCGGCCGCACAAGCTTCGCTTGCCACGGTACGTCTTTTAATAAGGCGGGAAACTTTTAAAAATTTATCGATTCGCATTTTGCTCGCTCCCTATCTACTTAGAAACGCCCAAAAGTGCATCTACACTTTCAGAAATCGCATCGATTTTGGCATCGATATTGCCGCGCGCAACGCCTGCGTAAATCTTGAATTTCGGTTCTGTGCCGGAGGGGCGGAATGCCACCCAGCTCTTATCCTCCAGTTCAAAACGGAGAACATTCGAAGGCGGCAGAGAGATTTTATTGCTTGTGCCGTTCTCTACATCATACCGTACACCTTCCGCAAAGTCAGTATACGCCACGACGCGTGCCCAGCCAATCGTTTTCGGCACATCCTGACGAAGAGACGCCATAAAGTTCTTAATCTTCTCAATTCCGTCTGTACCTTCAAAATAAATGCTCTTAGCCCATTCTTTATGAATGCCGTATTTTGCATACAGGTCACGCATTACATCGCAAAGCGTCATATTGCGTGTTTGATACCATGCGGCCATTTCTGCAATCATGAGAGAGGCGGAAACCCCGTCTTTATCTCTTGCATACTCGCCCACAAGGTACCCGTAGCTTTCTTCAAAGCCGAATACGAAGTTCATGTCGCCTGCTTCTTCGTGCTGAAGTATGGTATCGGCAATATACTTAAAGCCGGTAAGAACGTCGATAAGTTCTACCCCGTAACGGTCGGTTACGCACCGCACCATTTCAGAGGTTACCACGGTTTTGACAACATACGGATTTTCCGGCAGAAGACCAAGTCCGGTCTTTTGCGAGAGAATATATTCCGTGAGGAGAACGCCCATCATGTTGCCTGTAAGGGCTACAAAAGAACCGTCATGCTCTCTTGCCAAAACGCCCACACGATCAGAGTCGGGGTCGGTACCGATAATAAGATCTGCGCCCACCTGATTGGCAAGCTCAATCGAGAGCGCGAAGCCTTCTTTATCTTCCGGATTCGGGCTTTTTACTGTGGGGAATGCCCCATCCGGTGCTTCCTGCTCAGGAACGGTATATACCTTCTTAAATCCCGCGCGGCGAAGCACCTCTTTTACAGGAACTGCACCTGCGCCATGGAACGGCGTATATACGATTTTAAGGTCGGCCGCGGTTTGCCCAAGGTCACGATGAATCATCTGCGACAAAACGGCTTCATAATACGGCGTGTCTACTTCTTCGTTAATGTAACGAATAAGCGGACTATCCGCAGCACTTTCGGGAATATCCCCAAAAATATCAATTTCTTCCATTTTGTGCAAGATATAATCTGCCGCTTCACCGGATACCTGACCACCATCGGGGCCATATACTTTGTACCCGTTATATTTTGCGGGATTATGGCTCGCCGTGACGACAATACCGGCCTCACAGCCTAAATGTCGCACCGCAAAGCTTAATTCCGGTGTGGGGCGAAGCTCTGTGAAAAGGTACACGCGAATGCCGTTCCCAGCCAAAACACGTGCAGCGCAAAGCGCAAATTCCGGAGAATAATGACGGCTGTCATACGCAATTACAACGCCGCGTTCCTCTCCCCCCTGTTCCTTAACATACATCGCAAGACCCTGCGTGGCACGACGAACAGTGTATACATTCATACGGTCTGTGCCGGCGCCCAAAATGCCGCGAAGGCCACCCGTACCGAACTTCAAATCAGAAAGAAAGCGTTCCTTTATTTCCTGCTCATCATCGCCGATAGCCATAAGTTCGAGTTTTATCTCATCGTCGAGTTTATCATATGCAAGCCAAGCGTTATACTTTTCTAAATAATTCATAGTCTTCCTTTCTGTCCTAGATGCTTAAAATACGAATGCATCCTTGAAATAGTTTTCGAGGTCCTCAATCTTAACTCGTTCCTGCTGCATGGAATCTCTGTGGCGAATGGTTACGCTGCCGTCGGTTTCGCTATCAAAGTCATACGTAATGCAGAACGGAGTTCCGATTTCATCCTGTCTTCTATAGCGCTTGCCGATACTTCCGGCTTCGTCATATTCGCACATATACTTCTTCGAAAGCTTTGCATAGAGCTCCCCAGCACCATCGGCCAGTTTCTTCGAAAGAGGCAAAATGGCAATCTTAATGGGAGCCAGTGCCGGGTGCAGACGAAGTACCACGCGTGTGTCGCCACCCTCAAGCTCTTCTTCATCATAAGCGTCTACTAAAAATGCGAGCGTTACACGATCCGCACCGAGAGACGGCTCCACACAGTACGGCACATACTTCTCGTTTGTAACCGGATCCATGTATTCCATATTTTCACCGGAATGCATAGCATGCTGCTTTAAGTCATAATCCGTTCTGTCGGCAATTCCCCAAAGCTCACCCCAACCAAACGGGAACATAAATTCGATATCTGTTGTGGCGTTGGAGTAGTGCGAAAGCTCTTCCGGCGAATGGTCACGCATCTTGAGGTTTTCTTCGCGGATACCGAGAGACAAGAGCCAATCCTTACAGAAATCCTTCCAGTAGGCAAACCACTTAAGGTCTTCGCCCGGCTGGCAGAAGAATTCAAGCTCCATCTGCTCAAATTCGCGGATGCGGAAAATGAAGTTTCCCGGTGTGATTTCGTTACGGAACGACTTACCCACCTGCCCGATACCAAACGGAATCTTGCGGCGTGTGGTACGCTGCACGTTCTTAAAGTTTACGAAAATACCCTGGGCCGTTTCCGGACGGAGATACAGCTCGGAGCTGGAATCTTCCGTAACACCCTGGAATGTTTTATACATAAGGTTGAACTTACGAATATCTGTAAAGTCATGCTTGCCGCACTTAGGGCACGGAATGGCATTTTCGCGGATATATTCGAGCATTTTTTCGTTCGACCAACCGTCTACCGTTTCGCTTTCGCCTTTTTCAGCCATAAAGTCTTCAATGAGCTTATCGGCACGGTATCTTGCCTTACATTCGCGGCAATCCATCAAAGGATCGCTAAAGCCGCCAACGTGACCGCTTGCTACCCATGTCTTCGGATTCATGAGAATAGCGGCATCAAGGCCTACATTGTAGGGCGATTCCATGATGAACTTCTGCCACCATGCACGCTTTATGTTATTTTTGAACTCTACACCCAAAGGACCGTAGTCCCATGCGTTAGAAAGTCCACCGTAAATCTCAGAGCCCGGGTATACATACCCTCTGCCCTTACAAAGATTTACGATTTTTTCCATTGTCTTTTTCGTATTTTCCATAACACACTTTCCTTTCCTGCCGTTTTCGGGCATACTCTGGCTTCTGCCCTTTCTTTACTTAAAAGCCGCCTTATAAGTGCATCAACGCGTTCTTTTGTAACGCTTTGCATTTCCGAAAGCACTTCTTCGGCATAAGGTACTGTATTATACAAAAGCATGTTGCGACCTAAGGTCTGCATGCGGCCGCTCACGCTTTCCCTTCCCATTATGTAGCCGGTGCGCATCTGCGAAAGGCTTCGCAGAAGTTCCTCTTCCAGAATTCCGTTTTGAAGAAGATCCTCTACCTCACGCCCGATAAGGTCTACCACAAGGTCTGCATTCTCCGGCGAAACACCGGCGTAAATATTCAGCATACCTGCATTTTTAAACCCTTCCGGCGAAGCATAGATAGAATAGGCAAGGCCCTTTTCTTCTCGTATTTTCTGGAAAAGACGCGAGGACATGCCGCCACCGAACGCACCCGCAAAGGCTGCCATTACATACTTATCGGGGTCGTTTTGCGAAAGTCCCGGGTACGCTATGGCGATATGTGTTTGCTCGATGTCCTTTGTCCTTGTAACGCTTCCCTTGCAAAACGGAACGGACGAATATTCCGTAAAAATCTCCCCGTTTGGAAGCGCGCCAAAATATTGTTCGGCAAGTGCCAAAACTTTCTCCGCGTCAAAATTTCCGGCTATGGCTAAAACGGTGTTATCCGCCGTATAGTATTTTTTCTGAAAGGCACGAAGGTCTCGCGCGGTAATCCCCGCGACCGTTTCCTTTGTGCCGGCGATGCCGTACCCCAGAGGATCCTTTCCCCAAGCGAGTTTTGCAAGGCTTTCCTGCACCACATCCTCAGGCGAGTCCTCATACATGCTGATTTCTTCCAAAATCACGCCGCGCTCAAGCTCTGTTTCTTCCTCTGCAAGACGCGAGTGCATGTACATGTCCGACAAAATGTCAAACACCTTTTCGATATCTTCATCTATACTTTTTGCGTAATAACACGTGTATTCCCTTGTCGTGAACGCATTGAGGTTTCCCCCGATAGCGTCCATTTCCGAGGCAATCTGCGCGGCGGTGCGCTTCTCTGTTCCTTTAAACAGCATATGCTCCATAAAGTGACTTATGCCGCCTTCCGCCGGCGATTCGGCGCGTGAGCCGACACCGACCCACACGCCAACAGAAACCGAACGGACATGCGGCATTTGTTCGCCCACCACACGCAAACCGTTTTTAAGCTTTACGTTCAAAATTATTTCTCTTCTTTCGGTAATACTCTGGCAAGATTGATGCGGCCCATCTTATCGATTTCGATAACACGGACATCAATGGTATCGCCAATCTGTACTACGTCTTCTACCTTTTCTACACGGCCGCGGTCCAGCTTCGAAATATGCACAAGACCGTCTTTGCCGGGCAGGAATTCTACGAATGCGCCGAAGTTCATAATGCGCACAACCTTACCAGTAAATTCCTGGCCGGGTTCTACGTCACTCACGATGCCCTTGATAATACGCATGGCCTTTTCGCCTGCTTCCTGGTCAATCGTGGCGATGTATACTCTGCCGTCATCTTCAATGTCAATTTTAACGCCGGTTTCAGCGATAATCTTCTGGATAACCTTACCGCCTGTACCGATAACGTCACGAATCTTATCTACGTCAATCGTCATGGTCATAATCTTCGGTGCG
>JAZNJV010000067.1:0-7390 GCA_045578225.1 Clostridia bacterium | reverse complement strand
TTTACAAAACGAAGGCTTAAATGTTTATCAATCGGGGCAGATACCTTGCAAAAATGTTGTCTAAACATTGCCTATATGCTGCCAAAAATATTTTCATTGGCAACAATTAGGCAGCAGTACTTTTTCAAAAATGCCGTTTTTATGCGGTTTATAGGCAATCGGTTCCCACCATCGGCACCAAAAAACGACAGTACGTGTACTGTCGTTTTTCTTTTTCCTTGTATACAAACACGCCCCCGGCAAAAGCCGAGGGCAATTTTATTTTTTAATACGAGAATTCGCCTTCGTAGACCATGACAGCTTCGCCGGAAAGGAGAATACGGTCATCGGTATAGTTTACGATAAGGTCGCCACCGCGAAGCTTTACCGTAATGTCGGTGCCTTTTTCGCAAAGTCCCTTTTCTACAGCCGCCACGCACGCCGCGCAAGCGCCTGTGCCGCAGGCGAGCGTTTCGCCATTGCCTCTCTCCCACACGCGAACGCGCAAGGTATTCTTATTGACAACACGTACAAATTCCGTGTTAATCCGCTCGGGGAATACGTCAGCATATTCAAACTGCGGCCCGATTTTGGGAAGGTTTAATCCGTCAATCCCATCGCAAAAGACAACGCAGTGGGGATTCCCCACGGAAAGGCAGCTGACGGTGTATGTTTCCCGGCCAATCGCAAGGGGGTACGAAAGCATCGTTTCTGCCTCTATCTTCGCAGGAAGTGCGCTTGCCGCAAAATCGGGGCGCCCCATATCCACGGTGACAGTGCTTACCTCACGGTCACGAAGATACAAGCGAAGGTGCAGTATGCCGCTTGCCGTTTCCACGGAAACATGCTCACTTCGTACATAGCCTTTATCATACAGATATTTACCTACACAGCGGATGCTGTTACCGGCCATCTTGCCCTCGCTGCCGTCGCGGTTGAAAACACGCATCTTGGCATCTGCTACGGCGGACTTTTCGATTAGGACGATGCCGTCGCCACCGATGCCATAGTGCGGTGTGCAAAGGCTTACGCACAAAGACTCGGGGCATGTGATAGTGCCGTCAAAGTTCTCCATAAAGATATAGTCATTGCCCGAGGCGTGCATCTTGGCAAAACGGATTTTTTGCCGCCACGGGCGCATGGCATTGATATCCACAAGCTCCGTGTTTTCAGCATTAAACCTGCCCTCAATAATGGCAGCCAAAGCATTTGCCGTATCAATCGACGTAAGGCACGGCACACCGAGCTGCATGGCGCGTTTATGCAGGGCAATATAATCCCCTACTGTGCCGTCCTTCACCGCGCCCGTGTACACAATGTAGCGAACGCGCCCGTCTTCCATGAGGCCTTCGATTTCCTCCTTGTCTACGCTTTCTACGGAAATGCCGAGCGTTTCAATCGCCGCGGCCGTGCCGCTTGTAGCATACAGCGGCATCCCTAAATCATAAAAGCGTTTTGCAAGAGAAATGCTTTCTTCGTAATCGCTTTCCTCAACGCTAATCAAAACACCTGTTTCTGTGCGCTTTTGTGCCGGGAATGTAAAACCGGCGCCGGAGAGGCCTTTAAAGAGCGCCTCCGCCATCGTCTTGCCAATACCGAGCACCTCGCCCGTAGACTTCATTTCAGGGCTTAGAATAGAATTGGCATCGTGCAGTTTTTCAAAAGAAAATACCGGCACTTTTACTGCATAATACGGTGGTGTTCTGTAAAGACCTGTGCCATAGCCTTGGTCTGCCAGTTTTTCCCCAAGCATCACGTGAGCGGCAATATCCACCATCGGCACATTGGTAACTTTACTGATATACGGCACCGTACGCGAAGCACGGGGGTTTACCTCAATCACGTACAGTTCATCTTCATAAATGAGATACTGAATATTTACAAGGCCGCGCGTGCCGAGTGCAAGCGCAAGCTTTTCTGCCGAGCGGCAAATTTTATGCAAAAATTTATCGCTTAAATTATACGGCGGATAGACGGCAATCGAGTCTCCGCTATGGACGCCGGCGCGCTCGATATGCTCCATAATGCCGGGAATGAGCACGTCCTCCCCGTCGGAAATAACATCGACCTCAAGCTCCGTGCCGGGCATATATTTATCAACGAGTACCGGGTTTTCGATGCCGCCGGACAAAATCGTCTCCATATATTGGCGTGTTTTTGCGTCATCTCGCGAAATAGTCATGTTCTGCCCGCCAATGACGTACGACGGACGAAGGAGCACAGGGTACCCGAGCGTATTGGCAGCTTCGAGCGCTTCCTCCATCGTGCGAACGCCCACGCCGCGCGGCCGTTTTATGCCGAAGCTTTCGAGAAGTGCGTCGAACCGCTCGCGGTCCTCCGCCATGTCGATTCCTTCTGCGGATGTGCCTAAAATCCGTATACCGTTTTTATCTAAAAAGTTGGTAAGCTTTATCGCGGTTTGTCCGCCAAAAGCGACCACAACGCCCACCGGCTTTTCCACGCGGATGATTTCCATAACATCCTCGGGGCAAAGCGGTTCAAAATAGAGTCTATCGGCTGTGTCATAGTCGGTGGAAACGGTTTCGGGGTTATTATTTACGATAACAACATCGTACCCCATTTTCTGAAGCGTCCACACAGAGTGCACGCTGCTGTAATCAAATTCAATGCCTTGGCCGATACGAATAGGGCCCGACCCGAGTACCATAATAACCGGCTTTCCCGAGCGCTCAAAATTACGAGCTTCGCACGCGCCGCCAAAGGCAGAATAGAAATACGGCGTAACCGCATCATACTCGCCTGCACATGTATCCACCATTTTGTAGGAAAGTGCGGCGTGCGGCAAATCTTTTGTGCCGGAAATACGCGCAAGCGCTTCGTCAGTATACCCGAGTCGTTTGCCTTGTGCATACTGTTCCTTTGAAAGGCCGTTTTGTATCTCTTTTTCAAAATCGGCAAGATTCTTAATTTTCTGCAAAAACCATGGGTCAATCTTCGTAACCGCATGAATTTCTTCCACGGTCATGCCGCTATTTAGTGCTTCAAACACGGTGAAAATACGGCGATCGTCCGGGGTCGCCAGTCTTTCCGAGAGCGGTAAATCCGAGATGGGTGCGGCGGAAAGCGTATCCAGCGAGATTTCCGCGCCGCGAACAGCCTTCATAAGTGCCGCTTCAAAGCTGGGCGCAATCGCCATAACCTCACCCGTAGCCTTCATTTGCGTGCCGAGCCTACGGCTTGCGGTGGCAAACTTTTCAAACGGCCACTTGGGGAATTTCACGACGACATAGTCCACCGTCGGCTCAAAAAGTGCAGACGTGGCGCCCGTGATATCATTTTGAATTTCGTCTAGTGTGTACCCGAGTGCAATCTTCGTAGTGATTTTGGCAATCGGGTAGCCGGTTGCTTTGGAAGCAAGTGCTGAGGAGCGCGAAACGCGCGGATTTACCTCAATTACGGCATACTCAAAGCTTTTGGGATTTAAGGCGAACTGGCAATTACAACCGCCCACAATCCCGATTGTATCAATCATGGAAAGGGCTGCCGCGCGAAGCTGGCCATATTCTTTCGGCGAAAGCGTAAGCGCCGGCGCCGCGACAATCGAGTCGCCCGTATGAATGCCGACGGGGTCGAAGTTTTCCATGGAGCAGACCGCAATTTTATTACCCATATGGTCGCGCATGGTTTCAAACTCGATTTCTTTCCAGCCGGAAATACATTTTTCAATCAGTACCTGCGTAATCGGGGACATGTCAAGGCCCGATTTCGCAATGGTTTTCAGTTCTTCCTCATTTTCTGCAATACCGCCGCCCGAGCCGCCAAGCGTAAAGGCAGGACGCACAATGACGGGGTAGCCGATTTTTTCTGCGGCAGAAAGCGCTTCTTCTACATGGGTGGCAATTTCAGACGGCACACACGGCTGCCCGATTTCCTCCATGGTTTTACGAAACAGTTCTCTGTCTTCTGCTTTATCAATAGCCTCCACATCTGTGCCGAGGAGGCGAACGCCATATTTTGCGAGCGTTCCGTCGCGAGAAAGCTGCATGGCGATGGTAAGACCCGTCTGTCCCCCAAGGCCTGCCAAAAGACCGTCCGGCCGTTCTTTTTTGATAATGCGCCGCACCGTTTCTGCATTGAGGGGCTCAAGATATATCTCATCCGCCAAATTCTTATCCGTCATAATGGTGGCAGGGTTGGAATTGACGAGGACTACATTGATGCCCTCTTCCCGAAGCACACGGCAAGCCTGCGCGCCGGCATAGTCAAACTCTGCCGCCTGCCCGATTACAATCGGGCCGGAGCCAATCACGAGTACTTTTTGTATCGAGGTGTCTTTAGGCATTTTCCTTCCCTCCTATTTTCGAAAGCCAGGCATCCAGAATAAAGCCTGTTTCGTATATATCCGGATAAAATTCGAGCGACTGGCACGCTTTTCCCGGATACGTAAGCCCTTCATTTGTGCCGTCATGCACGTTTTTAAAGGTTTCCTCCGCTACATCCAGAAGGCTTTCGGCGTCTACGACATAGGCATGATTTTGCGTCGTCATATAGCTTCGCACGCCGCTCTTTGCCGGCAAATTTCCGCCTCTGTGCGCGTGGGGCATTTTATATACGCACCCGCCCATAGAAAGTGCTATGATGCGGTGCCCGAGGCCTATTCCAAACAGCGGCACCGTGCCGATGCTTGCAGAAATTTCTTTGATTACTTCCGTGTAATCCTCGGCATTTCCGGGGCCATCTGATACAAATAAAGCATCGCCAAAATCGAGTGTGTGTGAAAGCGCAGCGCGCGGCAAAAGCATTACCTCGCACCCTTTTTCAAGTAGCGTTTTTATAAAGCTTTTTCTCACGCCGAGGTCTAAAACCGTAACGGCATATTTTTTCTCGCCCTGCGGCGGTAAAATCATTTTTTCCGTACAGCCTGCTACGAGTGGTTTCTCCGCTTTTAAGAACGCAGCAAAATCCGCAGGTACGCTATCAGAAATTACAGCGCGCATCGTGCCTTCCTTCTGCAAAATGCGTGTAATTTCACGCGTATCTACGCCAGAGATTCCTATCACGCCTTGTTCTTTAAGAAAAGCATCGAGTGCATACTCGGAGCGGAAATTCGAGGGCGCGTCGCAAAGTTCGCGCACAACGTAACCACCGAGAAGGCAAGGGCCTTCCGCATCCTCTTCCATAACGCCGTAATTGCCGATGAGGGGGAACGTTTGTACCACAATCTTCCCTGCATTTGCGGCATCCGTAAGCGTTTCCATATAACCGACGACGCCGGTGGTGAAGACGATTTCGCCCATTGCGGCACCTTCAGCCCCAATGCTTGTGCCTTCGAATACTTTTCCGTTTTCTAAAACAAGATACGCTTTTTTCATCGCTTTGCTCCTTACAGCGTAGCCGCCATAACGGCTTTTATAGTATGCATGCGGTTTTCCGCTTCATCGAACACAATGGACTGCGGCCCTTCGAACACAGCGTCCGAAACCTCCATATGGTCGATGCCGAATTTTTCGTAAATTTCTTTGCCGATTTTTGTTTTAAGGTCATGAAACGCCGGCAGGCAATGCATAAAGCGGCAGCCTTCCCCTGCGTTTTGCATGATTTTCTCTGTAACGCTATAGGGCGAAAGTGCTTCAATTCTCTCTTTCCAGACAGATTCCGGCTCGCCCATCGACACCCATACGTCTGTATAGATAACGTCGGCGCCCCGAGTGGCCGCCATCGGGTCTTCCTCGAAAGTGAGCACGGCGCCCGTTTCTTTCGCGACAGCCTCGCATTTTGCTACGAGCTCGGCATTCGGGAAATATTCTTTTGGTGCACACGCCACAAACTGCATGCCCATTTTGGCACAGCCAATCATAAGAGAATTGCCCATATTATATCTCGCATCACCCATGTACACGTGCTTTTTGCCGCGAAGGTCGCCAAGATGCTCGCGAATAGTTAAAAAGTCCGATAAAATCTGGGTGGGGTGGAATTCGTTTGTAAGACCGTTCCATACGGGAACACCTGCGTATTTTGCGAGGTCTTCCACAATTTCCTGCCCGAAGCCGCGGTATTCAATACCGTCAAACATTCTGCCGAGTACGCGTGCGGTATCGGCAATACTTTCCTTCTTGCCAATCTGCGAGCCGGACGGGTCCAAATATACCGGATGCATCCCAAGGTCTGCCGCGGCCACTTCAAAAGCGCAGCGTGTACGCGTGCTTGTTTTTTCAAATACAAGTGCAATATTTTTGCCCTCGTGCATGCGGTGCGGGATGCCTTTTTTCTTTTCGTCTTTCAGCTTTGCAGAAAGGTCTAGCAAAAACGAAATTTCCTCCGGAGAATACTCGAGTAATGTTAAAAAGCTTCTGCCTTTAAAATCCTGCATGTTCATGCGCTTTCTCCTCCTTTTACAGCTTCCAGAATGATACAGATGGCTTTTTCAAGTAGCGGCATCGGGATATTGAGTGCCGGCAAAAGCCGTACTTTATCTTTAGCCGTGAGGCAAAGTACCCCTTTTTCGCGGCATTCGCGTACCACATCGCCTGCATTTTTGGTGGTTTTAATCCCAATCATAAGACCCTTGCCGCTAACATCTACGATGCCTTCTTTGCCGCAAAGTGTTTCAAAAATATAGCGACTTTTATCCTCTACTTCCGAAAGAAGCGCCTCGTCAATTCTAGACAAAATGCTCACGGCACCTGCCGAGGCTACGGGATTTCCACCGAAGGTGGAGCCATGGTCGCCCGGCTTTAAAACGTCCGCCGCTTTTTCAAACAGAAGCGCCGCCCCAATCGGTAGACCGCCGCCAAGGCCTTTTGCAGTGGACACAATGTCGGGTGTGATGCCGTAATGCATGTAGGCATAGAGTTTCCCCGTTCTGCCGTTGCCGGTTTGCACCTCATCGATAATGAGAAGAATATCGTGTTCCTTACAAAGTGCTGCGGTTTCTTTTACAAATTCTTCGGAAAGCGGCACTACGCCGCCTTCGCCCTGTACGCATTCAAGCATAACGGCCGCTGTTTTATTTTCGGAAAGCACCTTTTTCATGCTTTCGATATCATTTGCCGGCGTATGTACAAAGCCCGGCGTCAGCGGCTGGAAAAGTTCGTGGTAATGTGCCTGCCCTGTGGCGGCGAGCGTGGTTAAGGTACGCCCATGAAAGCTATTTTCGAGCGTTACAATCGTATAATACTCTGCGCCCTTTTTCTCTGCCGCATATTTTCTTGCGACTTTAATGGCGCATTCGTTCGCCTCAGCACCGGAATTTCCGAAAAACACTTTTTGGCATCCCGTCTTTTCCGCGAGCATCGCCGCAAGGCGCGCGCACGGCTCCGTATAATAGAGATTTGACGTATGCTGTACTTTGGAAAGCTGTGCTGTGACGGCCGCCGTCCATTCCGCATCGCATGCGCCGAAGCTGTTCACGGCAATGCCCGTGCCCATATCGATATATTCTTTTCCGTCC
>JAZNJV010000066.1:0-4284 GCA_045578225.1 Clostridia bacterium | reverse complement strand
TAATACGCTGCAGGGCATCTTCGCCTTCTGCAATGTATACAGGCGCATCGGGGGCATAGTGCGTGTATTTCATGCCCGGGCTTTTCGGCGCCCCAACGCCCGTGCCGTAAATCACTTCGCCGATTTCTGCCGAAAGCTCTTCTTTTGTTACGGCGCCCGGCCGCAAAATGGCAGGAGGCGATACAGTGAGGTCTAAAACGGTGGATTCTACGCCCCAAAAGGAGTCACCGCCGGCGATAATCGCATCGGCTCTTCCTTCCATATCCGCAATCACATGCGCTGCCGAGGTTGGGCTCGGCTTTCCGGAAAGGTTCGCGCTTGGCGCCGCTATGGGAACGCCCGAAAGGCGAATTAAGGCGTTTGCAATCGGGTGCGAGGGCATACGAACGGCTACGGTAGAAAGACCTGCGGTAACGCATGTGGGCACTTTGTCGGTTTTCGGCAAAATCAAAGTCAGCGGGCCGCCCCAGAACTTATCCATTAGTTTTTCGGCAAGCGGCGTCACATGGCAGATGTCCGAAAGCTGTTCTCGCGCGGATATATGCACAATTAAGGGATTATCCTGCGGTCTTCCTTTGGCTTTAAAAATTTTGGCAACTGCCGCCTCGTCAAAAGCATTTGCGCCGAGCCCGTACACGGTTTCTGTGGGAAAAGCGCAAATGCCGCCGCTTTGTACTATAGCGGCGGCAGGCATAAGCTGCGTATCTGAAAATGAATGCGGATTTACCTCTATCAGCATGGTGTTACCTCGCTTTGGAAGCAATTTCTTCTGTGATGCGTGCCACAAAATCCGAAAGCTTCATAGCACCTGCGTCGCCCTCCTTGCGGGAACGAACGGAAACTGCACCGTCTGCCTTTTCGTTTTCGCCAACAATCAGCATGTACGGTACCTTCTCAAGCTGTGCAGAGCGAATTTTGTAGCCAATCTTTTCGTCGCGACTATCTACGTCTGCACGGACACCCTTCTCGCGAAGCGCGCGGCGTACTTCTTCTGCATAGTCGAGATATTTTTCACTAATCGGCAAAACGCGTACCTGCTCGGGCGACATCCATGTGGGAAGGGCGCCTGCATATTTCTCAAGGAGCAGTGCAATCGTGCGCTCATAACAGCCGATAGACGTTCTGTGAATAATGTACGGACGCTTCTTCTCGCCGTCTGCCGCCGTGTATTCCATACCGAATTTTTCAGCGAGCATCTGGTCTACCTGAATGGTAATAAGCGTATCTTCCTTGCCGTGTACATTCTTAATCTGAATGTCGAGCTTCGGGCCGTAGAAAGCCGCTTCTCCAACGCCAATGGCATACGGGATTTCCAAATGGTTTAAAATTCTTTCCATGATGCCCTGCGCTTCATCCCACTGCTCGGGCGTGCCGATGTACTTTTCGCGGTCGTTCGGGTCCCACTGCGAGAAGCGATAGCTTACATCTTCGTAAAGACCAATGGTTTTGAGCATATAGTTTGCAAGCTCGAGGCAAGACCTAAATTCATCCTCCAGCTGCTCGGGTGTGCACATGAGATGGCCTTCCGAAATCGTAAACTGGCGCACACGGATAAGGCCGTGCATTTCGCCCGAAGCTTCATTTCTGAAAAGCGTAGAGGTTTCGCCAAGGCGCATCGGAAGGTCGCGGTAGGATCTTCCGCGATTTAAATACGCCTGATACTGGAACGGGCAGGTCATGGGACGAAGGGCAAATACTTCATCGTCACTTTCGGGATCGCCGAGAACAAACATACCATCGCGGTAATGATCCCAATGCCCGGAAACTTTGTAAAGGTCACTTTTCGCCATAAGCGGCGTTTTGGTGCGCTGCCAGCCCCAAGCTTCTTCCGTATCTTCCACAAAGCGCTGCAGCGTCTGCATAAGCTGCGCGCCTTTCGGGAGCATGATGGGAAGACCCTGCCCGATAAGCTCGGAGGTTGTGAAGTATTCAAGATCGCGGCCGATTTTATTATGGTCACGCTTTTTCGCTTCTTCAAGGGCCTCAAGGTACGCCGTAAGATCAGCATTTTTCGGGAAGGCCGTGCCGTAAATACGCTGCAGCATCTTGTTCTTTTCGTTGCCGCGCCAGTAGGCACCGGTTACGCTGAGAAGACGAAATGCCTTGAGCTTTCCTGTAGAAGGGAGGTGGGGACCGGCGCAAAGGTCGGTAAATTCGCCCTGTTCATAGAACGAAATTTCCGCGTCTTCCGGAAGATCCGTAATAAGCTCTACCTTGTAAGGCTCGTCCTTCTCCGTCATGAGAGAGAGTGCTTCCGCGCGGGGGAGCACAAAGCGGCGAATCGGCAAATCTTCCTTAATAATTTTCTTCATTTCAGCCGAAATCGCATCTAAATCTTCCATAGAAAGATTCGATTCCATATCAATATCATAATAGAAGCCATTCTCAATGGCGGGACCGATAGCAAGCTTTGCCGCGGGATAGAGACGCTTTATGGCCTGCGCCAAAACGTGCGATGCCGTATGGCGGTACACAAGCTTTCCTTCTTCACTGTCAAAGGTGAGAATTTCCACGGTGGCATCTTCACATATAGGCGTATCGAGCGCACAAACGGTGCCGTTTACCTTCACAGCCAAAGCCGCACGCAAAAGACCATCGCTAATGCTTTTCGCAATGTCGCCGCCCGTAATGCCGCTTTCAAAAGAATGTACTTCATCACGCAGAGTAATTTTTAACATAGTATCACCGATTCTTTCAAAAAATATATAAAAATATTATACGCTTTTTATACATTCTTGTCAATGAAAAATCGGGAAAAATCTATTTTTCCGCTGTAATTATGAAAAAATTAAAAGTTTTTCTTGACATATAATTCCGTGTGCGGTATAATAAATTTGTTTATGGTAGCGAAGAGGAGCCTGTCCGTTTTGAGATACGGGATGCTGTAAGGATGGGCATACCGCATGTTTCCATAAAAATATTCCCGAATTTGTATGACTCGGAGGGAGGGATTTAGTTGTCGGAAATCAGAATTAAAGATAATGAGTCTTTAGATAGCGCACTGCGCAGATTCAAACGCCAATGTGCCAAATCCGGTGTTTTGTCTGAGATTAGAAAGAGAGTACATTACGAGAAGCCGAGCGTAAAACGTAAGAAGAAGTCGGAAGCGGCAAGAAAGCGTAAGTTTAAGTAAGACGCAAAACGAAAAGGTCACCTTTTTAGGAAGGTGCCTTTTTTGTTTTTTCGGCACTTTTTCGCGTTAAAAAAATAAAAATAAAAAAAGTTAAAAAATGTATTGACAAACCTTTTCCTTTGTGGTATTATAATCAAGTCGCAAGACACGCGCCATTAGCTCAGTTGGTAGAGCAACTGACTCTTAATCAGTGGGTCCTGGGTTCGAGTCCCCGATGGCGCACCACGTCGCAGCAAACCATGCTGCAATCAAAATGACCACTCAATAGAGTGGTCATTTTTCATATGCTCCTTTGCTGCCCCTTTTTCGTGAAAGGTCACGTTCAAGTCGGCTATTCGCTGGCAGACGCGCTCATAACGCCTTGATTTCACTACCAACCTTTTACGAGTTTGTGAGCCTTTTTGTTGTCTGAATCAAAATCGGGAACTCGAACCCTCGGTGAACGCTTGCCTTGGAAAGAGAATACAGAAAAGAAAGAAAAATTCTTGACAAATCTCTTAAAACGCACTATAATATGAAGGTCGCATTTGACACAAATGATATTATATTAAGGAAGAGAGAAAAATGAGTACTTTATTATCAGTTTCGGTTGCCCTACTGGCTGGGCTTTTGATGACACGCGTATTTAAGCCGCTGAAGCTGCCGGCAGTTACGGCATACCTCATTGCAGGTGTTTTAATTGGGCCGTACTGTATTGGTGCCCTCGGAATTGACGGGCTCGGCTTTAAAACCTCAGAAGCTGTAGGCGCACTTTCCCTCATTTCGGACGTGGCGCTCGGCTTTATTGCCTTTTCCATCGGTAGCGAATTCCGACTGGAGGAACTCAAAAAAACAGGTAAGCAGGCAACTGTAATTGGTATTTTCCAGGCGCTTGTGGCGACGCTCCTTGTAGACCTTGCCCTTTTAGGCGTACATCTCATTATGCCCGATAAGCTCACTGTTCCGCAGCTTTTGACACTCGGCGCAATTGCAACGGCTACGGCACCTGCGGCAACGCTTATGGTTGTCCGTCAGTATAAAGCAAAAGGACCTTTAACAGATCTTCTTTTGCCGATTGTTGCACTCGATGATGCGGTAGGTCTTATTGTGTTTGCTGTATCCTTCGGGATTGCGCGTTCCCTTATGGAGGGCGCGGTGGATATGGTTTCTAT
>JAZNJV010000065.1:0-14735 GCA_045578225.1 Clostridia bacterium | reverse complement strand
GGCAAGACATGCCGACATACCAATAATGAGAAGTTCGCTTCCCGGTTCGAAAATAGCCGTTACAATCGGGATTAAGATACCGAAGGTACCCCAAGATGTACCAGTTGCAAATGCCAGTACACAGGCCACGAGGAAGATAATGGCCGGCAGGAAGTTTGCAAGACCGGCAGCTGCAGAATCCATTACGCCGCCCACAAAGTCAGCAGCGCCCATGAGACCTGTCATGTTCTTAAGTGCGGTTGCAAAGGTAAGAATCAAAATAGCAGGCACCATAGCAACAAAGCCCTTCGGCACGCATGCCATAGCTTCCTTAAAAGTGATAAGACGTCTTGCAATGAGATACACAATGGTAATCACAAGCGCTACAAGCGCACCCCAGGGAAGACCCACGGTGGCATCGGTGTTACCAAAAGCATCGATGAAGCTTGCGCCATCGAAGAATCCGCCAACATAGATAAGGCCGAGTACGCAGATGATAACGAGTACCAAAACAGGGAGAACCAAGTCGATAACACGACCACGCGGATTTTCTTTCTCCGCTTCTACAGCTTCTGCGCGTTCCCCTACGGTATAAAGGTCGTTATTATGCATGGCGTTATACTCATGCAGACGCATAGAGCCAAAGTCAAACTTCATAACAGCAAGTGCCACTACGAACACAAGTGTAAGAAGTGAATAGAAGTTATAGGGGATTGCACGAACAAAGAGTTCAATGCCGGAATAGCCTGTTCCTTTTGTAAATTCCGAAACGGCTGCTGCCCAGGAAGAAACTGGAGCAATCATGCAGATCGGAGCGGCTGTCGCGTCAATAATAAACGCAAGCTTTGCGCGGGAAATCTTGTGTCTGTCCGTTACAGGACGCATAACGCCACCAACTGTCAGGCAGTTAAAATAGTCATCAATAAAGATGAGGACGCCGAGGATAAAGGTAGCAATCGTAGCGCCCACGCGGCTCTTAATGTGGGTTTCTGCCCATCTACCAAAGGCAGCAGAGCCACCTGCATGGTTGACAAGCGCAACCATCGCACCTAAGATTACAAGGAAAATAAAGATACCGGCTGTGCCCGATACAGCTGCGATAAGACCTTCATTCAAAAGATTATCGAGTGCCGCCACCGGCTTCCAGTTCGCAGAAAGAAGACCGCCAAGAAGGATACCGATAAAGAGCGAAGAATATACTTCCTTTGTGATAAGTGCCAGCGCAATCGCCAAAAGCGGCGGGAAGAGCGCCATAATAGTGGAATAATACCAGCTTCCCGGCTCCACTTCACCGGTCCCTTCACATGTTTCACATGCGGTTTTCCCGAATGCAATCTTTTCATCATCGGCAAGGCCCAACACTGTGGTTGTTCCGTCGCCTTCACATGTGCCGCACTCGCCATCATCCGTCTGGCCGCTCCCGCCGCAATCTACGCACGGAAGTGCATGCACATAGCCGTAGCCGCCGCAATCCGCGCAATCGACTACTGCATTTGTTTTTACGAAAACTGCCCCTAAGGTTACAATTGCCAGTACGCAAATAACAGCAATTGCTTTACCAAGGATTCCCTTCTTCATAAAAACTCCTCCTTCATATTTTCTTTTGTACATAAAAAAAGCATGTGAACGTAAGATGGCGCTCTCATGCTTACAGTATCATTGTACTTTCTGATAGCGCTCCACATTCTGTGACAGTCTGACGCATGTTCTGCGGCAAACCAGCTGAAAAGGCCCGGACAAGGAGCCATTCTCCGCTTCGGCGAAACTTCCTTTCCCCCACTTTGCCTGTCCCTTATAAATGGGGTACTAATAATTTTCGCGCCTCTACCAAATATTCATGCTTTATGCACTTACATACATATTACCATGAAGAAAATGGTCGTGTCAACATATTTTTCTTTTTTATTGCCTTTTTGCAGAAAATATGATAGAATGAATCAAATGACGATAAAGGAGCACAAGGCATGTACAACGCTGCTATTATCGGCGGCGGCGCCGCAGGGCTTGCCGCTGCCATTTTCCTCGCAAGACGCGGTGAATCCGTTCTTTTATGCGAAAGACTGCCGCGTGTAGGCAAGAAGATTTTGTCTACCGGCAACGGCCGCTGCAATATTTCAAACGTGCATATTCGCCCCGAGAATTATCACGGGCAGGATGCCGCCTTTGCGACATCTGCGCTCTCTGCTTTTTCCGTAGCGGACACAAAAGACTTTTTCGGGGGACTTGGGCTTCCGCTTATAGAAGGTGAAAACGGAAAATTATACCCGCAAAGTTTGCAGGCCGGCTCTGTTCTCGACCTTATGCGTCTGGAACTTTCGCGTCTAGGCGTTGCCGAAACGGTAGACTGTTTTATTACCTCTCTTATCAAAAAAGACGGCGTTTTTCATTTAAAGAGCGAGGACGGACGGCGTTTCTCGGCCAAAACCGTTTTGGTGGCCACCGGCGGACGTGCCGCGCCCTCTATGGGCACAGACGGTGCAGGGTATGCACTTTTAGAAAAATTTGGGCACACGCTTATAAAGCCGCTTCCGTCTCTTGTGCAGCTAAAAGTAGAAAAACCAATGCGCGCCTTAAAGGGCGTGAAGCATAAAGGCGCGGCTTCTATTTTTGTAGCCGGCAAAAAAATGCGTGAAACAGAGGGGGAACTCCTCTTTACAGACTACGGCATCTCAGGGCCGCCCATCTTTAATCTTTCACGTTTTGCCTCAGAAGGAGTGGCACGCGGGAAGCGCGTGGAAGTCACTTTAAATCTCTTTCCCACACTTTCCGAGGAAGAAGTTTTTAAAATGCTTCGCGAAAGACGAGCGGCGCTTCCCCATCTTACAGGCGAAAGCTTTCTCTACGGACTTTTGCCAAAGCTTTTAGGGCGAGAAATTGTAAAGCTTTCCCAAAATGACAAAGACATGGCGCACCTTCTGCACGCACTGCCGCAAACGGTTACAGGCGTAATGCCCTTTGCGGCAGCGCAGGTTACCGCCGGCGGCATTTCCACCGCCGAAGTAGATGCAAAAACGATGGAATCGCGCCTTGTACCGGGGCTTTTCCTTGCTGGCGAGGTCCTAGATATTGACGGAGATTGTGGTGGTTTTAATCTCCAGTGGGCGTGGAGTAGCGCATTCGTTGCCGCACAAAACCTTGGATAAAAGGAGAATCTCATGAAAATTTTAGTTGTAGACGGGCAAGGCGGCAAAATCGGCCGCACCCTTATAGAAGATATAAAAAAAGCGCTCGGGGATACTGTGGAAGTCACGGCTGTCGGCACCAATAGCCTTGCCACACAAAGCATGATGCGCGCCGGTGCTGATTTTGCGGCCACCGGAGAAAACGCCGTACTTGTTGCGGCAAGAAAAGCAGATGTGATTGTAGGCCCTATCGGGATAGTGCTTGCCGATGCGCTTTTGGGAGAAGTCACGCCGCACATGGCGGCGGCCGTGGCGCAAAGTGATGCGAGGCGCATTTTAATCCCCTTCCATGGCTGCAATACCACGGTAGTGGGCACAGGTACTCTTTCCCTTTCCGACTTAATACAAAAAGCCGTTCTTTCTATAGTGGAGATGCAAAAAGAGCTGTCAATCTGACAGCTCTTTTTATTATTCCTCGTCTTCGGGTAAATCGCAATTATGGAATACGTTTTGCACATCGTCATTATCTTCCAGCATTTCGATGAGCTTATTCATATTCTTGAGATCATCTGCATCCGAAAGGGTAACTGTGGTTTGCGGAAGGCGTGCAATTTCCGCAGAAGCGATGGTATAGCCTCCGGCCTCAATTGCCTCGCGCACAGCACCGAAAACCTCGGGCGCTGTTACGATTTCAAAGAAATCATCTTCGGCCGTGAAATCATCTGCACCGGCTTCGAGTGCTTCCATCATAAGAGTTTCTTCGTCAGCACCTTCAGCCTCTACAATAATGACGCCACGTGTGTCAAACATAAACGTAACACATCCCGACTGGCCGAGGTTGCCGCCGTACTTATCAAAATAGTGGCGCATTTCCGCGGCTGTTCGGTTACGGTTATCTGTAAGCGTTTCCACGATGACGGCTACGCCACTCGGGCCATAGCCTTCGTATACGATTTCTTCGTAGTTATCTGCCCCCTGTTCACCGGCCGCTTTTTTAATGCAGCGCTGGATATTATCGTTCGGCATGTTATTCGAGCGTGCCTTGGCGATTACATCCTTCAGCTTTGCATTTACGTCCGGATCCGGTCCGCCTGCCTTTACGATTACAGAGATTTCTCTACCGATTTTTGTAAAGATTTTGGCGCGTTGGGCGTCACTTTTTTCTTTTTTATGCTTAATATTGCTCCATTTAGAATGTCCGGACACAGGTTATCCCTCCATTTTAATCTTCAGTTTTTCAAAGTATTTGCTGTTTTCAAGGAAGCCGATTTCTTCGGCCCATGCGTTAATTTTTTCGGTAAGCTTATCGCTTGCAAGTGCGGATTTGGCGGCGGAAATTGCAGAATCGTACTGCTCGCCGGAAGTCGGCAATTCATAACGCATTAAGATGTGATAGCCGTAGTCCGTTTCTACAAGTTCTGTGGTGTACTTGCCGATTTCAAGATTCATGGCGGCTTCTTCAAATTCTGCTACCATCTGGCCGTTATCGGTCATAACATACCCGTCACTTGTGAGCTTGCCTGCATCGTCTCTTGCATCTTCGGAATGCTCGTTCATGAGCGCAACAAAGTCAGCCCCGTCTGCGAGTTCCTTCAAAATGCCTTCTGCCTTGGCTTTTGCTTCTTCGGCATACTTTTCAGGATCTTCCTGCTCTACCTCTGTCGCAGGACCTTCACCTTCCAAAACGCCACCTGCATCTAAGCCAACTTCCAGCGGCGGCTGATTGGAAATTAAGATATGACGTACGAATACATACTCGTTTTCATACTTAGCTTTGATTTCGTCCTCGGTCGGTGTGAGGGACGTATCTTCTGCAGAATACTGCGTCATATAGGCGTTTGCGTATACGCTTCTTTCCACAATGGTATCAAGTGCGTCGAGCGTGATGCCCATCTCTTCCAGTGCCTGCTCATAAGCATAGCGGCCGCCAAGCTGGGTGATAATCTGTTCCTTCTGGGAAGCGATGCTCTGTACATCTGTTTCGGAAAGGACAAAGCCTTCTGCCTTACCCTTCGCTTCCATTACCATGATGGTTTTAATGCTCTGGAGTGCTCTGTCTTTTGCAAACTGTGCGGCAGTTTTGTCGCCAATCATCACAGTTTCCCAGTCCTTATCGCTTGTAATAGAAAGACCTTTTGCCTGTGCCTCCTGCATAGCTTCACTCTTTGCGCTCTGCAGATAGTACATAAATTCCGGCTTAAACATAGCTTCGTCACCTACGGTAGCCACTTCCGTTACGTTCACTGCGTTGCATGCAGAAAGAAGCATAACAAGGCTTATAACCAGTGCAATCAGCTTCATTCGTTTCATACTTATACTCTCCTTTTCTGTGTAAAAGATTTACATACTTACATATCATACTACAATCAGGCTAATTTTTCAAGTCTTTTAACAATTTTTTTAATTTTTCCGTGTCATTTTTGCTCTTCAAAAAGCCTTCTCGAAGTGCAAGATACGGGCGTTCGCCAGCGTTGAACAAAAGTTTCCCGCGGTTTTCTTCCATGACGCGGCTGACACTTTCCATATTCGGCTTCTTATCATAATACAGGAGAATTCTGCCGCCACTTTCCGTAACCTCGCCGATGCCCGCTTCTTCCGCATATACGCGAAGAAGCGCCACATCCACAAGGCGCATAACGCGCGGAGGAGGATCTCCATACCGGTCAATAAATGCGGCAATAACGGCATCCGCATCTTCCTCGCCGCCAATATCCGCCACAAGGCGATACGCTTCGAGGCGCTGGCGCGGGTCTTCGATATAGCTATCAGGAACACCGGCATCAAGCACAAGGTCGATAATCGCCTCCGTCTTCCCTTCTTCGCCGCGCATTTCGGATACGGCTTCTTCTAAAAGGCGCACGTACATATCGTACCCCACGCTCGCCATAAAGCCGTGCTGTTCGGGACCGAGGAGATTGCCTGCGCCGCGAATTTCAAGATCGCGCATCGCAATTTTAAAGCCGGAGCCAAGTTCTGTAAATTCCTTGATGGCCAAAAGCCGTTTTTCTGCAATTTCTGAAAGTGCTTTGTCTCTTTTGAAGGTGAGGTACGCGTACGCCACCCGCTCAGACCTTCCAACGCGCCCGCGAAGCTGGTACAGCTGGGCCAGACCCATATGGTCAGCATTCTCGACAATAAGCGTATTGACATTCGGGATATCGATACCGGTCTCGATGATGGTGGTGCTAACGAGAATATCATACTCCTTTTCCACCATACCGGTCATCACTTTTTCCAGTTCCTCTTCGTTCATGCGGCCGTGTGCCACGGCAATTCTGGCCTCGGGTACCATTTTTCGAATAGATTCTGCCACGCGGTAAATTCCCTGTACGCGGTTATACACATAGTAGACCTGACCGCCACGCCCTATCTCTCGCGCAATGGCATCTTGCACAACGCCTGCGTCATACTCAAATACGTAGGTCTGAATCGGCTGTCTATCCTCCGGGGGATTTGCAAGAACGCTCATATCACGGATGCCCGTCATGGCCATATTGAGCGTACGAGGAATGGGTGTTGCGGTAAGCGTTAAAACATCCACCCCGTTTTTCATATCCTTGATTTTCTCTTTATGCCCAACGCCAAAGCGCTGTTCTTCGTCGATGATAAGAAGGCCAAGGTGTTTATAGGTGATGTCATCTCCAAGCAAACGGTGTGTACCGATTACGACATCCACCTCGCCCGTGCGAAGACCTTCAATAATTTTCTTTTGCTGCGCAGCGGTGCGAAACCGGGAAAGCATTTCCACGCGCACCGGGAAATTTTCCATTCGCTTTGCAAAATGAGTATAGTGCTGTGCCGCAAGGATGGTGGTGGGCACAAGATACACGCATTGTAGACCCTCCATGATGCATTTAAATGCCGCGCGAAGAGCCACTTCCGTCTTGCCGTAGCCTACGTCGCCGCAAAGGAGACGGTCCATAGGTTTCGGGCTTTCCATATCCTTTTTCACTTCCGCAATGCACGCAAGCTGATCCGGTGTTTCTTCATACGGAAATTCACTTTCGAAATCAAACTGCCACGGCGTATCCTTTAAAAAAGCGTGCCCTGTCATTTGGCTTCGGGCAGCGTACAAGTCAATAAGCTTTATCGCAAGCTCTCTCACGCTGTGCTTTACGCTTTGTTTGGTTTTCTGCCAATCCCCGCCGCCAAGCCGGCTGACTTTCGGCGAGACCGTCTCTGCCCCTGCATGAGAATATTTATAGAGGAGGTTTAGCTGTGTGACCGGCACATACAAAAAGTCATTATTTTTATACGCAAGCTTTAAATAGTCACGCACGCAGCCATCCGTTTCAATCTTTTCCATAGCCACAAACTGGCCGATGCCGTGCGTACGGTGAACGACATAATCGCCGATGGTCAGCTCATCAAAGCTACGAAGTGCCTTGGCGCCGCCGACGGCCGTTCTTTTTTTACGGTTTTGCTTTACGAAAACATCGCCGCCGCTTATAAATACCGTTTTAATTTCTGAATAAATAAACCCTTTAGAAAGGGGATTATCGTAAACCGCCACACTCCCGCGCGGTACCGTCTCGCCTTCCTTTGGCATCACAGCTGTGATGCCACTTTCGGAAAGCGCCTCTACGATGCCACGTGCACGAACAGTGCTTCCGGCTAAAATATAAATATAATAGCCGCTTTCCTTCCATCTTGCCACATCTTCCGAGAGAAGAGACATTTTTCCTGCATACGACGGAAGCGTGACGCCATGGGTACGAAGCGTAACTTTGGGCTTATAGTCAGGACAAATCTGGCTCATAGCGGAAAACCCTACAAGCTGTCCTTTTTGCATTTTTGCCATCGACTCGGCAAAATCACGAATATAAGAATCCTTCGGTTTTTCGATGCTTCCCTTTAAAACGAGCGAAGCTACGCGCTCTTCCATGCTACTTTTATAAGCCGCCGCACCTTCCGACACTCTTTGCGGCTCATCTAAAATGAAAATGGCATCTTCGCCGAAATAGTCCAAAATATCCCCATCATCACTATCCGCCGCGGCCGGAATAATCTGCACCGAGGGAAGCGTGGTGGTGGACTGCTGGGTAGAAAGGTCAAACGCGCGAATACTGTCGATTTCCGTATCAAAAAACTCAATGCGGACAGGTTCCTCCTCCGTCGGCGGAAACACATCCACAATGCCGCCGCGCACGCTAAACTGCCCCGGGCCCTCAATCATGGGCACGCGGCGATAGCCGATTTCGGCCAGTAGCGCAGCGATTTCCGGAAACAGCATCCCGGGCACAAGCTCTACGGTCTTGTATTTTTTAGGCGGCAAGATATAATCGAGAAGGCAACCGACGCTTATCACCGCGGTATCGCCCTCCAAAATACGATATAATGCCGCCGCACGTGTGCGCGAGAGAGCGTAGCCGCTACTTTCGGCAAAGCGCTCAATAAAATCGCCCTGCGGCAAAAAAGTTACACGATCCGAAAAAAACGAGAGCTCCTCCGCCATTTGCCGTGCGGCGCTCTCGCTCCAAGAAACGACTACCGCTCTCTTCCCCGTTTTCGAAAGGCTCGCCGCCATAAGATGTGCTTTTTGGGTTTCGGCCGCGCCGATTACATGCACGGGCCCCTTCTTTTCGTGAATGGCCGTGCAAAGTGCGTCCAGTTCTGAAAGTGCGCCCATGGGCGCGAAAAACTTCTTCATTCTGCCTCCGTTTTGCCAAAACTGTTATAGCGGTTCATCGCTTCGCCCGCGCCTTTTTCCATGATGGTTTCCACAATGCCGTCCGTCTCGCGGATGCAGCGCGTAACCGCGATGCCATCTTCTTTCGAAAACGTGCCGAGCACATGCGAAACCATATCATGCGCGGCACCGCCGACACCGATTTTAATGCGGATAAACGCGTCACTCTGCAAATGATACAAAATGGACTTAATGCCGTTATGACCGCCGTCGCTACCGGAAGGGCGAATACGAAGGCGCCCTACGGGGAGGGCCACATCGTCCTGCACCACTACAATCTTCTCCGGCGGCAAATCATAGTACCTTGCGATTTCGCCTACGCTTTCGCCGCTGGCATTCATAAAGGTAGAGGGTTTAGCCAAAATTACCTTCTCACCCCCGACAATGCCTTCCCCCAAAAGGGCACGAAAGCGGATTTTTTTTACAGGAATATCCCACTTCGCAGCGAGATAATCAATCGTTTTAAAGCCTACATTGTGGCGTGTATCTTCATATTTTTTTCCGGGGTTTCCAAGCCCTACAATCAAATACATAGCTTCTCCTTTAAAGATACAGACGAACGTATTCGTCAATAAGCTCTGACTGCGCCTCGATAAAGGCACGTCCTTCCTTTGTTTTTACGACTGCGCGCATGGCGCGGGTAACCGCCTCGCAAAACTCGGGGCATAAATCCTCGCTTTTCAAAGGGCAGAGCGCGGCAGCGCGCGGGTCATAGATTATTTTCATCCGCTCTCCCCGTTTTTTATACGGAACAAGCGGGAAAATGCGACACGCGAGCGGTCTTTTATGCCTTTCACATTTTCCGGGGCATGCCAAAATTTTGGCTTCGTGCTCTCCAAAAAAGAAGCCTGCCGCCTCTACCTGCATCCACGCGGGGTATGGATAAAGCATACTTTCCTCGCCCGGATACAGATACATGCCCGTGCCCACATCATTATCCTCGCAGCAGGCCGCGCCGCAAAGCTTTCCGCAATCAAAGCGGCAAGGCGTAACTTCTTCTAAAAGCCGATAGGCATACCGATATATAGCCTTTGGCGAAATTCTCATGCTCCCGTATCCTCCGCATCCCAATCATACGGCGTAATCTGGTATACGTGGTAATTCAGCCAGTTTACAAATAACAGGTTAGAGTGCGAACGCCAACGTACCACCGGCGGATTTTCGGGATTATCGTCCCGATAATAGTTTTTGGGGATGGCGATGGGAAGTCCTTTGTTTTTATCTCTTACATACTCATTATGCAGCGTTTCCGCATCATATTCCGAATGTCCTGTTACAAACACATTTTTCCCGTCACGCGAGGCAACGAGATATACGCCTGCATCCTCGCTTGTAGCCATAATTTCAAGCTCAGGCACGGCCTCGATTTCTTTTTGCAAAACTTCCGTATGGCGCGAATGCGGCGCGTAAAAGACATCATCAAAGCCGCGCATAATGGGCGCCTTTGGGGATACGACATCGTGGCGGAAAACGCCAAACATTTTTTCGGGAAGGCTATGCTTTTGGATGCCGTAATGATAGTAAAGACCTGCCTGTGCTGCCCAGCAGATGTGGAGCGTGCTTGTGACATTCGTTTTCGACCATTCCATCACGGCGCACAGCTCTTCCCAGTAATCTACCTCTTCAAACTCCATAAGCTCTACAGGGGCGCCTGTGATGATAAGCCCGTCAAACTTCTTATGCTTTACAGCGGAAAACGTTTTATAGAACGAGGACAGATGCTCCTCCGGTGTGTTTTTTGATTGATGCGTTTCGGCGTGCAAAAGCACCAAATCCACCTGCAAGGGGGAATTCGAAAGTGCACGAATCAGCTGCGTTTCCGTAGCAATTTTCGTAGGCATGAGATTAAAAACGGCAATACGAAGGGGACGGATATCCTGCCCTTCTGCCCTCTTCTCCGTCATGACAAATATATTTTCTCTCTGTAAGATGCCTGCCGCCGGCAACGCATCGGGAATTCGAATTGGCATTCTTTTGTCCTCCACACAAAATTTCTCTATAGTAGTATATCATGTTCCCCCTTTTTTGTAAAGTAAAACTTTCTCTGCGCGGAAGGAGAAAGCTATACGCTTTACACCAGGGAACCCTATGTACCGCGCACGCGGAATTTGTAAGTTTTTGGCACAGAATTTATATAAAATTATTGTATTTTTTATAGGGATGTGATAAAATAATTTGAAAGACCAATATTGAGGTGCGATTTTGAATAAAAAATGGAATATACTATATAAAGACATAGACCCCGGCGTCGTTGCGGCGATTGAAAAAGCTTCCGGTGTTTCACCGCTTTTGGCGCTTCTACTCGCTGTGCGTGGTCTGGATGCAGAAAGCGCGCCCTGCTTTTTAGGAAGCGGTCTCGCTTCGCTCTATGATCCTTTTCTCTTAAAAGACATGGAGAAGGGGGCAGCGCGCATTAAAAAGGCGATTACAAACAAAGAAAAAATAACCGTTTATGGTGACTATGATGTAGACGGCATTTCCGCAGTAGCCATTTTGTTTTCCTATTTGAAAAGCGAAGGTGCAAACTGCGCCTTCTATATTCCAGACCGGGAGACGGAAGGCTATGGGCTTAGCGAGGGTGCTGCCTCCCGCATTGCCGCGGACGGCACTCAGCTCATCATCACCGTGGATACAGGGATTACAGCCTGCGCCGAGACCGCGCTTTTGGAACGCCTTGGGGTGGATGTAATTATTACCGACCACCACTCGGTAGGCGAATCACTACCAAAGGCACATGCTGTGATAAACCCCAAGCAGAAGAATTGTCCCTATCCGTTTAAAGCGCTTGCCGGTGCAGGCGTTGCGTTTAAGCTTGTATGTGCACTTTCGGGTGACACAAAGCGCATGGTAACGGAATATGCCGACATTGCAGCACTTGCCACCATCGCCGATGTCGTGTCCCTTACCGGGGAAAACCGTGCAATTGCCGCGCTTGGAATACGAAAAATGCGAAAGATGCCTTCTGTAGGTCTTGCCGCGCTTTTTGAGGCAGCGGCCATTCCGTCGGAGACGGTTTCGTCTTACCAAATCAGCTATTACGCCGCGCCGCGCCTAAACGCTGCGGGGCGCATGGGCAGCTGCCTGCCCGCGGTAGAACTTCTTCTTACCGAATCGAAGGCGGAAGCTGCTGAGATTGCGAATATGCTAAACGCGCAAAACGATGCGCGAAAGCAGATTGGAAACACCATTATGGAAGAGGCGCTTTCGCAGATAGAGGCAGGCGACTTTGCAGATAAAAAAGTAATGGTTCTCTCGCATGAAGGATGGCACCATGGCATCATAGGGATTATTGCCTCGAAACTCTCGGAGCTATATTACAAAACAACCATTTTGATTTCTACAGACGGTGAAACGGGCAAAGGCTCCGGTCGTGCGGTGGAAGGGCTCAATTTATTCGATGCTCTTTCCTTGGCAGAGCCTCTACTCGACCGCTTTGGGGGCCACGCGCTGGCGGCTGGCCTTACAGTACCGGCAAAAAATATAGAGGCGCTTTCCGAGGCGCTAAACCGCTACGCCGACAGTGTTACCTCCGAGGAAGAGACCGTGCCGTCTATTGATGTAGATGCACCCCTTGATATTACGCTTCCCCTTCTCGAGGTGGCAAAGCAAATCAGCCGTCTGGAGCCGTTCGGGGCCGGAAATGCAAAACCTGTTTTCTTGCTTTCGGGCGTGACACTTTCATCTGTACGAACCTCCAAGGATAAAAAGCATTTATTTTTACGCCTTTTCAAAAACGGGGCCGCGGTAGACTGCATTGCCTTTGGTCGCGGTGAACTGGAAAACACGCTCTCCCGTGGTGACGTTGTGGATATCATAGGGGAACTGAACATCAATACATATGCCGGTGCCGAGACGCCGCAGATTATCATGCAGGACATTCGCACAAAACAATAGGATAAGGGAGCACTCATATGCAAAACACGCATGTCACCTATCAGGAAATTAAAGAAAAAATAAAAAAATACCAACCGGAAGCGGATTTTGCGCTTCTCGACAAAGCCTATCTTCTCGCCACAGATATGCACAAAAACCAATGGCGTGAATCGGGCGAGCCGTATATTGTTCACCCTTTGGCGGTAGCCGGTATTTTGGCAGACATGGAGCTTGATATTGAGGCCATCTCCGCAGGTATTCTACATGACGTTGTGGAAGATACACCCGTGACGGTAGAAGACATCACGCGCGATTTCGGGGAAGATATTGCCCTTTTGGTAGAAGGCGTTACGAAGCTTGATAAAATCCAGTTCCATGATAAAGAAGAACAGCAGATTGAAAGCCTTCGCAAAATGTTTCTTGCTATGGCCAAGGATATCCGCGTTATTTTAATAAAACTTGCGGATCGTCTCCATAACATGCGCACACTCAAAAACATGCCGCCGCACAAAAGGCTTATCAAGGCGCGCGAGACACTTGAAGTATATGCACCGCTCGCACACAGACTTGGTATCTCCAAAATCAAATGGGAGCTTGAAGATCTTTCGCTTCGCCATCTCGATTCCGTTGCCTATTACGAAATTGTAGAAAGCATCAACAAGAAGAAAAACGAGCGGGATGCGTATATTGAAGATATCAAAAAGACACTGGCGGAGCGTCTGGAAGGGCTGGGCCTTACGTATAAGCTCGAAGGCCGCGCCAAAAGCTTCTACAGTATCTTTAAGAAAATGTACACGCAAAATAAGTCCATTGACGAAATTTATGACCTTTTTGCCGTACGCATTATTGTAAACACCGTAAATGATTGCTATACCGTTCTCGGCATGGTGCATGAGCTGTACGTTCCGCTCCCGGGGCGTTTTAAAGACTATATTGCCATGCCAAAGCCGAACATGTATCAATCGCTGCACACAACGGTTATGGGCCCCCAGGGAAGCCCTTGTGAAATTCAGATTCGTACATTCGAAATGCACCGCACTGCTGAGCACGGTATTGCGGCGCACTGGAAATACAAAGAGGGTACCGAAAGCACCAAAAGCGATTCGGCAGATGCAAAATTTGCATGGGTGCGCCAGCTTTTGGACATTCAGCAAGATCTTACCGACGAAGAGGAATTTATGCGCACCTTAAAAATCGACCTCTTTGCCGATGAAGTTTTCACTTTCACGCCGCGCGGTGACGTAATCAACCTGCCCGCTGGCTCCACCCCCATCGACTTTGCTTTTGCCATCCACAGCGCTGTGGGCAGCAAAATGATGGGTGCAAAAGTGAATTCCAAGATTGTGCCGCTCGATTATCAGCTCGAAACCGGGGATATTGTAGAAATTCTCACTTCCTCGTCTGTACACGGCCCCAGCCGCGACTGGCTCAAAATCTGTAAGACAAACCAGGCACGCAGCAAAATCAACGCATGGCTTAAAAAAGAAATGCGTGAGGAAAATATTGAAAAGGGCAAAGAGTCTATTGAGCGTGAACTGCGGCGCCAAGGCTACACTTTTTCACAACTCTTTAAAAAAGAATATTTAGAGCCGTGCCTGCGCCGCTATAGCTTCTCGAATATCGACGATATGTATGCCGCAATTGGCTACGGCAGTATTACGGCACCAAAAATCATTACGCGCCTTAAAGACTTTAGCCGCGAAGTGGCAAAAGAAGAAGAAATCAAGACGGCGCTTGCACCCGTCAAACGTACCAGCGGCGCTTCGAATATCACCGTGCACGGCATTGACAACTGTCTTGTTCGTATTTCGAAATGCTGTATGCCGATTCCGGGCGATGATATTGTAGGTTACATTACAAAAGGACGCGGCGTTTCTGTACACCGCACCGACTGCGTAAACGTAAATCCTGAAACGCTTTCTGACGAAGACCGTGGCCGCCTGATTTCCTGCTACTGGACGGAAAATCAGAAAGGCTCCTATCTCTCGGATATTCAAATTGAGTCTACTGACCGAAGAGGGCTTCTTGCCGATATTACAAATGCCATTACGGAAGGCAAAATTACGATTACG
>JAZNJV010000064.1:0-6939 GCA_045578225.1 Clostridia bacterium | reverse complement strand
ATATAGGCATTCATCGTTCTGTAGTGATGGAAATACGTGTGGGTGGGCATATCCGTAATCCCTTCCACTACCGCGTCGGAAAGACCAAATACCATAGAAACGGCGTGGGTAAGACCGGGAAACGGCGTATCCTCACACTTTGAAAACCCGACATCCGTCAGAAACTGTTCCGCCAAAAAAGCTTTGATTTCTTTTTCCATGCGCGCGCTCCTTTCCTGAAATTGTTTTCAGTATATCACAAGGCGGGCACGCCCGCAATCCCTTTTTACATTTTTTCATTTTCTTCTTTACATATCTTTGTTTTTTTAGTAAAATATAAGAAAGAGGTGAAACTATGGACATTCATGCTCTTCGTGAGCTTTTGCACCACCATAATTATTTATATTATGTAAAAGATGCGCCCGAAATTAGCGACTTTGAATATGACCGTCTTCTCCGGACTTTAGAAGATATGGAAGCGGCTGACCCTTCTCTTATCACGCCTGATTCGCCTACACAAAGAGTCGGCGGCGCGGTGGCGGAAGGCTTTGCCCCTGTGGTACATGCTGTGCCTATGGAAAGCCTTGCGGACGTATTTAGTTTAGAGGAGCTCTCGGCTTTTGACGAACGCGTTCGCGCTTCCATTACAAACCCCATATATACGGTGGAGCCGAAAATTGACGGCCTTTCCGTTTCCCTTGAATATCGCGACGGTGTTTTCTTTCGCGGTTCTACCCGTGGTGACGGGGTGACGGGGGAAGACGTAACCCAGAATTTAAAAACGATCCGTTCCATTCCGCTTCGCCTCGCAAAACCCGTGCCCTATCTTGAGGTACGCGGCGAAGTTTTTATGCCCAAAAAGGTATTTGAAGCTCTAAATGCGGCACGCGAAATCGCGGGCGAGGCGCTTTTTGCAAATCCCCGAAACGCGGCGGCAGGGAGCCTGCGTCAGCTAGACAGTTCCATTGCCGCATCTCGCGGTCTTGATATATATGTTTTTAACATTCAGCGCGCAGAAGGCCTTTCCTACACTTCTCACAGTGAAAGCCTTGAAAAACTCCGCGAACTCGGCTTTAAGGTGATTGATACCGCACCACCTGTTTCCACGATAGAGGCGGTGTGGGAGCGCATCGCAGCCATTGGCGAAAGTCGCGCTACCCTTCCCTGCGACATTGACGGAGCCGTTTTGAAGGTGGACGCGCTTTCTGCCCGTGCAGAGCTCGGCAGCACCTCGAAATATCCGCGCTGGGCGGCGGCCTATAAATTCCCGCCCGAACAGCAGGAAACTACGCTCCTTGACATTGTCATTCAAATTGGGCGCACGGGCGCGGCCACCCCGAATGCTGTGCTCGAGCCTGTACGCATTGCCGGCTCGACTGTGAGCCGCGCAACGCTGCACAATATTGATTTTATCCGCGAAAAGGATATTCGCATTGGCGACCGCGTTTTGGTACAAAAGGCCGGCGATATTATTCCCGCTGTTGTATGCTCGCTGCCTACAAAGCGTGAGGGGAAGCTTACACCTTTCTCCATGCCCGAAGCTTGTCCGGTTTGCGGTGCGCCGCTTGTGCGCGAGGAAAACGAAGCCGCATATAGATGCGTGGGTGACCGCTGCGATGCACAGCGTGCCAGAAGAATTATCCACTTTGCCTCGCGCGATGCGATGGACATTGAAGGCTTTGGTCCCGCGCTTACAGAAAAGCTTTTAGCGGAGGGACTTATCCATTCGATAGCCGATATATACACGCTTACAAAAGAAGAACTCCAAGGGCTTGAAGGATTCGGCGAAAAGAGTGCCGAAAACCTTCTTGCCGCGATTGAAAATTCGAAAGTGCGCGGTCTTGCCTCCCTAGTATTTGGTCTTGGCATTCGCCACGTAGGAAAGCGCGCCGCTACCATTTTATCTGACCGTTTTGTATCGCTTGATGCACTCATGCTTGCCACAAAAGAGGAAATTAGCGAAGTGTATGAGATTGGCGGGAAGATGGCCGAGAGTATTGTTTCGTATTTCGCAGACCCCGAGGTGCGTACGCTTTTAGAAAACCTTCGCGCCGCGGGCGTTTCGATGACCGCCGAGCAGAAAGAATGCGGCACCCTTTTCGAAGGGAAAACCTTTGTTTTGACAGGAACGCTTCCCACTCTTTCGCGAAATGACGCGTCGAAACTGATTGAGGATGAGGGCGGGCGCGTTTCCGGAAGTGTTTCGAAAAAGACGGATTATGTACTCGCAGGAGAAGCCGCCGGTTCCAAGCTCGAAAAGGCGAAAGGCCTCGGCATTACAATTATAGACGAAGCTGCCTTTTTGGCGCTTTTAGGGAGGACAGAATAAGTGCAGAAAGTTTTAAGTTATGTGCGCCGCGCGGTGGACGACTATCACATGATTGAAGACGGCGACAGGATTGCCGTTGGCGTTTCCGGCGGTAAGGATAGCGTAACGCTCGCGCTTGCACTTCATGCGCTCAGCCGGTTTTATCCCAAAAAATTTGAAGTGGTTCCCATCACCTTAAGCCTCGGCTTTCCGGATATGGATTTTACCCCTCTCGCCTCTTACTTTGCGGCACAGGGCATGCAGCTTTTGGTACAGGAAACGAACATTCGGGAAATTCTTTTTGATATACGGAAAGAAGAAAACCCCTGCTCGCTTTGTGCAAAGCTTCGCCGTGGTGCGCTGCATGATGCGGCACTCGAGCACGGCTGCAGGAAAGTGGCGCTTGGACATCACAATGACGATGCACTGGAAACCTTTATACTGTGCCTTTTTTACGAAGGACGCCTGCATTCGTTTAGCCCCGTTACGTATCTCGATCGAAAGGACATCCATGTCATTCGCCCGATGCTGTATATGAAAGAGCAGGATGTGATCGGCTTTATAAACCGCAGCGGTGCACCGGTCGTACATAACCCGTGTCCGGCAAACGGCTATACAAAACGGCAATATGCCAAAGAGTTCCTCGCAGAGCTTGCCCACGAGCATCGAGGTATTAAAGAAAGAATGTTTACCGCCATGACAAACGGTCTTGAAAATTATAGGAAGGAAGATGTACTATGAAAGTTACAAAGGCTGTAATCCCCGCCGCAGGGCTCGGCACCCGTTTCCTCCCGGCTACTAAGGCAGTCCCGAAAGAAATGCTTCCGATTGTAGATACCCCCACACTCCAGTATATTATCGAGGAGGCCGCAAAATCCGGCATCCGCGATATTCTCATTATCTCAGGCCGTGGCAAGCGTGCGATTGAGGACCATTTCGATAAGTCCTACGAGCTTGAAAATGAGCTGGCGCGTGCCGAAAAAACAGAATATCTTGAAACGCTCGAATACATATCCTCCCTTGCAAACATTCATTATGTGCGCCAAAAGCAGGCTCTCGGGCTCGGGCACGCCATTTTATGTGCCAAATCCTTTGTGGGAAATGAGCCTTTTGCCGTTTTGCTCGGGGATGATATTGTACGCTCTAAAATCCCGTGTCTCCGCCAGATGATGGACGTATATGAAAAATATAACGCTACCATACTCGGCGTACAGGAAGTGCCGGACGAAGATGTTTCCAAATACGGCATCGTGAAGGCCGCACCCGTGGAAAAAGATATATACCGCATTTCGGGCATGGTAGAAAAGCCTCAAAAGAAAGACGCCCCGAGTAACATTGCGGTACTCGGCCGGTATATCATTACCCCTGAAATTTTCACACTACTTGAGCAGACGCGCCCCGGCACCGGCGGCGAAATTCAGCTTACCGATGCTCTTTGTGCACTCGCGCAGCTGCAGCCGATGTACGCATACGCTTTTGAGGGTAAGCGGTATGATGTGGGCAGCAAAATCGGCTTTCTCAAGGCCACGGTGGAATTCGCCCTCTCCCGCGAGGATGTGGGGGCACAGTTTAAGGACTATTTAAAATCTCTCTTGGGAGAAGAAAAAGCATGATAAAACTACGTGCGCACGCGAAAATCAACCTTTCTTTAGATATTATCGGAAAACGACCTGACGGATACCATGACCTTTGCTCGGTTATGCAATCTATCCGTCTTTTCGACGAAGTTACACTTCGCCCCCACCCAGAAATATGCGTACAAAGTGACCTTACGTTTCTGCCGGGCGATGAACGAAATATTGCCTGGCGCGCTGCCCGTCTGTTCTTCGATGAAATCGCTTCTTCGGAAGGCGTTTTCATTCATCTTAAGAAACGCATTCCCGTAGGCGGTGGACTTGGCGGTGGCAGCGCCGATGCGGCGGCAGTCTTGATGGGGCTCAATCGTATGTACGGCTTCCCTGTTCCCTTTTCGCGCCTTTTGGAAATCGGTCTTATGTGCGGTGCTGACGTGCCGTTTTGTATGACAGGCGGCACCTGCCTTGCGGAAGGACTTGGGGAGCGGCTTACCCCGCTTGCGCCTATGCCGCACTGTCACATTCTTCTTTTAAGACCGCGTTTTCCGCTCAGCACAAAAAAGATTTTCAGTCTTGTGGAAATGGACAAAATCAAAGAGCATCCTGACACGCCTGCAATCGTAAATGCGCTTTGGTGCCGTGATTTAGACGGTGTTTTAAGTCGTATGCACAACACGCTCGAGGCGTTTGTTCCCAGAGGCGAAATTGCAGAATATAAGGAACTTCTTCTTAAAGAGGGCGCAGATGCCGCCTTGATGACAGGTAGCGGCTCTGTGGTATACGGTATATTCCGCACGCGTGAAAGAGCGGAAGCGGCCGGAGAGCGTTTTACTGCGCTTGGGCTTCGTCCGTGTCTCACAACACCCGTTTCTTCGATTTTTTAATTTTTTCATACATTGCATACAAAATCACCTTTTTGGAAATACTCTACATCGAGGTGAACAGTATGAAAAAAATCATAATTGCACTATGTATGGGTCTTATTGTGTCTTTTGGACTTACGATATATGCAGAATCTCTGCAGGAAAATGTGGCACAGAATGTGCTTCGGCTACATGTTTTGGCGCATAGCGATGACGCGGCCGATCAGGCTTTGAAGCTTTCCGTACGTGACCGCCTTTTAGAGGAAAGCGGAGAGGTGTTTGCCGCTTGCAAAACGCGTGAGGAATCCGCGGCGCTCTTTTTAAGAGAAAAGGAACGCCTTACAAAGGCGACAGCGGATGAAATCGAAAGGCAAGGCTTTTCGTATCCCGTATCGCTGTCGCTGGAAAAAACGTACTTTCCTACAAGATACTATGAGGGCATCGCACTTCCCGCGGGCGACTATGACGCGGTACGCGTAGAAATCGGCGAAGCCCGAGGCCAAAACTGGTGGTGCGTGATGTTTCCGCCCCTCTGCTTTGTGGATGGCAGCGTCTCGCGCGAGAGTGCCGCAGCGCTTACCGCCGCTTTAGGTGAGGACGCGGCAATCCTTACCCCAAACGCTTCTGAGGATGTGCAAATCCGCTTTAAGGTGGTAGACTTTTTTCAAAGCGCTTCGCATATTTTAAAAGAAGCATTCAAACGTGCATAAAATTTTGAAAGAGGCTGTTTTTTAGCAGCCTCTTTTTCTATATAAAGCCTTGACATTCTCCCTGAAATTCGATATAATACCATGCATGCAGGGGATTTTCTCCTGTTATGCAAGAAAATGAATTTTTTTGCATAAATTTTCAAAAAGTATTGCATAATTATTTATTATGTGGTATACTGTAGAAAAAGTAACACAGAAAGGGATGTTCCAAGATGGAAAAAATCGTACTCGCTTACTCGGGCGGTCTGGACACTTCGATTATTATTGCCTGGCTGCACGAACACTATGACTGTGAAGTTATCGCCGTTTGCGGTGATGTAGGACAGGGTAAAGAAACAGAAGGTCTGGAAGAACGCGCACTCAAGAGCGGTGCTTCCAAGCTCTACCTTGAGGACCTTCGCGAAGAATATGTAAAAGACTTTATCTTCCCCACCGTAAAAGCCGGTGCTATTTATGAAGGTAAATATCTCCTCGGCACTTCGCATGCCCGTCCGATTATCGCAAAGCGTCTTGTAGAAATTGCGAAAAAGGAAGGCGCCACCGCCATTTGCCACGGTGCTACCGGCAAGGGTAACGACCAGGTTCGTTTTGAACTTACCATTAAAGCATTGGCACCGGAGCTTAAGATTATTGCTCCCTGGCGTGTTTGGGATATTAAGTCCCGCGAAGATGCTGTAGACTATGCGGAAGCCCATAACATTCCGATCCCGGTAACAAAGAAGGATCTCTATTCCCGCGACAGAAATATCTGGCATATCAGCCACGAAGGTATGGACCTGGAGGATCCTGCAAACGAGCCGCAGCTTGATTCTCTCTTAAAGCTTACCGTTCCGCCGCAGAAGGCGCCGGACGAAGCAAAATACATTACGCTCGATTTTGAAAAGGGTGTACCCGTAAAGCTGGACGGCGAAGCACTCTCGCCTGTTGCCCTTGTAGAAAAGCTCAACGAAATCGGTGGCGCATACGGCATCGGCATTACCGATATCGTAGAAGACCGTCTTGTGGGCATGAAGTCTCGCGGTGTATACGAAACACCGGGCGGCACCATTTTGTACGCGGCACTGCAGGAACTCGAATACCTGTGCCTCGACCGCGACACCCAGGCCTTCAAGCGTCAGGCTGCCGTTAAGTTCTCTGAACTTGTATATGACGGCAAATGGTTCACACCGCTTCGCGAAGCACTTTCGAAGATGGTAGACTCTATGGAAGAAACCGTTACAGGTTCTGTTCGCCTGAAGCTCTACAAAGGCAGCATTTCTGCCGCAGGCGCCAAGAGCCCGTACTCCCTCTACAACGAGGATATTGCAAGCTTTGGTGACAGCCATGAGCTTTACAGCCACAAGGATGCAGAAGGATTTATCAATCTGTTTGGCTTGTCCTTAAAGGTTCGTGCTATGGCAATGGAAGAAGCAAAGAAAAACGAAAAATAATCAAAATCCTTAAAATGAAATAAATGGGGTTGTCGGGAAATGATGATTTCTGACTCCCCAAGTTTAAAATAAGAG
>JAZNJV010000063.1:0-7267 GCA_045578225.1 Clostridia bacterium | reverse complement strand
GTATTCTTTTTAAATGTTTTTATAACGAATAAGGGAGGAGAAGATGTTGGGAAACAGCAGGTTATTTAGGAACGCGGAAGGAGCGCGGCAGTACGGCATGAGCAGCGAGGTAATTATGGCGGTTGCCCTATCGATGGCGGCAAAGGCAGCCGAGCAGAGAGCGCAAATGTTTCCGGAAGACAGAAAGGACCTTTACCGTGCGCTTTCGCTTGTGTTTTCGGAGATGGAGGATGCGGCGTTTGAAAAAGGCCTCTTGCGCCTTTTCGACCCTACCGAAGAAGGAAGCGATGAGAAAGGAGCTTGCGGCAAAAACGGGGACCCCACAAACGCAAGCGTTTGAAGGGGAAGAGGAGGAGCAGCGAAATATAAGAGAGCTTTCCGAGAAGGAAAGCGATAAGGAAAGGAGCTTGCGACGACGATGGAAGGTAAGAAGGATTGCAAGATGTATGTAAGCGAATCAGTGGAGCACGGGTGCCGAGGGCTAAAACGTCTTCTTTGCAAAATCGGTACGAAGCCGTGCAAGTTTTATAAGCCGGACCCTACGCGCGCAGAGGCGGAGACGACCGAGAAATAGAAGCGGCAGGGTGAGATATGCGACAAAGTATTTTACAGAAGGACAAAAGTGTTTGCTTTCTTTGCGGAGAGCCGGGAGGCGCGGATCCTCTTGATAAGCACCATGTGTATGGCGGGACCGGGCGGCGGAAGCTTTCAGAGAAATACGGGCTTTTTGTATACCTGCACCATTTTCGCTGTCACGAGTTCGGAAGGGAGAGCGCACACCAAAACGCGGCGGTGGCGCGAAGGCTGCACCGCATCGCGCAGAAAAAGGCCATGGAGGTGCACGGCCTTTCGGCGGAAGCTTTCGTACAGATTTTTGGAAAAAGTTATTTATAGGAGGGAATATGAAAAGAGACAGAGCGCAACAGGAAATATGCAAGGCAATGATTCGTGGACACCGTGTGTACCGTTATGTTTTGAACGAAGAGGAGATCGGGGTTGCAGAAGGAGAAAGGGGATACGCCTTCAGACTGGAGGAATGCGTGTTTGACGTTTCCAAGCTTTTGGAACCCGAGGGGCGAAATATTTTTGAATTTACGCGCGAGGACAGCCCTCTCGAGAGAACACCGCTTCTTTTGGTATACGGCGGTGCATTGGTGCGGCGATACAAAGGGAGCGACTTTTCGATATTTATAAGCGAAAAATATGCCAAGGAGTTTGAAGACGAATACTTTTTTGGAAGCAAAGAGGGAGACCGTGTGCTGATTACGGATGCAGCGCGGAAACCGGTGGGCGTTGTTGCTCCGATTTTTGCAGATGAAGGTATGCTTCGAGCGATTATGGGGGAATAGCCTATGATAAATAAAATTATTTTACAGGGGCGTATGGTGCGCGATGCGGAGCTTCGCAGTACGGTGGAGGGCATAAGTGTGGCGCGGTTTGTGATTGCCTCTGAGAGAACGCATGCCGGAAAGGATGGCGTGCGCGAGGCGGACTTTATCCCGTGCGTGGCCTTTCGGGGCCTTGCGGAGCACGTTGCCCGGTATTTCCCGAAGGGGAAGATGCTTATTCTCGAGGGAAGCCTTCGGGTGCAGGGGTACGAAACAAGTGAAGGCGAGAGAAGGACATCCTACGAGGTTTTAGCGGACGCGGTGCATTTTGCAGGCGGCAAAGCTACAAAGGAAGAGACGAAAGAGGAAGACCTCTTTACTATGGACGAGCTTCCGTAAAGGTGGGAGCTTTTCGTGATTTCCACACGCGGCTGTGGCAATCACAAAGAGCTTTCATATAAAGGACGCGCAAGGTCTTCGGCAGATGCAGGCTGAAGGCCCGGGCGAAAACGCGCTATCTGCATTTCGGGCTTGTAAGTGAATCTTAACTTAACAACCAAGGGAGAGAGGAAGGGTATGCCAAAGGGGAGATATTTTATACGGGAGAATGTGTACATATGCGGAGCGTATATGGACACGGAAATCTATCCGGTGTTTGGACTTTCGGGAAAGAGAAGGGGAAGGTGCAAGCCGACGAGTGAGATACAGGAGAAAATCAATCAGAGAAATGCAGAGAAGAAGCTGGTACGGCTCGTGCACACGAATTTCACGGAGAAGGATATAGCGCTTCATCTGACGCACCGGGAGCATGTGACGGCAGAGGAGGCGAGAAGGGCGCTGCAAAACTATTTACGGCGTGTGAAACGTGCGTGGAAGGAACGGGGTCTCCCGGCGCTCAAATACATAAGCTGCACAGAGTTTGGGGGAGAAGGCGGAAGAGTGCATCACCACCTCATCGTAAACGGGGGACTATCAAGAGACGAGCTGGAGGAGCTTTGGGGGCTTGGGTATGCAAATTCAAAGCGGCTGCAGTTTGGAGAAGAGGGAGTGGCGGCACTTACGCATTACATGGCCAAAAGCCACGAATTTTACAAACGGTGGAACGCGAGCCGAAATCTTATAAAGCCCGAGCCGATAACGAGAGACGGGGTGATAGGCAGAAGGGAAACGGAGGAGATGGTACGTGCCATTGACGAAAAGCGTGCGGCCGTCTATTTTGAAGAGCGCTATCCGGACTTCGTTTTCACAGATGCGGATTTTTCGGAAAATCTTGTAAACCGCGGACTTTACATAACGCTGGAGATGCGGCGAGTGAAAGCGGCCGATAGCCGAAGGAAGAGAGAGGAGGGACAATGTTTCGATTCAGGAAGGGGGCGCACGTAAGCTATAACCGGCAGGGGTATATCTATTTTGTGTCGCGCATATACAGAGACCTTCCGCCTGCGCTGCAGAGGAAGATACTGAATCTCTGTATCGAGCACGGAGGCCCGCACTATGGAGCGCTTTTCGAGTATGTGACGACCGACACCACGGGCGTGGCAATTTGCAGAAAGCATTACATCTCGCAAAAGACACTCGACCGTGCGGTGCGGCGATATTACGAGGGGTTTCCCGTGCCGCTCTTGGAGGAATAGCGTTTTTCCCCACGAGAGGCGCGCGGATATATACGCCCATAACGCGCGTTTAGAAAAAAATACGGCAAATTTTGCTCCGGAGAACAGCTTTCGGGGCTTGTTTTGATGCAACATGACGCGTCGCGACGCGAGAAATGCAGTATAATGGGCACAGAAAGCGAAGGAAGGAGGGATTTTGTATGGCCGAAAAATGCAAGGGCTACAGCGGCAAAATTGCAAACACAGGCGCACAGAAGGTAGAGGCGCCGTGTGCCGTGCCGACAAAGCGCGGTAACAGCACCGTGAAGACGGGCGAAGACCTTCGCACAAAGAAATAGGGAAATCCCTAAACGATTCGCAGTAAAAGCGTAAAAATACAAGGAGAATGACTATGAGTGAGATTGATTACGGTGCAGTATTTGGCATAGATACGGCGGAAACAGAAATGGCGGAAGCCGATATGCAAGGCGAAAAAGAGACGGAAATCGCCGAACCGGACAATGCGGCCGATGGCGGGACAGAAGCCGAAGCTTCGGAAGAGAAGCCGCAAGCGGCGCCTCGCCAGAGCGCGGAAGAAAATGCCGGCTTTGCCGCGGCCAGAAGGCGTGCGGAGAAAGAGGCGGAGGAGAAAATAAACCGCGCGAAAAAAGAGGCGGAGGACTATGTTTCCGAAGTCTTTAAGGTGACGGGGATACTCGACCCGTACACCCAAAAACCGATTACCTCGAAGGAAGAGTTCGAGGCATACCGCGAGAACCTTTCGAAAGAGAAGAAGGAAAGCTTCAAGAAGATGAGCGGCGTTTCTGACGAGGAATACCGCGAATTTATCGAGGACCTTCCCGAGGTGCGCGAGGCACGGCGAAAGGCAGAGGAAGCGGAGAAAATCAGCCGTGAGGCGAGAGAGAGGGCGGCGGAAGCCAAAATCTCGGCGCAGGTGCGCGAGATTGGCGAGCTGGACCCTTCCGTTCGAAGTCTTTCAGACATCACGGAAAATGAAAAATACCCCGAGATTTACGCGCTCGTAAAGCGGGGGTACACGCTGACAGATGCATATAAGATTACGCATTTTGACACGCTTGCAAGAGGCGCCGAGGCGCGCGCAAGGCAGCAGGCGCTAAATGCGGAGCGTTCGAAGCATCATCTTGAAAAAACGGGGACGGGAAGAGTCGGCGCCGAGGAGGTGCCGGCGGACATTGCGGCAGAGTACCGCACCTTTAACCCCGGTGCGACGGATGCGGAAATCCGAAAGCACTATGCAGCGTACAGAAAAAAATAAAAACCGAAAGGGAGGAATAGAGAAATATGGTACTTGAAATTTACAAAACCGATGACGGCCATGTGCCGGGCGTTGAATACTTGCCATGCGGCACAGATACTATGTCTGTGGGGATGGTGCTTGTTTTTGGCACCGGTTGTTTGATAGAAGCTTCGCCGGGAGATGACCCAGAATACCTTTCGATGGCGGAGGAGGCCAAGGATGGTATTTTACCTGTTGTGCGTATGAGCCGTGAGGCTGTATATAAGGCGAGGGGTTTGGCAGACGGTGCGCCGGAGATTGGCGCGAGGTGTGTTTTTACACACGACGGCTTTGTGGAAACTGAAAACGGTAAATACAAAATTGTCGGCATTTTGGAAGACGACGTTTTGGTCCGTCTTGTATAAGGAGAGAGGTGAAACAATATGGCAAATATGACATTTACCGAAGGCAGCGGCCTTCAGGATTCTATTTTCGGCAAGAGCCAGGCGCCGATTCGTATGTTCCTCGAAAAGCACGGGGAAGCATTTGAACAGCAGTCCATGATTCCCGAGCTTTTTAGCATGAGCACAAGCACGCACTGGGGCGAAAAGTTTACAACGATGACGGCTATGGACGGCTTTAAGCCCGTGGGCGAAAACGGCGAATACCCGAACGACGGTATGCAGGAAGGCTACGATAAGTTCCTGGAGCATATGACCTGGAAGGACCAGTTCTCCATTTCCCGTGAAATGGTGGACGATGCAAAGCTTATGGAGCTTAAGAAGCGGCCTGCCAACTTTGTTGCAGGCTACTACAGAACGCGTGAAAAGTTTGCGGCCGCACTTTTAGGCGGCGCGATGAGCGGCAAGAGCGCTGTGGACTTTGGCGGCAGAAAGTTTGACGCAAAGTGTGCGGACGGGAAGGCGCTTTTCTCGAAGGACCATCCCTCGAAGCTCGGCAAGGGCACACAGTCGAACCTCTTTGCAGATGCTTTTTCCGATGACGCTCTGGCGGCTATGGAATCGAAGATGCAGGACTTTCGCGGCGACAATGCCGAAATCCTGGACGTGGCACCGACCACCATCGTGATTCCGAACGAATACACCTTAAAGAAGGCGGTATTCGCGGCCATCGGCGCGGACAAGGACCCGAACACGGCCAACAACGGCTTTAACTATCTCTTCGGCAGATGGAACGTTATCATCTGGCCGTACCTCAATCAGTTCATCACCGAAGGCGCAAAGCCGTGGATGCTCATTGATGCAGACTACAACAAGGAGTATGGCGGTGCCGTATGGCTTGACAGAACGAAGCTCGAGGTAAAGAGCCGCATTGACGATGGCAACGATGCAAATGTCTGGAGCGGCTATGCAAGATTTATTGCAGGCTTTAACGACTGGCGCTTTGCAGCTGTCGGCGGTATTGCGGGCGGCGACACGCTCGTTTCGGCATAACGGACTCGGGAGGGCGAAGGACCGGGCGGCGGGGTACCGCTGCCCGGCTTTTTGATAAAGGAGAAGAAAATGACAGTACGGGAAGTTTTAGAAAGGGTGGATGAGCTTCGCCCGAACGCCTATTCCGAGGAGATGAAGGTGGCGTGGCTTAATGAGTGCGAAGGCATGGTGCAGACGGAGGTGCTTCTCCTCGCCTCGGAGGAGATTATCGTATATTCTCCGGAGGACGACGAGAAGGAGCTGATCGTGCGCCCGCCGCATGATAAGCTCTACGTGCCGTATGTGTGCGCGATGATTGACTTTGCAAACGGGGAGTATTCGAAATACCAGAACACGATGCAGATGTTCAATGCGCATTTTGGAGAATTTATGCGTTGGTTTGCCACATGGTACAGACCTGCGGATACGCATGCATAAAGGGGGACAGGGCATGGAAGGGAAAAAATGGCGAGGCTATTACCTGACGGCGTACGGCATTGCCGTAAAGCACGGATTTAAAGGCACGGAGGAAGAATGGCTAGAAAGCCTTATCGGGGAAAAGGGTGCCGGGGCGCAAATACGGTATAATGCCGAAAACAAAATACTGGAATGGAAAACAGAAGAAGAGGACACCTGGCAGGCGCTTTTGACGCTTTCGGACTTCCAGGGCGAGGCCATAGGGGAAACGCTTAAAAGTGCGGAACAAAGTGCAGGGAGCGCGGCTTCGTCTGCAAACGCGGCCAAGGAAAGCGCGGAAGAAGCGCTGCGCGCGGTAGGCGATGTAGAAGAAAAGATTTTGAAGTATGGCACGGTCGTCCAAAACGCATATGTAGAGGACGGCATTTTATACATAGAGACGAGCGACGGAACAAAATATGCAGCCGGAAAGGTGCAGGGGGAGACACCGCGCCGCGGAGAAGACTACTGGACCGAAGAAGACAAGCAGGAAATCCTACGAGAAGTAGGCACGCACACGGTGGTGCCGCATACGCATGATGCCGTGGATATCGAAGGCGCCGACGAGACACCGACAGAAGGAAGCCAAAACCTTATCACGAGTGGCGGAGTTTGGGATGCGTTTTCCCGAAATAAAACAACCGTAATTGCGGAAGGCGGCACTTTACCGCCGACAGCCGGTGCGGTATATGATGCGCTGCAAGCGGCCGCTGAAGAGGCCAAAGAAAACAGCATAGACAAAATAGAGCTTGCGACAGGGCTTCCGGACGGGTCGACCATAGAACTGAAAAAAGGAGACAGTATACGCTTTGGTGGGCCTGTGCAGACAACAGTAGAAAAAAACGGTAGCCAAATAACCGTTGTCGCGGAGATGGATATAGCGAGTGACGTGAAGGAGGGTGTACCGATTCCGCCTTCCGCCGATGCAGTATACAGGGCAATCTCCGATGCAGTAGGCGGGCTTTTGCCAAGCGGAGGGAATGCAGGGACATGGATATATGATTCTTACGTAGGAGACGGAAATGGCTTTTTGCCGATAGAAGGGGCTGTAAAGCTTATGTTTATTTCGGATGGATACAGCGAAATGTACGTGTTAGTGCCAAAACTTAGAGCCGGCATTGCAGTAGCCGCCCAAGCAGTATTTGTGGAGGTACAGGAAGCGGAAGGCGGACTAAGCGTGTATCACGGAAACTCGAGCGT